>CAXQWT010000039.1:0-10112 GCA_964227855.1 Salipiger bermudensis | reverse complement strand
ATCTTCGGATGAATCTTGATGAGACAAAGAAGCGTCTGTTTGATAATTCACGACAGTGTCGCCCGTTCATGCGAACTACGGCTAGCATTGTTTTGTGCTTGCTTTTGAGTCATCTTTTGCTTCCGATTGTACCCGTATCTGCGAACCTTGTCGATGCAGGACAAACGGAAAACATCAGCGAAAAAGTCGTTGCTTGGGAGCAGATGAATGATGGAAAAATTCTGATGGTTACCGGTAGCGGGCAACTAAGTGTGAACTCGTTCGAAGCGGGCACTCATACAGAAGTGTGGGGGCTTGACCTCAACGTCACCGCCAATTCAGCGACGATTGACTCTGGTGAGAATCTTGTTGCAGTCGCTCACAACACTGGCGTTGTTATTGTCCAAATCGCTCAACAGATCGTTACACAATATCTCAATACAAGCAATCCGGTCAATGCAGTTGACTGGGATAACGATGGTGACATCTGGCTCGGTTACTTTGCGGGACAACGTCGTGCTGATGAATGGACAAACGGAGCACCCTCAGGGATTGCTACAAACGCTCACGCAAGTGGAATGAACACCATGCTCATCACACCCACTGGTACCGTTTTGACCGGTGGCTATGACAATCGTGTGAAAGTCACATCGAACTCAGGTACATTGATTCAACAACTGACCGATATGACCTCGGCAGTGAATGTCATCGAACTGGACGCAAACGGACGTCTTCTGGTCGGAACGGCTGGCGGTGACTTCTATCGATACAACCTTACCGATTACACATACGAGGTCATGACCATCTCCTCTTCACCACAAATCGTTTACCTCAAACAAATGGATTTTGCAACCTATCACGTCGGTACACAGTCTGGTGAATTGATTGAAGTTTCGACATCATCCTTCATTGAAGGCAACACGTATGATACAAGCGGGAAGGTCATTGGTTCTCTGAAAGGATCGAACGGTGAAATCTACATTGTCTCAGGATTCTCCTCTTCGACAAGGGTTCACCTTTTCGACATCGACAGTGATGGAGATGGTGTCACTGATGCATTGGATGCTTTCCCAACCGATCCGTCTGAAACAATGGACTCTGATGGTGACGGTGTTGGTGACAACACGGATGAATTCCCGAACCAAGCTGACGAATCCATCGATTCGGACGGCGACGGCGTAGGTGACAACACCGATATGTTCCCAGATAACGGCGATCAAACCATTGATACGGATGGTGACGGTTACGGCGACAACAGCGATGGCCTCGAAGGCGATGCATATCCTTCCGATGCCACACAATGGTCCGATGCCGATCGTGACGGCTACGGTGACAACCCATCAGGAACAACACCGGATGGTTGTCCAAGCATCAATGGATTCTCTACACAAGACCGCTACGGTTGTCCAGACAGTGATTTGGACGGTTACTCAGACCCTGATGAAAACTGGACATCCGTCCAAGGTGCAGATGCACTTCCATCCGATGGAACACAGTGGGTCGATGGTGATGGTGATGGCTACGGAGACAACTCTCTTGGTAACCTTCCAGACATGTGCCCAACCAAGCCTGGAACCTCAACGCGGGCATGGTTACCCGATCCCGAGAATCCCCAACAGAACACAGAACTCCCATCCCACGGATGCGAAGATACAGACGGTGACGGATGGGTGGACGCTACCGAATCGAGTACAATGGTAGGAGTTGTCCACGGTGACGAACACTTGGACTTTGACCGAGACGGAGTTGGTGCCAGTGCAGATTACAACGACGATGATGGACGTATTTCAACTGAACGCGATCATTGCAAGTTGAATTACGATGACGTGAGGGAAGTTTGTCAAGGTTGGCGGAATAATGCCTACACTGACTATTACGACACGACGCTCGCTGCAAATGAAACTCCAATGAGTTTCAACAGTTGGAATGCGAGCGACCCAACGGATTCAACATCGGAAGGAGAATGGTACGAGAGCGATGCCATGGGAGATGCATTGCTCTATGGTGGAATCATCTTTGGCGGCCTCACTGTTGTCATAGTTGCCGTTGGCATGTTCATGTCGCGACGAAAGTTGACAACCGAGACCAAGGAGTATGGAGGCGCATTGCCAAGTTCTGCTGCAATAAGCGAAGCACTTGAAGGAACTGCTGGTTCATCAGCAACCGGTGGAGTTGAATCCGATTCTCTTTGGGATGATGATGTCAAACCATTGGATATGCAAGAGAAAGAAGAAACCGGATTCGAAGCAGAGGTAATGGGTGAACCTTCATCCTCAGAAGAGATGTTCACTGGAGATGAATCGATTGAATCGATTGCTTCGATGGGTACAGAACCTGAACCTGTTGCAGATGAAGCTGCTCCAGCACCTGCTGGAGAAGCACCGGCAGAAGCACCCCCGCTCCCTGCATCTGGATTGCCAGAAGGTTGGACTATGGATCAGTGGAAATGGTACGGTCACGAGTATCTTGCCAAGTATGGCAACGAGTGATCATCGCCAAACAATCGGTAGGCTAGAACGAAGTTCGCCGAGTTCATTCCCAGTATAGATGGGCTTTCCATCCTCTTTGAGAACGTTCATGATGAGCCATAGGACTGCGTTCCAGGATTTGTTTTCGGCGAACAATTCAACTTCACCAGCGGCTGCAGCAATGAGTAGTTTTGCTTCATCCGTCGAATCATCAAACAAAGCTCGGATGAGTTGTTTGGTGTTGAAGATATAGCCAGATGGGCGCCATGCCATCATTTCGTTCACCTCAAACCTCGAATGGAGCCATGTTCAATCGGCTCACGAGGTGATCGACGTTAACGTCAGCAACACGTTGCAAGTGTTCTTGCAATGTGTCGAGTTCTCCACGCATACGAGCCATCTTATGCGCTCGAATCAGGTCTTCAAGTAGCGTATTCACGCTCTTATGCCCGCTTACCGTACGCATGGTATTCAATTGTCGTCGAACTTCGTAACTTACACTCACCGAGGTCATCCCTTCTCCAGTCATTTGTGCATCCCAAATGTCAATGACTCCCTTCCCTACTTAATCCAACCGCGCGAAACGAAGGGACGCGTGTTGATTTTCAGACCCTTATCAGCGACTCGAGAGCAATTTTGGATGCTCTTTTACTCCAAATTCACGTCGCATCTCTTGGACACGATTGTGGAATTCTTTGGCTAGAGTCCAATATTCGAGTGAACCTGCACCTGCGCCACTGGCTCGAGGCTCATTGAGAAGAACGGTCGGGGCTCCACTCCAAGGCGCTTCAGCAACCTTAACCAAACGACGAATGGTGGTATTGAACACCTTGTTTGGAATCTTCCGGGATACTTCTGTGCAAACGTGCCGGCTGAGTTTCGATCGAGCATCAACCATGGTCATGGCAACACCGAAGATTTTCAGATTCCGATTAATCCGCTTCTGAATCATCTTAATTGAATTCATGAGCATGCTGAAACCTTCGAGAGCATAGTACTCGGCTTGGACAGGAACCATGACCCAATTTGCTGCACACATGGCATTGATTGAGAGCAAACCAAGCGATGGAGGCGTATCGATGATAATGTAATCAAATTCATCGATAATGGGTTCAAGACCCTCGCGAAGCCGTGTTTCACGTCCAATTTTGTGGGACAATTCAATTTCAGCACCAGAAAGATGAATATCGCTTGGAAGAAGCCAGAGGTTCTTGATTTCAAGATTCTGTGGGGCTTTCTTTCCCTGTCGAAGAATGAAGGCTTTCTGCATTGCATCGCTCAATTCACGTGGCGTCAAGAGATACTCTTCCATCAGTGGCATTGGCTCTCCAGAATCGTTTGCAAGCACATCGTAAGCCGTCTTCCGAATGTTTTTCTTTTCCACACCGAAGGATGTAGCACAGTTTCCTTGTGGGTCAAGATCGACAAGGAGGACCTTGGCGGGTGGAACCCCTTGCTTCCGAGACCCTTTAGCAAGCGCAGCAGCAAGGTTGACTGCAGTTGTTGTCTTGGCACAACCCCCTTTCTGGTTGGCAACGGCGATGACCATTTTGTAAGGATTCATTGCCATCTCAGTTCGCCTCGTATGCTTCCACAGGTGTCACCTGTTTTGAACTTCGGCATTGATTCGAATTCGAATCTCAAGAAATCACAGGGACTGGAACTTCCGAGAGGATCTTTCGGACGATGTGCATGCCGGTGATACCACGAATCTTTGCTTCTGGCTTCATGACGATACGATGGCTGATGATTTGCAGTGCGATTCCCTTGATGTCGTCAGGAATAACGTAGTTACGTCCAGCGATTGCAGCAGCAGCTCGACCGGTCTTGAACAAGGATTGCGATGCACGAGGCGAAGCACCGTTGACAACACGGTGGTCTTCACGGGTTCGCTGAACGATCTCAACAATGTAAGCGAGAATGGCTGGGTCGACGTGAACGGTCTCAAGTGCTTTTTGCATAGCAACGACCTTCTTCGGAGAAGTGATTTGTTCAACATCGTGTTGATCTTTTCCTCGGAGTTTTCGACGAGCAAGAATCGCCTTCTCCTCAGCACGGTCTGGATAGCCCATGCTCATCTTCATGAGGAAACGGTCCATTTGCGCTTCAGGAAGTGGATAGGTTCCTTCTTGCTCAATTGGGTTTTGTGTCGCTAAAACAACGAATGGAGCAGGGAGTTTGTGGGTAATACCTTCGATGGTGACCTGCTTCTCTTCCATAGCCTCAAGCAATGCAGCCTGAGTCTTTGGAGGTGCACGGTTGATCTCGTCAGCGAGAAGAATGTTCGAAAACAATGGACCAGCCCGGAGTTTGAATTCTCCTGACTTCTGGTCGTACATGTAGGTCCCCATGATGTCGGAAGGGAGCAAGTCGGGTGTGAATTGAACACGCTTGAATTTACAACCGAGTGCCCGTGCAAAGGTGTTAGCAAGCAGCGTCTTAGCAAGTCCAGGGAAATCTTCCAAAAGCATGTTCCCGTTGGAGAGAATTCCAACGGTGACACGTCGAAGATTCTCATTCTTTCCAATAATGACTTTGCCTACTTCGTTCATTAATCCGTTGGAAATATCAGCAACGGTCCGAATCAGGTCTTGTGTTCGGGCGTCTCCACCCATGTTTCCTTGTGAGAATCCAGCATCCATGTTCGTTCACCTGTGTTAACAATGAGCAAACCACATGACATGATACTTGAATGTATGCCGTTCATACGTCGAACAAGCATCAGCCAACATGGCGACGTCCCCAGAAGTGGTCGTCCTTACGATGAAGCCGAATGATGTCTTCGAGAATCTCTTTCTCAAGCGCCGTCAACTCAACCTTCGCAAGTCGTGGAACGTGCGATTCTGGAATATCGACGTAGAATTCATCCAACTCTTCGATGTGACGACCAACCGTTGGACCCATGACTGCAACAGCAACCTCTTCTCCTTGCTTTGCTTCTTTGAGTTCTTCACTCGATCGTGAACGAAGGCTCTTGACTTGACCTACAGGTGTCCCATCGAGTTTCATCAAACGTTGGCCAAGGTGAACTCGCCCTCCAAGAACGCGCATACCAACAATGGCTGGGCCTTTGTTTCGGAAGGTGTGATTCTCAAGATAGAGGAGTTTTCCAGGATAGACCAAGTTCTCGCGAGCTTCTGCATCCATGTCTTCCTTGGTTTTCTCTTTCCACTCTTCGAACTGATCGATGATGTGGTAGATGATTTCACCACCGATCCAGGTAACACTGTCATCCCCTTGATTGAGGCTTTCTTTGACTTCGTTGTTGGGTTCAATTGAGAAGCCAAGAATGATTTGATTTAAGCGGCTTTTAGCAGATTCTGCCGTCATGACGTCACGCTTGTTAACCGGTCCGACGGTTGCTCTACGAATTGGAACGTCGATTTTCTTTAATTCGAATGCAAGTGCTTCCAAACCACCGATCGTATCGGCCTTGATCACAACACCTTCTTCATCCAATTCGACGGAAACTTGTGTCTCTTTCTTTGCTTCTTCTCGAGCCTCATCGCTTGCAAGGCGAATGGTTGAACCAGCGAGTGCTTTCTCAAGTCCCTGTGCTATGATTTTCACGCCAGCAGCGGCGTGGATGGTTTCGACCGATTCCCAACGGTCACCAGCATCACGCATTTCGGACATACCTCGGGCCTTCTTCAGTCCCTTAATTCGAACATCAAAGGGACCATCAGCACTGACGACAGTAATGTTGTCACCGGTACTCAGGCTGCCACGATGAAGAATAACATCGATGGTCTTGCCCATCCCGATCTCATCTTTCATTTCAAGAATGGTGCCCTCAGCAGGACCGAGTGTATCGGTGAGACGATCTTCTAAGAAACGCTCAGCTAAACCAACAGTGACTGTGAGAAGATCTTGCAGACCTTCACCTTCCTTTGCGGACATTGGAACAAGTGGGAATGACTTTCTGAAATCCTTGATTTGATCGTACCGTTCCAAATTGATTCCATGCTCAGAAACTTGACCAAGCAACTTCCAATAACGATCTTGGAAGAGATCGATGACATCTTTTCGTTGCTCTTGCAAGGATTCGATGAACGAGCGGTCACGTTCACAGATCCATCCATGAATACGGTCGATTTTGTTTCCTGCGATAACGAACGGTGTTTTGGTTTGTTTGAGGATATTGATGGATTCAATGGTTTGCGGTTGCAATCCTTCCATAATATCGACGACGAGAATAGCAATGTCTGCGAGGGCACCCCCGCGATTCCGCAGAGATGCGAACGAATGGTGCCCCGGTGTATCGATAAAGAGAAGGCCGGGTGATTTGAATGGGCGGCCACCCATCAGTTTTGCACAGGTCTCATTGAGGACGTGGGCTGGAACTTCGGTCGCACCAATGTGTTGGGTAATACCCCCGGCTTCACGATCCATGACACTTGCTTGTCGATCGCTTCCAAGCGAGCGAACCAAGTCAAGAACACTGGTCTTCCCGTGATCAACGTGACCGAGAACGGAAACAATTGGTTGACGGTTCTCACCGCGAACAACTGTCTCCTCTTCGCTCACGTCTGTTTCGTCCATGCGACAACCTCCTATGGAGGAAGAGAGATGCTCACTCGTAAACCCAAGTGCCCATGGTGTTGTCCCAGGTCATAAGACCTTCAGGGAACCAGAGGCCAAGTTCGAATGCTGCCGTTTCGGGAGCATCAGAACCGTGGATCATGTTGAATCCCATGTCCATACCGTAGTCACCACGAATGGTACCAGGTTCTGCTTCACGTCCATTGGTTGAACCAATGAGTTTGCGAGCAACGGAAATGGCATCACGACCTTCCCATGCCATGCAGACAACTGGGCCGGAGGTAACGAACTTGATCAATCCAGGGAAAAACGGGCGCTCTTTGTGAACATCGTAATGCTGTCGAGCGATTTCTTCGCTTGGAACCATGGACTTGAGTCCGACCAACTTGAGCCCTTTTCGCTCAAATCGACCAATGATTTCTCCGACTAGTCCTCGTTGTACTCCGTCTGGCTTGACCATAATGTAGGTTGTTTCCATCTTCTTCACCGTCCTTGGCCACCAAGAGGCCCTTTATGAGTTCACCGAATTGAATCAGCGGATTCCGCCACGAACAAAGTGACGTGTCCACTTGACCTTTCGGGAGTTACGGGACAACTTGACCATGTTCTTGCGAGCCTTACTGTTCTTGAACCACAGAATGCTTCCATCCTTGCGGACGAACATAGTTCCAGTACCTGGCTCGATTTCTTCTCCGGAGAATGAACAAACTCTTCGTTCTGGCATGATGATCACCGTGCATTGAGCTTGCGGGCTTCACGACCCGTATCCTTGAGCATGAGAATGTCACCCATTCGTACAGGGCCAACGACGTTGCGAGTAATGATTCGGCCAACGTCCCGTGGGTTTGGAGCATCGTTAACTCGGACCTTGACTTGAGTTGCTTCCCCGGTCATTCCAGTTCGACCGACGATTTCTACGACTTCAGCAGGCCAGCCGCTTACCGTTTCGTCACTCATTTTGAATCACCTGTTCAGTTCTTGATGCCGTTGATGGCTTCAAGGACGTTGTTGAACGCTTCTGTGTTTGCTTTGGAAATTTCCATCATAGCAATGGAAGCGGTTTTGACGCCTGTGGGGAGTCCGGTTTCTTTTGCAAGGAATTCTTGGCTTGGGACGTATCCGTATGGAATCCCTTTTTCTTCGCAGATCAATGGGATGTGCGCCAGAAGTTCTGGAGGGTTGACGTCTTCGGCTAGGATAACGAACTGTGCAGTTCCGCGTTCTGCGGACTTGGTTACTTCGTTGCTTCCTTTCTTTATTCGCCCGCCTTGGTTTGCTCGGATGAGCTCGTAAATACTGTCGGCGAGGTCGCTTGGGGTTTCAAATCGTACGTGTACACTCATTGGAATCATCCTCGTGTGGTATTCGTTGCGCCAACACTCGACCATATAAATGCAATGCAAAAGCAATGCACAGTCAAAATGGCCTAATTGTCGAGAAGTTGGTTGATTCCTCGAGCCAATGCTTGTCCAGCATCAATGACCGAACGGGGGTTGGACAGGCTTCCAGTGGCATGAACTCCATCGACATATTGGGTCAATCTGCGAATCGCTCCACCTGTGAAAAGGCCGTGCGAACATGCTGCATGAACCTCGACAGCCCCCTGCAAGCGGAGCGCATCGGCGGCGCGACAAATGGTTCCACCCGTGGCAATCATATCATCGACGATTGCAACGATTTTTCCTTGAACATCCAAATCCTTGGCCTTGTGAACAATTGTGTGAGCATCGATTCGAGTTTTCTCAAGATACGAAAATTCACAACCGATCATATTGGCGACTTGGCTGGCACGATCGATAGCACCTTTGTCCGGTGAAAGAATGAAATCTGGATTGACTTCAGTCTGGAGATGGTTTGCAAGCTCGGGCATGGCAGAGGTAAAGGCCACCGGAACGGAGAGATTTTCAAGCACTTTTGGAGCATGTAAATCGAGGACTGCAAGCCCATCACATTGTTCCGCAAGCATGTCGGCAATTGCTCGTGCAGAGATGACTTCACCAGGTTTGAAACGCTTGTCTTGTCGAGAATATCCAAAATATGGCACCGCAAGGTAGACTCCGGGGCCAATATCTTCCATTTTCTGCGGTTCTATTCCTCTGAGGTTTTCCAAGGTTCCTTTGCGGACATCGGAAACAGCTTTGAGGATCAACATGGTTTCAACAATACCAGAATCTGGGAATGTGTTTGAAACAACAACGACGGGTTCAGATCGAATCGATTCAATCTTATCTTCAGGAATTCGGATGTATCCTTCCGAATCCGGAAACCGACGAGCTTCAAGTTTGACGTGATCCCAGCCCAAGCATTGAGCGAGTTGTTCTGCCACTTGTTGTGCATTGCTTCCCGAGACAACGACCATCGGCTTCCCTCAATCCGACCTGAGCGACGCCCGTTCATGTTCTTTGCGAGTCTTACGACACCGTATTGAGAAGGTGATGGTGCGCGAGGCAGGACTTGAACCTGCGACCTCCCGGTTATCAGCCGGGTGCTCTAACCGACTAAGCCACCCGCGCAAGGGCAAGCCTCCGACCTACAACCTTGTCATAAGAATGACGGTTGATTCCTAATCACTCTTCTTCGAAATTTGAATCGTTAATTGCAATGTAAGAAGGCAACTGCAAGACACGATCAAAGGTTCGTGAAAGAACAATCTCATCAAGGCGCTCACGAGTTCGAGAGAACGCCGTCAATGGAATCCGGATGTTTTCCTCGATACCATATTGCTTTTGAGCGTGAAGTCGGGTTCGTACGATGAATCCCTTGTAGGTTCGCTTAACCTTGACCATGCCAGTGATGACGCCAACTTCTCGACCTTGGTTGTCAAGAACTGCCCGGTCCAACATTTCATCTGGTGCGTAGAGCTTTTCGTCAACTCGGATGGTGTTTCTCCACCGTCGTTGTTGTTCCCGCATCGATTTGGATAGTTTCACAGTTCCATCTGTTTGGATGCTGTGGACCAATTCCTTTGGTAGCGGTGCGAGTTCTGCAGGTTTCCTCATGTAGTCGTCAGCAACATCTGACTCATCTTGGATCCGCATCGATTGGACGCGTGCCTCGTTGGGGTGATGTCGTTCACCAACAATCGTTCCTACTTTTTTGTCGTTCACATATACATCCCGGTGT
>CAXQWT010000038.1:0-34090 GCA_964227855.1 Salipiger bermudensis | reverse complement strand
CCCATGTAAACACCTCAAAATTCTGGCTTTTTGGGTGGTCCTGAGGGTGGTCCAGAAGGTGGGCCGCTTGGCGGACCACTCGGAGGGCTCGAGGGGGGGCCGGAAGGTGGGCCTGATGGTGGACCAGCGGGCGGGCCCGATGGAGGACCGCTCGGAGGACCTGACGGTGGGCCCGATGGAGGACCGCTTGGTGGGCCACTCGGGGGACCAGAGGGGGGGCCGGAAGGAGGACCCGAAGGGCCGGGTGGCAGTGGAGGTGGCGTAGCCTCTGTGTGAACGGTTGGTTCTTCAACAGGCTCGGAAGGTGGAGACAGTGTTTCTGCAGGTGTTGATTCGACCGGGGTGAGCGGCGTCTGAGTTAACAAATCAACAGCGGGTTCTGCTGCTGGTTCACTGACAACTGGTGTTGAAAGGAGCGGGTCTGGGGCTGGAGCACGAAGCAACGCATCCGCAATTTCTGGCGCAGGTGAATCGTTCGCTTTCTGTTCCCAAGGTGGTGTCCTAGGACCGTCTTCTTCAACAGTATCGAAAGTACCGGCACTGATTTTCGTGGTTCCACCTTCAGAATTTTCTCCAAAGAACGTTGACATTTGTACTTGGTTTGCATCGATAAGCTCTCGTTCCTGAACGCTGCCAAAGTCACCAAGATTGTTATCGAAGGCTCCAGAAAAGAGACTTGAGCCAACTGCATTTCCAATTTGTCTGGATTTTACCTGTTGGAACTCAAAGTCTGCGTCATAAGGTCCGAGTGAGAGTGTTTGTCCCTGTCCAGAGAGCGAGAACGTCCAATCTCCATCGCTAAGTTTGAATGCAAATGAGAACGAACGAGTCAACCCTGGACCAATGGAGGATACCCCTTCAATTGGCTCGACGGTGGTCCCTAAGCTTGTTTTGATTGTGGCGGAAATCCCACCGATTGGAATGGCAGATTCGTTGGTGAGATTCAACGACACTTCAACGATGTCCTCATCGTCATCATCGATTTCCATTCGAACCGTTTGCAAGATAACCGAAAGCGAACCAGCCGTTGCCGAATGTTCTTGACTCATCTCCCTCACCTGACATCCGTAGAATGTTCATCACTTTAAGTTCAAGCGCGTATCACTTGGTAAGGACCAATCAACGGCAGCGACCGTGTGATTGCTAACATCGATCGATGTTCGGTATTCAGCCGACTTGGAACGTGCACGAAAAACATCCCTTATTCCAAACAGCCATCCGAGAATCGGTATGAGGTAGCGAAGTTTGTGAAACGCACGTGGCCCAAAATGATGCAATTCAAGCAGCGTCCCGTTGTCGTGCACAATTGCAATTCGGAATGCACGTTGTCCAAGCGATCGGCCATAGGCTCGTCCAGTATATTTCCAGTACAACCAGAGAGAAGAAAAGAAAATCACCCAAGTTGCAAGGAAGGATATGGCATAACGTACATCTTCCACGAGGTAATACCAACTGAAAAGAATTTCAAGAAAGATAAATCGGGTCAAGCCGTGGAGAAGAAGGGACATTGCAATAACATCGATAGCAAATGCGGCAATACGGCGCCAAACAGGTGCGATGAGCATCCCCTCTGGTGCGCTCTGGAGAACTTGCTGAGCAAGTGTCCCACCTTGGTGAACCGTAACTGGGCTTTCCGCCATGATGTGTCCAGTCGCTGTTCGTTGTTGAACCTGCGTGTTAGCCATTGACCAAATGCCAAGCAAAAAGACCGCGTTCCTCGGCCCAATCCAACCATGAACGCCACGTCGGGTCATAACGCAAGGTCTGCGGATCTCCAACAACAACAAGTCCTCGTTTTGCACGTGTAATGGCAACATTCAGGCGGCGTTGATCACTAAGGAACCCAACTACGCCATCTGGATTGGATCGAACAGCAGAGAAGATGATGATGTCTTTTTCTCGACCTTGGTAGCCGTCAACAGTATTGATTTCAAGACCTGCAAATCGACCGCCTTGTTCCCGCTCTTTGTTGCTATCGAAAATGTCTGAAAGTGCTCGAACCTGCCCGCTGTATGGTGTGATAATGCCGATTTCAGAAGCCTGGACGTCACCAGGTTCCAACAGGCCTTGAACCAAATCGTAAATTCGTGCCGCTTCGATCGGATTGCTACGGCTGCCTCCTTCTTGCTCTTCATCTTCAACGCCTGAAATTGGAATAAAGGCAAACGGGTGATCCCAATCAGGCCACAGGATTCCAGCAGGGGCAGGACGTTCAGCCGCTGTGCAGCCGTCATTCAATCGGTTATCGTAAAATCGTGCACTTGGAAACTCTCTCAATACCGGATGCATCCGATATTGAACGTCCAGCAACTTCGTTTGAATCCCTACATCGATCAATCGTTCAAACAAAGAACGACCCAGACCTCCTTGCTCGGCCTTCTTTGAAATCACCGTTGGAGGCAATTGTTTGTGATCACCAACCAAAATCAGTTGCCTACATCCCTTGGAAATGGGGATCATTGCACTCGGTTCGATCGCTTGCGTCGCCTCATCCATCAAGACGATGGGAAAACGTCGTCCATCGAGAATCCGATGCCCAGAGCCAATATTGGTTGAACAGATCACCTCAGCATTGTCCAAAACAGAGGCAATCATTTCTTTCTCAAGCCGACGAATCTCTTTCTTGTTGTGTTGAATGTCTCGATGTGCCAATCCCTTTTCTCGCCCTTTCAATTTCGGAAGAGCGCGGTGCACTTCATCCATTTCATCGCGGACGATTGCAATTTCATCCTGCTTCGGATGGTCCTCAAGTTGAGCATCCAGCGTAGCCATTCGCAATGTTTCACGGACTTTGACCGGCCGACCAATACGGACAGCTCGAATTCCCAAATCCAGCAACCCTTCCAGAAGATTGTCAACGGCAACATTGGATTCCGCAGTAGCAAGTATTGGGCCACGCCCTTCGCGAGCGAGTTGAGCAAGAGTAGCTACCGCTGTGTGGGTTTTCCCTGTACCAGGAGGCCCTTGTACAATGGTGACTCGGCGCTTCATTGCCTCATCCATGGCTTCAGCCTGAGATGGATTCATCTCAACATCAACCCTCTCAGCACGATTGAATTTTCCTGAGATTTTTGGTGTCATGGAAGCATTTTCTTCGGGGTCGTGAACTTGTCCAAGCAAGACATCGCGCAAGATGGTCCCTCGATCGCCTTCTACTGAATGGAACATTTCGAGCGCCTCTTGCATACGGTCATGGGCAACACGATTTGCACCACGATCAAGGCGCCACGTCCCTTTTCTGAGGTCCTTTGGACGCTGCCCTACGACAATACGTAGGCGCGTTGGCCCTCGTTCAAGGACAATTCCTTCGATGGTTTTCTCACCAATTGGTTTGGAGCGACTGATGACAACAATGTCGCCATGTGTGAATCGATGTTGGCCAAGATGTTGGCCATCTGGATGTTCGAACACCAATATGTCTTCACCATACAACGTCCCATTGGTTCGGCCTCTTAGGCCAAGGAGAGCAAGTCCAGAAGCTTGCAGTCGATGATGCGACCACGATGACCAACGCTCTTGAATCATCGAAGTTTCTTCTTCCAATTCATCTTCGAGCAGGGATGTGAAATGACGAAAATGGTCTTGGCCTCGTCGCCAGATACCTCCTTCTTCACCTTCCGGTTCAAAATCAATCCCTGACGAGGAATTGTTCATGCGCCGGACCTTTCCTCGCTCGCCCATGGTTTCTCCACTGAGTGCCATCATTTCAGACTATGGCGAATGATGCGTTCATCGTCCATGGGATGGTGATGCTTAAACCACAAGTGCCTACCGAGAAAGTAGGCGAGACCATGTTTTGGAAGCGCAAGAAAGATGGGATTGAGGACGGAAATCCTTGTCCATTTTGCGGTGCACAAAACGAAATTGGTGCCACTACGTGCGTTCAATGCTACTATGACTTGAACAAGCCAGCACGGGACCAACACCTCGAAGTAGCATCCGATGTCCAAAATGACCTCCTCTCTACACTCATGGACAATGATGAGGCCGATGAAGGAGAGGAGTTTGCTGTTGAAGCAGTGCTTGATCTCGAAGATGTCACCATTGAAGTCGATCAATACGATGACTCCCTTTCCAGCGAAGGATTTTCGTTCATCGATAGTGAAGGGCCAACCTTATCCGAAACCGTCGAATTTGAAACTCGTGAAGAAGTGGAATTGACAACCGAAGATGCTCCAGTCATCGAAGAACGGTTTGAACTTCCTGATTCCGATCCACTTGATGAGGTGGAAGAGCCTGTACATACTGGACAGGGACAGTTGATTCAAACTCAAGATGATGAAGCTGACGTTGACTTCACTGGGACGGTTGGCCCAGATCCAAATGCTATTCCAGACCTTCCTGAAACTGAAGAAGACCTTCCAATGCCTCCTAAAGATTTCACAATACCTGACATCCCAGAGGATGTTGAAGAAGAGGAGAATGCAATCCCCGAACTACCTGAAATCGAGACTGTTCCTGAATTGCCAGATGATGAGGCCGTACCCGAACTACCTGAAGATGAAGAGGTCGAATCCACAACTGAACAATCTGAACCTGAGGACGTTGTCGCACCTGAAGTTCCAACCAGTACTCGCATTTGGCCATGGCCTGCTGGAGAACCTATGGATCCAAGAGAAGTGCATCGAATCGTCGTTGAATCGCTTGGATTGGTTCGTGCAGGACGTATTGCTGAGGCAGAACACAACATAGACGCCCTTGGCCCTCAACTTGGTGATGATGTTTCTTTGCTGTACCATATTGGACTCATTCTGCAACAAGCTGGACGTGCGGAACATCTCAACTGGATGCTTGAAATGGCACGACGCGTCCATCCAAACGATGAGAGTGTGATGAACGCCATCGCACATTTGTCTGCATGAGGGATTCTATGCCACCAACACCCAATCTTCCCGATTTGAAGGGCGGATACTCCCTGCGTCCGGTTTCAAAGGCGATTCTACCGATGGTCATTGAGGCGTATACTGAAGATCCTGAATCAGCAAAGGCGGCTTTACCTTGGTTGAGAAGCGATGAAGACATTACCCGCCAATTGGCCGATATGTTGCATGATTTGGAACATCTATCAAATGCAGACCGCGTTCATTTTTGGTCCATTCATGATGGGCAAAACACGTTCATCGGTTTGATCGGTCTTGGAGATGAAATGCAGTTGGTTCATTCAAATTATAATCTCGGGTACTGGGTACGTAAGGGTTTCAGAAGTCGTGGCATTGCTTCAAATGCAGTCGATGCAGTCCTCGGATGGCTCGATTCAAGAGGAACGATGTTCCGAATTGAAATCACTGTCCACCCTAGAAATGAAGCAGGACTTGTCACCGCAGAACGGATCTGTCAACGGTGGAATGGCCAAATCATTGACGAGTTCATTGGCATTGAGTTGAACGACAAAACGGTTCCGCACAAAATCCACGTCATCGACCTGCCCCGGATGTGAAGGGTTTGCGACGCACGTGGATGACCATCGATACGGATGACTTACGTCACGTTCCTTCCAACCAAGGACACCCCACTCGCTCGAAGTCTGATTCTGAACTACCAGAAGTTTCAGAACAATTCAGGCGAGGTTTTCAGGGATTCGATGCATGGATGAAATCACACGAGTATCCAGTTACGCTGTTCATTATTGCAGACCAATGCAAGTCTGAAGAATTTCTACAAATGATGAGGGGTCTCTGCCAGTCCTATGGTGAACGTGTTTTCGTTGGATGTCATGGTTTACACCATCGAAGCTGGTCCGCTTGGCCAAAGGATGTTGAAGGATTTTCATCGGATTTGGCCACCTCTGTAGATCTTCTGGAAGGTCATTTTCCTGAACATTTCAGACGATGGTTTCGAGCACCTGCAGGATATGTTGCTTCATGGATGATTCCAATTCTTGAACAACAAGGATTCCTCGTCGACTCTTCCATTAATCCATCATGGTTGGTCAACAAAAAATACGGGAAGGGCGAATCTTGGAAAACGGTCCAATCAACCGTTCAAGCGAGCAAGATTACCGAACGACCTTGGAAGACTCGATGGACACTCCCCACGTGCGGCCCAGCCCAACACATTCCTGGTTTGCGTTGGAATGCAAAAGGAGCCTGGAAGCGATTGTCAAAACCACTGACCGTTGATGAAATAGCGTACGTAGAAGATTCAAAGATTGGATTAGATACCGTTTACTGGCACATTCTCGATCATGCAAGAAACGGCGGAACATGGACGCCGCCAATCAAAGGCTTGTGATGTCCGTTCGTTCAATTGACACCGCAAACTTCGCCATAGCCTCGGCGTAGACAGATGCATCCAATTGGCCTTCTCGGACCAATGAAGAGAGCGCTGCGAGCGCTACGGCTTCACCGTCGATTTCAAAGAAGCGGCGAAGGGCAGGGCGGGTGTCAGAACGACCAAAACCATCTGTCCCAAGTACGGTGTAAGGAGCATTGACCCATTCTCGAATCATCTCAGGAACTGCAGCAACGTTGTCAGATACGGCGATAATCGGAGATGTGCTTTCACCAAATTGTTGCTCGACCCATGTTGATTTCATCGATTCTCCCGGATGCAATCGATTCCATCGAGATACGTCCATGCCTTCTCGTCGAAGTTCTCCATAGGACGTTGCAGACCATATTTCTGAACGTACCCCAAAGGTTTCCAATTTCTCAACTGCATCCAAGACTTGTAGCATGATTGGGCCAGAACCGATGAGGCGTACAACGGGCCCATCTCCTGAGGGCGCATCGCGCAATTTGTACAATCCCTTCAGAATGCCTTCTTCGCAATCCTTCGGTTTCGCAGGCATTGGATAATTCTCGTTGTAAACGGCGAGGTAGTAGATGACATCACTATCCTGCTCACACATCTCAACAATACCTTGCTTGATGATCGTGGAAAGTTCGAATGCAAAGGCTGGATCGTAAGCACGTACAGCTGGATTGGAGTGTGCCATCAACAACGAGTGCCCATCCTGATGTTGTAGGCCTTCTCCATTGAGTGTTGTTCGTCCCGATGTCGCTCCAATAAGGAAGCCGCGTGCACGCGAATCTGCTGCCGACCAAATCAAATCAGCAACACGCTGGAATCCAAACATGGAGTAGAAGATGTAGAATGGAATCGTTGGGGAACCTTGGGCTGCGTAGGAAGTTGCTGCAGCAATAAACGATGAAAGTGCTCCAGCCTCATTGATTCCTTCTTCAAGAATCTGACCTTTTGCAGACTCCTTATACTTCATCAAAACCTTGTGATCAACGGGTTTGTACAATTGGCCTTCAGGATGATAGATTCCAAATTCGGAGAACAGGGGGTCCATACCGAACGTTCGTGCCTCATCTGGAATGAGAGGTACAACCCGCTCACCGAAATCCTTGGTTTTCATTAGACCGCGCATGAGACGAACGAAGGCCATGGTTGTAGAGACTTGAGAGGTTCCTTTTGTTCCATCGTCAAACTCTGCGTAAACCGAAGCTTCTGGTAGTGTGAGGTTCATCTCAGGCACGCGCCGTTCTGGCATCGGACCCATCATAGCAGTTCGTCGCTTCTTTGCATAGGCGACAACATCTGGAACGTCGTTTGGATGAATGAATGGGAGTTTTTCCAAATCTTCATCCGAAAAATCAAGACCCATCGCGTCTCGAATCAAGCGCAAATCATTCTCATCGGCCTTCTTCTTCTGGTGTGTTGTGTTACGGCCAGCAAAAGCAGGGCCAAGGCCGTATCCTTTGATGGTTCGAGCAAGGATGACGGTTGGCTGGCCTTTGTGTCCGCAAGCTGCTGCATAGGCAGCATGAATCTTGAGGAAATCATGACCACCGAGATCTTCGGTTAAGGCTTCAAGTTCTTCATCGGAATAATCAGCGACCATGGCAGTTAATTCTTCACCAGCAAACAATTCTTTGCGAATAATCGCTCCTTCAGCCGTGAACAGGCGCTGCTCGTCACCGTCGACAAGATCTGCGAGACGCTTTGCCAATGTTCCGCTTGTATCCTTTGCAAACAAGGCATCCCATGAGGAGCCCCAAAGAATCTTGATGACGTTCCATCCTGCCCCACGAAATCGGCCTTCGAGTTCTTGAACGATCTTTGAGTTGCCACGAACTGGCCCGTCCAATCGTTGGAGGTTGCAATTCATGGTCATGACGATGTTGTCCAGTCCTTCGCGAGCTGCGAGTGCTAATTCGGAAAGCGATTCGGGCTCATCGGATTCTCCGTCGCCCATCGTATACCACACTCGAGACAGCGTAGTATCGGCAAGTCCGCGGTGGTGTAAGTATCGGTTGAAGCGGGCTTGATGAATGGCTGTCATGGCTCCAAGACCCATCGATACGCTCGGGTATTCCCAAAAGTCCGGCATCAACCTGGGATGTGGGTAGGATGAAAGTCCGGTTCCTCCAACCTCTTGCCGGAAATTGTGAATGTTATCATCGCTCAATCGTCCTTCAAGCCAAGCGCGAGCGTAAATTCCTGGGGATGCGTGCCCTTGCCAATAGACGTGGTCGCCCCAACCCTCGCCATCTTTTCCTCGATAAAAGTGGTTCAAACCAACCTCCCAAAGATGGGATGCTGAGGCATAAGTCGAGATGTGCCCGCCTATACCATCGACGTATTTGTTTGCACGAGTGACCATCATCATCGCATTCCAACGATTGATGGTATGGAGTCGCTTTTCCATCTCAAGATCGCCGGGATAGGAACCTTGCATGTCTGGGGCGATGGTGTTGAGGTACGGTGATGTGGTCGTATCAATGTCAATGCCTGCATCAGCACCAGCTGCAAGAGCACTGTGAAGCAATAGTTCTGCACGTTGAACGCCTTGTTGTTCAACGACTTCCTTTACCGAGAGTTCCCATTCATGGGTCTGAATGGGGTCCTCATCTGGCAAAGAGTTGTGAGCGCCGGAACGTCGCACCATGGTCCCTCCGTTACAACCCTCGAGTAGGCATGACTTGAACCCCTCGCTGACATCACGTTGCTCGCCAGAGGTTCGATTGGCTATTGTATCGGGGCTTGGAACATTGAATTTATCAGGTACACCTTGTTGATTCGTCAGCCCACTCAAGTAACTGATAACCTGGGT
Source organism: Salipiger bermudensis (assembly GCA_964227855.1). GTDB lineage: Archaea > Thermoplasmatota > Poseidoniia > Poseidoniales > Poseidoniaceae > MGIIa-L2. Next base: position 25,029 of record CAXQWT010000038.1, on the reverse strand, counting down.
TTATCGCCGAACTGCGGTCGATTTCAACGCTCTTCCATCCCACCGGAAAATCATCCAAACCTGTATAATCCACTACAATCCAATGGACATTCTCCAACACCTCACACTGCTGCAATTCAGCCTGCCAGCCGCTCTCTGCGGTTCGCCAGATCGCCGCGTTTGATTTGTCACTTTGTGGATCGAGTGTGAGATGCATGCTGTACATTCGATGCATTGCCACGTTTGAATCCGAAATGAAGAGAATGTCTTGACCCTCTTCGATCTCACCGTTGAGTTGGTTACCGATAACCTCAGTACCTCTCTCACCTGTTGATAGTGAAAGAACGGCAATGTTAGTTGCAATCATGCCAACAATGAACAGATAAGCAATTCGCTTACTCTCCTCCGACACCAGTCGATAGGATCTGTCATTCATGAATCGAATGTACAACAATGGAACAAAGAGCATTGTGAGGTATCGAGGGTTGTTTCGTAAGGTCAAAAATGTGTCAAAGAGGCTTGCTCCTGAGAGATTGGCTTCACTGACCCACAAACCTGCAACCCAACCGATCAGGCTCGCTAGTGCAACATACGTTCCTTTTTGCAAGAAAACTGCATCCACGTCCCGGATTTCGGGAGATGGTCTGGCGAATAATACTGCAAAATAAAGGAAAATTATTGCTCCCAGTACGGATGCAAAAAATGCAACCAAGATGTCAATCGTAAGCGGGCTCACTCCGTTTCTGTAGACCACGAACAATTCGACGAATACGGCCAAACTGACATAGCCGACGATGGTTAAACTCACTCTTTGAACCATGACAAGTCCTCCAACTGCGATGAGTGGCATCCACAGCGGCATGCCTTTGAATGAAGCAATGACAAATACAGCAATCACTGGGAAAATCCACCATTTGTATTCGTCTCTGTTTTGTAAAGCCTTGATGATGCAAAATGTTGCAATTGTTACGAACATCAAAATGGCAGGTTCTTGATAGAATCTTCCCGTTGCTCGAATCAATGGCGGATAGATGGAGGCAAGTGCTGTGATTTCCAAAGCGCGTTCTTCGTCAAACAAGTGCTTCGTTGCAAGAAAAAGAGTTGAAAGAAAGGCGAAACCGATCATAAGCGAGAAGACGTGTAATGCACCTACAGAGGTGCCAAATACAGTGAACCATATCTGAAGGAGCAAATGCCAAGCAAACCACTTACCATCGGAAGGTGTTTCTTCAGGGATTGAGCCTTCATTCGAACTTTGTCTCAACTTGCCCCATTCAAGATGGCCTTCACCGTCATCCATCTCGTCAGTAACATACGTCGCATGTACGTGAGCATCAAGTCCTAAAGGCATCATGAAAGCAGCAAGGACGTGAAATACAATACCGAGCATGAGGATGACTTTCCAGTGCCTCCTCTCCATGACATCTCCTGCAACGGATTGGTCTTGAGTTCTTTGCAAATGTTCCATCTACAATCGGGATTTCCTTGCGCATGACCACAGAGCCGGAGGGTTGGGTTCAACTCTCTCCGATGTCTGGAGGTGTCATGAGCGGAATCTTGGACGGAATCAACATTCTCGACCTTTCTCGAATTCTAGCAGGCCCATATACGGCACAAATGCTCTCCGATTTGGGCGCAAATGTGACCAAAATCGAAGCTCCGTGGGGCGATGATACGCGAGGCTGGGGCCCACCATTTGCGACGGATTTTGATGGCGAGCGTGTTGCAGCGTATTTCCTATGTTGCAATCGAGGGAAGTCGATTCTGCAGATGAACCTGAAAGAGGAAAAAGATCGATTAATGGAATTGATTGAATGGGCCGATGTCATCGTTGAGAACTTCAAGCCAGGTACGCTTGAACGGATCATTGGAACCCTCCCAAACGACACCATCGTTTGTTCCATTTCGGGATATGGTGCAACAGGGCCGCGACGGGATGAACCTGGTTACGACCTCGCACTGCAAGCGCGAAGTGGCATCATGAGCATCACTGGAGAAGCCGAAGGAGAACCCGTCAAAGTCGGCGTCGCTTGGATCGACATCATCACTGGACTTTATGCTGGAAATGCTATTCTTGCAGCCCTTCTCGACCGAGAACGAACGGGAACCGTCCGACACATCGATGTGAGTCTATGGGATTGTGCTGTTGCTTCACTGGCCAATCAGGCGCAGAACGTAATCGCCAGTGGTGTTGACCCTACTCGAATGGGGTCGGCACACCCGAATCTTGTCCCCTATCGAGCCTTTGAAGCAAAAGATGGTTGGTTTGTTGTTGCGGTAGGATCGGATACCCAGTGGTCCAAGTTCTGCTCCGTATCAGGCATCCCTTCTTTGGAAGAATGGAGTTCCAACGCAGGGCGAATCGCCAACAGAAAAGAGATTGAAGCTCGCATTCAAACATGGGCCGAACAGTACACTCGTATGGAGTTGGAGGAACTTCTTCAAGGCATTCCTTGCGCTCCAATCAATACCGTTTCAGAGGCACTTGCCGATGTCCAAAGTGTCGCTCGAGGAGCACTTCTCGAAGAAAATGGAGTAAGAACACTTGCAAGTCCATTGAGATTCATGCAATCTCAATGAGATTCACGAGGCGGGCTGCTTCAACAACATCACCGTCTTCCCACCAATCAACTGCGATAAAGGTCGGTCGCTTTCCATGATCTTGGATGCATTCTTCTGCTCGCTCAACCATGAAATCAACATCATTGGCTTCGGCTGAACGCGTTGGATCTGAAAGTCCTGCTTGATTCTTCAACCAGTTGTTCATATGGTATACCGGTTGGGTATCATCGCCTCGTAATGGTTTGCAGTCCATCGATGAGGTACTCTCATCAGCATAGTTCGTGGTCCAACCAAAGGTTAGGAAATCATGGAAGTAAGGATGGGATGCATCGCCTGATTGCTCCCAAAACACGACCAATCGCTTGTCCATTTCGATAAGTTCGATGAGAGTTGGCCATGCAGAATTCAACTCATGAATGTACATCATATCCGTCAATCCTACATCATCGAGTAAGGCTTTCAGATGGTCTGCTTCGACATGATTTTCGATGAGAAGAGTCACAACATCTCGCTCTTCCGATTGCATCTCTGATTCAAGTTTACCCAACCAAGCCCATGGGTCAACGTTTCCATAGGTACACGGGCTAAAGCCACGGCTTGAGTCTCCATGGCAAAAGCGGACGTTCGCTGAGCTTTGGTCAACATCGTTCAGATAATGCGTATCGAGCATGAAAGCCCGCATTCCTGCATTCCATTGCGCCTGAAATCCTGTGCGATGATTGCTTGCAGGATACCAGATGTTGTCTTCATGGGTTGAGAATGCATTGTGCGTTTCTGGGAACGTCACCTCATCGTACGGCCGGTTGCAGAGAATCACCATGCCATTGCAAGGAATGGTTTCCAAAAACTCGCAACTTCCGTCGTCATCTGTTGCAGTCTCATCGTAATTGATCGCATCTGGATCTGTGCAGCCAAAAATTGGTTGTGGATAGACACATGAACCATCGTCTTCTTCTGCGCTTTGATTGTAGTTCTCTGCCGTTTCATCGGTGCATCCACGTGCGAGGTCAACAAGAATTTCCTCTTCAACGACATCGTCTCCATCGAAATATGTGCACCCAGGAAGTAGGAAAAGCCCGACCACAATCAGCGCAGTCAAGGTTCGCATGGTCAAGAACGAGGCACGATATGACTTGAAAACTCCGATTCACATGCATTCTTTGCACCATATATTGACAGAACAGGGAATGGCTAATGTAGCAAAGACGAACCATTCGTATCATGGAACCTTCAGATGTGGATGCACCTCTGAGCGTTCTTCTTGTTCACGTTTGGTATTGGCCTCATATTGGAGGAGGGAATCAGCACGTTGAACACATTGCTCGGCAATTGGTTGCGCGTGGACACAAAGCAACCGTTTGGTGTGCAGATATTCCTGGACATGAAGAAAAGCGATTCGTCCGAGACGGAGTCGAAGTAATTCGATTACCGCCAAAGCGTATTCTTGGCGGCATTGATCCCGTCGTTTCCATCAAGGACCTTGACATGAACTTCGACATCGTTCATCTTCACGATACGTTGCCTGTGTTGATTCGGCGCTCAGTCAAGCGTGCTCGGAAAGAAAAGATACCAGTGGTCACAACGTTCCATAACGATTACATCAAAACAAGCATCTCTGGAAAGATTCTGAAGCGAATCCGCTGGGCACTACAAGGTCGGAAAACCCTTCGCGCATCCAATGCCCGTATCGCACTCACTCCGTATTATGCAAATCATCTCAAGAGCAGAGGTGTTCGCCAATCGATCGATGTTCTACCCAATGGATTCCAACCAGTTGAGGAAGATGCAGTGCGTCCTTCAACCCTCCCCGACAATTCCGAGGAACACCCACTTCTCGTCTTTGTTGGTCGGCTAAGTGAACAGAAAGGTCTCGATGTGTTGATGGATGCTTGGGATTTACTCTGTCAGCAAAGTGAACCTCGTGCACGCCTCGCCATTGCTGGGAGCGGTGAGCTCGATGCATGGTTGGACAATCGAATCGCTTCCTCGGCCTATCCAGATTCCATTGCCAAGTTGGGCCGAGTTGAGGATGCTGAGAAACGTTGGTTGTTTGAGCAAGCAAAAGGCGTACTGATTCCATCCCGATTCGAAGGTTTACCAACGGTGTTGCTAGAAGCCATGCATTCAGGTGCGCCAACGGTTATGGCAGATGTCAATGATTTGGGCAGGTTGGTGACAGAGCCGAATGCGGGATTGTCTGTATTACCAGGGGATCCTCAAAGCCTCGTACAAGCCATTACTACCTTGCTGGAAGCGGATGAAAGCCAACTCAAGATATGGTCCGATAACGGTATCGAGGCTTCCAAGCCCTATCTTTGGTCGAGCGTTGTCGACGACCTGCTCAAAGTCTACAAGCGGGTGAGAACATGAGTAAACCTCGTCTCGTTATCTTGCACCGTAACATGGGTTTGCTCGGTGGAGCGCAACGTGATCTCATTGTTGCTCTGCCCGAACATGCAAAACGATGGTCAGTCACCGTTGCAACACTCAATGCACCTCAACTTCTTGTGGACCGATGTAAGGAGCTGGGCATTGATGTCGTCACTCCGGATGTGCCATGGCAGTTGCCTACAGGCCCGATCGCTGAAGTTACAGTTCGTGCGGGCCGGTCCGCTCTCAAAGCATGGAGGCGGTTGCGAATTAAACTGCAACCAACTCTTGATTCTGCTGACGCATGTTGCATCACGCTAGGAACTGGAGGGGCGGAGGTTCTCGATATCATTCCAGAGGGTCTCCCTTTGTACATCTTCATACACGAGCGAGACAAGGGCATCTACGATGATGTTCTTCAACGCGACATGGATGGTAAGCTGCGCTACCCCGTGTTTGTGAAAAACCTCGCACTCACCTATCGACGTCGCTGGGATCAACGCTGGCACAAGCGATTTTGGAAACGCCCACGGACCGTTATTTCAACCAACACACCAACCAGTTCACGACTGCTTGCATCTTCTCATGGATGGCCGGTGAGCAAAGTCTGGATTTCTGGAGATGTCAAATTCCGAGATGAGAAACAGCGACCTGCAGAAGTCGGTGTACTTTGGCCTGCTATCGACCCCACAGCATGGCCTACGGAAGAAACCGATGAGGAACGTCGAATTTGGGAAGCGTTCAAGCACAAGCCTAGCGGCCGGTATTTGCTCACCATCGGCCGCGCTTGCTTCATGAAAGGAAGTAAGGAAGCGGTCCAAATTGCTGCTGCTGCATCGCTTCCTCTTGTGCATGTTGGCGGGGGTGAAGCCGAAGAGATGCAACGTCAAGCAGAGAAATATGGGGCTGAATTACATGTTTTACCACGCATTGATGAAACGGAAATCGTTGCCCTTATGCGAAATGCTCACGCTTTGATTGCAACAGCCCGAACCGAAGGATTTGGCCTTACGCCAATGGAAGCAATCATGGTCGGTACGCCCGCTTTGGTCGTCAGCGATTGTGGATTCACACACACGATAACGGACGGTTGGAACGGTCGACGACTCTCTTGGCCTGACACGAAAGAAGGACTCGAACAATGGGTCGAGGCAATCGACCAAGCGGGTGATCAAGCCAATCGCAGAGCATGGTCAAAGGCTGGACGTGAGCGTATATTGGAACGATTTACAGCCAATCATCAAGCAGAAGGTCTGGCTCGTGGCCTTGCAGCTATGGGCGTTGATGTGGAAACAACAGATCTCGAAATGCTTCCCGGTCTTGACCCCGCTTGATATCAAAACGAGAACAATGACGTCTGTCCACCTTCTCGAACTAAGTTGGCTTTACGCAACTTTGTCAATGCTTCATCAATACGTCGTTGACTGAATTCTCGTTCTTCTTGGAGGAACTGAATCAATCCTTTGACATCAACTTGTCCTGGTTTGAGGGCTTCATCTCCAACTGCATTCGATGGATGATTGAGGAAAATCTTGCGTATTTCATCCAACCTTTCTGGGACCTCCTTGCCTTTCTCCTCACAGATGGCCTCGATTGTTCCTAGTGATTTGATGAGTTTGATTCCTGTCTTCGGACCAATTCCTTTCACTCCTGGATGGAAATCCGTTCCAATCATGATGGCCAAATCGATCAATTGTTCTCGGGAGAGGCCATGCTCTGCAAGCATCTCAGAGAGAATGATTTTCTGAGCACGAACCGTTCGACCATGTCGCTTGCTACCGTCACTCATGAGATTTCGAACGAGAATGGGGCTTCCATACAGCAGCGCATCCCAGTCTTGTGTTGCAACAACATCGAGTTGACCTTTGACAGCCATGACGGCAGCCTGGCCTTCTCCTTCTGCTGCCGCATCGACCCAGCGAACACCGAGCAGATCGAGCATTTGTTTCGTATCCTCAACCATTTCAGGACTGTAATGGACAATACGTTGTGCCATCTTTTGAGCGGTCTGGTAATCACCATCCTCGAGTGCTTGTTTGTGTGCAGCTTCAGCCTCGAGACGACGTGCTCGACGTGCTGCAAGTTCATCGGCCTTCAATTCAGGCGATTGGCCATCAAAGATGAATACAGGCTGGATGCCAAGCGAAAGCATGGTCGTTGTTCGCGTCAGAATTCCCATCAGATGAGCAACTACACGCCCTTTGGAATCACGGAGTGGTCCCCCATCACCCGTTGGCGAACGATCTCGGATGGTCGTCAAGAACTGAAAAGCGGTGAGGAAGGCATCGATTCCAACACGCTTGCCTTTGAGTTCTGCTAAATTGATGTCTTCAGCATTGGCAAGATCTCGAAGATTACAGCCCATATCCAGTGGTTGAGGTCGAGAGTATGTCATGGTTCGCATGCGGTGCCGTGAAGAACAAGCACAAACAGGGAAGCATATGGGCGAGTGCATTGTTTCACTACGCGGGTGGCATCCTGCACTTGCTCAGGCGGAACTTTCCGCCCTGTTCCCGCATGGGGAAATGAAGTCACTCTCTTCACCAAGGCTGGCTCAAATCAATTGTTTCGAACATGAACCCGAATTTGCCGTATCTGCAGGGATTGAAGCCGTTTTCAAGAACGGTGTCAACTTCGAATGGTCAAATGAAGAGGCTGTCCTGCTTCGTATTGAGGAATATCTTGAGCAGTTTCCACACAGCCAAGCATCTTGCGCAGTTCATGCTTGGAAGCATGGCCAAGGAATCAAAGGATGTTCTCGCACGGTCATCGCAGGAAAGATTGGGGGCATCTTGAGTCGAATGGGGGCAACCATTGATCTTGAGAATCCTGAATCGACATTTGGTCTGTTGCTCGATGGTTATTCGCAAACAATAACCTTTGGTTGGCTGTTGAACCATGGGCCAAAAGCCGACTCAAGCATTGAACGTCGAGCAAGTCAACGACCGTTCTTCAAACCCGTAAGTTTGGAGCCACGCCTTGCTCGTCTTGCGGTGAATCTTGCCTGTGGCCCGCTTGCAACTGGTGCTTGTCTTGATCCTATGACTGGAACGGGTGGGTTTACCATTGAAGCCGTCATGAGTGGGCGAAATGCAATTGGAATGGATCTCGATGAAGAAATGATTCAGGGTGCGAAACAGAATCTCGAGTGGGCAGGATCTGGATTGAATCCATTCATTCAAGGTGATGCCACAGACATCAAAGCAGCACTTCCTGACGGGTTTTCCACTTTCTCAGGTGTCGTTCTTGACCCCCCTTACGGTCGTAATTCCCAAGGTTCGATGGACCATTGCGCACTTCTCCAACACACCTTGGCAAGTGCAAGAAACGTTGTGGATGGCGGTCTTGTCTTGATTCTGCCAACAGAGCCACGGACCGAACTCTTGAATCGATCCCTCGAAAAAGATGAACGTCCAACACTCAAGCACTATGCTTGGGAAACGATTGAGATGATGCTCATTGAAACCGGTTGGCAATACCAGAACGCATGGTACGTTGCAGTACACAGATCGCTAGGGCGCGTTATTGTCTTCGCAACAACCGTTCCTCAAGATTGAGCAGTTCGATGGCATCGGATTCACTCGGTTCGGGAAAGTCTTGACGATGTGGACACCCATCATCCAAAATTGCATCATCGTTTGAGTTGAGAACGATTGGATATTTTCGGCATCCCTCTGGACGGACTTCATAGACCGAACAAATGCCCTCAGCATTGGTATCCGAACTCGCTGTTAACAAGAACACGCAAGCCCGAGTCTTCTCATCGTTCAGCAACGTAAGAATTCCATTGTTTTCCCAGGTAAACGATTCAAGAGCCATCCCCGTTCGTCGTGAAAGGCGCTTGGCTTCAGCTTCCGTCAGCGGCATAGTCGTCTCACGGCAACACGCTGAACATCCCGTTGGAATGCATGGAAGTTGCTTGACCATGGACAAAACGGAGATGCCTTTGCATTTGAATCTCGTTGAAGATTCTACGAACGAAGTGCGATTAGAGAGGCAAATCCGAAGGCGCAGTGCGATGTGAGAAGCGCTCGATAGAGCCATCTTCACGAACAATGAATTTGTTGAAATTCCACTTGATTGCTTCCTTGCCTTCATGATCAGGAACCTTGCACAACTCAGCATACAATGGATGTCGGTTGTCTCCATTGACATCGATCTTGGCCATCATTGGGAAGGTCACTCCGAATTGTGTTTCACAAAAGGTTGCAATCTCTTCATTCGTTCCAGGCTCTTGGGCACCGAATTGATTGCATGGGAAACCAACAACGACCAAGCCTTCGGATTGCTTTGCTTCATACAGTGCTTGCATGCCTTCGTACTGAGGCGTAAATCCACATGCGCTTGCAACGTTGACGATGAGGTAGGTGCTTCCACCAAGGTTGCGTAGTGTTGTTTTGTTTCCTTCAATGGTCTTGATTTCAATGTCTCTTATGTCGGTCATGAAGCAATGAATGGGTTTCTGTTCATGAAGGTGTGGTTACGATTCTGATACATTTACTACGTAAAATTCTAACAGAATACATCATGTTCAGTCATCTCTAAGAGATAGAATGGAACAAGCAAATGCTCTTGAGGTGTGCACGTGTGGTTGCATCATGCACGTACTCATGGAGACATCAGCAGGAAACATCACCATCGAACTCTTTCACGGAAGCGCCCCAGACACTGTGGCCAATTTCGTCAAGCTCGTCAATGACGGGTTCTATGACGGCCTCCATTTCCACCGCGTCATTGAGGATTTTATGATTCAAGGCGGCTGCCCCCATTCCAAGGATCCAATGTCTCGACGAGCTGGTACCGGTGGACCTGGATGGAAGATTCCTTGTGAACCATCTGCTCTTGGCCTCAAGCACGACAAGCCCGGTATTCTCTCAATGGCAAACGCTGGCCGTAACACCGGCGGTTCGCAATTCTTCCTAACCACGGTTGCAACACCATGGCTCAACGGGAACCACGCAGTATTCGGACAGGTCTCCGAAGGCATGGACATCGTCCAGTCGATTGAGCGCTGCCAGAAACTCCCTGGTGACCGCCCAGCACAACCTCAGCAAATCATCCGCTGCTCCGTCGTAGAGTGAAGACAATGCCTGTTCTCGCCATTCATGGTGGGGCTGGTGGTGATGGTGAATGGCGAGGTCTGACCTCTCTCGATCCTGAACGAATTCGATGCATGCATCACGTTCTCAGGTCCATTGGTGATGCACTTGAATCGGGCGCAATCGATGCATTGGAGGCTGTAACTCAGGCTGTTGAATTGATGGAAGATGAACCTCTGTTCAATGCAGGAATCGGTTCAGTTTTGGACGAGGATGGAACCGTTACAATGGATGCTTCCATCATGAACGGTACAGATGGATCAGCAGGATCCGTTGTCAACGTTCGGCAGATCCGCCACCCCATTCGAGCCGCAAACTGCATTCTCAAACAAGGCTGGCCAGTGATGCTTAACAGTGAGGCTGCAGACGAATTTGCCATTCTGAAAGGTGTTGAGAAAGTAGAACCATCATGGCTCATTACCGAACTCCGTCAGAAACAATGGAACCGTTGGAAGGAACAGAACGCCCGCCCAGGAGCAACCGATGAGGACGACTCTGTCCTCGATCACGATATGGAAGGCATGGGGACAGTCGGAGCGGTTGCCCTGGATAAAGACGGAAATGTGGCTGCTGCAACATCAACTGGAGGTATGACGGGTAAACCGAAGGGACGCATTGGTGATACGCCCATCATCGGTGCTGGAACATGGGCTGATCCGAGTATTGCTGTTTCCTGTACGGGTGTTGGGGAAGCGTTCATACGAACGTGTGCTGCCCACCGTCTTTCGACCAAATACAACACTGGATTGACTCTTGATGAAGCGTGTCGAGACGTTCTCAACGTTGTTGAGCCAATCGGTGGACGCGGTGGCGTTATTGCGGTCACAAAAGACGGTGATGTGGCCACTCCATTCCAGACCATGCTCATGTATCGAGGGGTTTGGAATGATGGAAAAATTACGATTGGAATCGGTCCAGAGGATGTTGATTTGGATTCGATGGATTGATAATCAATCAGAGAAACGAGAGAACTATGGGAAACGACCGAACCTTGTCCAAGGCTCGCAAAATCGCACAACGCCTCGCTGGTCAAATCGAGAAGTTGAGTGATGCGCTCGAAGATCTTGAGTTGGAATTCGCAATGTTGATGAAAACCATCGACAAGATGGAAGCCAAACAGGGTTCATCTAAAGATGTTCAAATCGATGTTTCCGTCAAAGTTGACGAAGAAGACGACTTCGACGTAACCAACACGTCTGCACCTACCGTGAAAGGTCGACGTAAATTCTGATTATTCCGACGCTTCAAGCGCACTGGATTTGCGAGCTTCAATGAATGAGCGTACGCAAAGAAACGTATAGATTGAACCTGTTCCAAAGAGCATCAACATCGAAGTTGTTGCATAATTCAGGCCATCTGACATGACCATGAAGAAACGAGTACCTCCAAGTGCAGCAAGCAGACCGAATGTCACAGCAACATGCATCCATAATTTCCGGCTTGCGCCAGGGGTTTTTGCCATCTCTCCTGAGATCAAAAGAGGGAGACCAAACAATGCAGGAGCGAAGGACGAAATCGATTGTGCTTCTGATATTGCTGTCACAATCAGCCCCCAGAGTATAAGAAAAATACCGTAGACAGTTGTTAGGTTTGGCATTGAATTGGAACGTTCATCCATATTTTGTCCAAGAGAAGGAGGTTTATCAGTTCAATTCTTCCTCTAGGCGACTCATAGCGTTGATTTAATAACGGCCGTTTTTGATTATTAATTATGGGAAAACACAACGTTGGAGACCGCCGCATTGTCTCTGTTAGCATACCTGAAGATGTTGCGCAAGAACTTGACAGGTGGACAGGCCTTGGTAAGAAAGGACGCAGTGCTTGGATTGTTCAAGCCATACGAAACCGACTTCAAACCAAAGGAACGTACGACCAAATCTACAGAGAACCAATTCCACGTTCAACTAAATCCGATGATGAATACAGGATAGAAACTGATACCATGGGCGAAATGAAGGTCCCGGGTGACAAATTCTACGGTTGCCAAACGGCTCGTTCGTTGGTCAATTTTGACATCGGAGATGATGTCATGCCTCGACCTTTAATCCGCGCATTTGGGATTCTCAAAGTTGCTGCAGCACGTACGAATCGAGACCTTGGTGTTCTTGACCGAGAAATTGCAAATTGGATTGTTGATGCTGGCGAGGAAGTCATGAACGGTGACCTAGATGCACATTTCCCCCTACGCATTTGGCAGACGGGATCGGGCACTCAGACCAACATGAACACCAACGAAGTGATTGCAAATCGGGCGATACAAATGGCAGGAGGAGTCCTTGGAAGCAAATCACCCGTTCATCCAAACGATCACGTCAACAAAGGACAGTCGTCCAACGATACGTTTCCGACTGCAATGCACATTGCAGCTGCTGAAGAAATTGAATACAGTTTGCTCAAATCCGTACGAAGTTTGAAGCAAAAACTTCGCTCAAAACAAAAGGAATTCAATGGAATCGTCAAGATTGGTCGAACGCATTTGATGGATGCTACACCGTTGACGCTTGGCCAAGAATTCAGCGGCTACGTCCACATGCTGGAGGCCGATCTTCGCCGCATTGAATTCGCCCAGAAGGATTTATTCGAGCTTGCCCTGGGAGGAACTGCTGTTGGAACGGGATTGAATTCGCACCCAGAATTTGCCGAAATGGTCGCCATGAAAATAGCAGAGAGAACGCAACTTCCGTTCGTAAGTGCCGAAAACAAATTTGCTCAACTGGCTGCCCATGATGCGATTGTAGCCGCAAGTGGAGCACTCAACACACTGGCTGCAAGTTTGATGAAGATTGCCAATGACATGCGCTGGCTTGGCTCGGGACCACGCTGCGGTATTGGCGAGTTGTCACTCCCTGCAAACGAACCGGGTAGTTCCATCATGCCAGGTAAAGTCAATCCAACTCAATCAGAAGCTTTGACCATGGTTTGCTGCCAAGTGATGGGCAATCACACTGCCATCACCATCGGTGGAAGCCAAGGTAACTTCGAATTGAACGTTTACAAGCCGATGATGATTTACAACCTCCTGCACAGCATTCGACTCCTCAGTGATGCCTGCGTCGCCTTCGGAGAGCGATGCATCGATGGATTAGAAGCCAACGAGGAAAACATCCAGAAGCATCTTGACAACTCGCTTATGCTTGTCACCGCTCTAAACAATCACATTGGGTACGACAAGGCCGCAAAGATTGCCAAGAATGCTCATGAGAATGGACTCACCTTGCGAGAGAGCGCCATCGGCCTCGGTTTATTGACGAACGAACAATTCGATCAATGGGTTCGGCCTGAGGAAATGACGGGGCCGAAATAAGCCTAGAGCTTGGTCTGCGAAGCCAGTGATTTCCCTTCACCCAAGGTGCGTACAACGTATTCGAAGGATTCACGATCGTGCTGTTTTTTTTCTTCAGAACGTTTTGCGAGCGTTCGTAACGTCATTGCTAATCGATGGTTTCCAGAAAATGCGGCCTTGTGTCGCTCAAAGTAGGCCCAATACATTGGCGAGATTGGGCAGGTTTTTGCTGGATGAAATTCACACGATGAGCAAAAATCTCCCATTTTCTTGATGTAAGGTGAACCTGAGACATACGGTTTCGTCATCATTGCATCACCGAGAGCAAACGTTCCCATTCCGAGTACGTTCGGCTCAACGACCCAATCAAAGGCGTCAATAAAGGCTGCATGGAACCAATCGGTCAGTTGACGCGGTTCTATGTCCATCAATTGAGCGAGATTGCTGAGGACCATCAGACGAGGAATGTGATGCGTCCATGCCTCATCCATGACGCTTTCAACTGCCCAATCGAGGCATTCCATTCCTGATGATTGTCCCCAATAGGCCATTGGTAACGACTTGGTTTGGATGAGATGGTTTGGATGAGTAGTGTCTTCTTTTTCTAATTTCATCGGCCACCCTGCCGTTCGATTTAGCGGTGTTGTTGTATTGACATCAAGTCGATGAAATCCATCCGTAACTTCGTGAACATGATGGACGTATTCTCTCCAAATCATCTGGCGCAAGTATCCCTCTTGTGAGTTGAGTGGAACGTTTGCATCGATGACCACATCGATAACTTCCTGAGGCAGAACGCGATGAATGTTCACAGAGGAAGCAAGGCGAGAATGAAACAGTCCTCTGCTTTCTTTGGTCATCGCATCCTCATATGGTCCAAACAATGTCAGGATATCCGAGAGGAAATCCAAGGCTTGTCGATGATCATCGTAACTTGTAGGGAGATGACTCAAACGGGCATCTCCTGGATGTTCTGCAAAGCGTTGCTTCACAAATGCAATCACTTCTTCATCAATCTCGTCAAGTGAATAGATTGGTGGCTGTGGGGGCTGGTGCTCACCTTTCCAAGGTTGGCGATTCTCAGCATCATGGCTGAATTTTCCTCCAACAGGAGAATCTCCTTCCATGAGCCATCCTTTCTCTTTTCGAACACGTCGATAAAAGCGATCCATGCGAAACGGTGGTTCATTACCAACTGTTTCAATGAACCAATCTTGAGGCGTTAACCACCCCGGATGAGGATGTTCGATGATCGATTCTTCCTCGATGAGTTGAGACAATGTTGATCTCAACTCGCGTTCGGCCGCCCGAAACATGTTGATTGCTCCAAACTCCTGAACCAATTCTCGCAACGGTTCATCGTATTGTTCACTCGTTGAAGCGTAAACGACCGGTATCCCTTTGCTTACAGTTTCAAGTGCAAAATGACGCATGTTGGAGAGGATGTAGCAGAGTTTTTGCTTGTGATATGGGCGCCTCATCGCCTGTTTTTCACTTTCGATTAAGATGATTCCAACGGATTCTCGATCAGGCAACAGCTCAAGGTTCAGTTGATCGTATGGCAAGTACCACCACGTCGTCGCATCTGAGGAGCGGAAGGGTTTCATCTGGGACGAAAAAGTTCCAAGCCCACCTTTGACTTTCGACCAGACCATGCTTGAATTTATCTGCGTGAGGATATAACCTCATGTTTCAATCAATCATCGAGGGTAAATTCATCATTTGATTTCACTTGGTTGTGGCATGGATGTGATGCTCATTGTGTTCTGCATGGCAGCAACACTTCTTGCAGCAGCACTTACCGTACCGGCTGGATTTGGTCTTGCAACCATGCTTACTCCTGTCATGCTTCTTTGGCTTGAGCCACATCTTGCCATCGCAGCGGTGGCTGTCGTTCATGCAGCACACAATGGTTGGAAACTTCTTCTTCTCAAGAGTCATGTTGATGTCTCAGCCATCAAGCGATACGGTTGGGCAATGGTACTTGGTGCATTGATTGGTGCTTCACTCAGTACAAGTATCGATCCTCAACCACTTCTCATCGTTGTTGGTGTTGCATTGATTCTTCTTCCAATCCTCTCAATTTCGGAGCGCTGGACCAACTATCGCCTCCCTGAGGCTGAAGACCGTTGGGGAGGATTTGGTTCAGGATTCATGGGGGGATTAACTGGCCATCAAGGAGCATTACGAGCCATGTTTCTTCAACGCCGTTTACCGAACAAATCAGCGTATGCTGCAACAGCTGCACTTCTTGCATTGGTCGTCGACCTTTCACGCTTACCCGTCTATATGTACTCGGATGGAGAGGCACTCATCGAATTCCTTCCACTTGTTGCAGGCTCTGTTTTATCCGCTATCATCGGCGTTCATCTTGGAAAACGATGGTTAAACAAATGGAAGAAATCGCACATTAGTACAATGATTACGATTGGAATTGTTGTTTCTGGCATGATGTACGTGTTCGAAGGTATTACGATGTGACCGCATCGCTCAAATCAAGAATGACTGGAGCATGATCTGAGATATCGATACCGCCTTGTCGATCGATTCGAATGGACTCCACAAAGGGCATGAGGGCTTGATTCCCAAGCATATAATCGATTCTCCAACCACGATCCAATGCACGAGCTTGACCTCGATTCGACCACCAGGAATAGAGTTTCACACCTTCACCAATATGCTCGCGAAACAGGTCATGCCATCCATCTTCAAGGAGTTCTGAAAACCATTCACGCTCCTGTGGGAGAAAGCCGCTTGATTTCGCATTTCCTTTTGGGTTCCAGATGTCGTCTTCTGTATGAGCGATGTTCAAATCACCAACGACCAGTACGGGCTTGTCACTTTCCAAATATGGTTGAAGCCATAAGCGCCATTCATCCATCCATCCCTCTTTGAACAATTGACGTTCATCTTTGTTGGAGCCACTGGGAAGATAGGTATTGATGCATGTTAAATTTCCATGCTGCGTAACGAGGATGCGTCCTTCTGAATCAGTAGCATCGAGTTTGCTTTCCATACCTCTTTGAAGTTCGTCCATCTCGCAACTTGAAAGCGTTGCAACTCCAGAATACCCTTTCTTTTCTGCAGGATGGAGAATCGCTTGATGTGACTTGGGCCAATTCCAGCCTTTCGGAAATTGCTCTTCCAGTACACGTGTTTCTTGCAGCATCCAAATGTCTGCATTAACGTCTTCAAACCAATTGTCAATGCCTTTGCGGATGGCCGCTCGTAATCCGTTGACGTTCCAAGTTACGATGCGCATGGTTCACGGATTGCTCCGAGGTTTTTCATTGTTGAAGTGGCATCTTGCTGATGTGTGCTGCTGTGGCCCGAGACGCCTCGACCGCTCCATCAGAAAGAATGTGATCGCTTTCAACCCACGCACCTGTAAGCAGTATGCCGTTCTTACGAGCAAAACTACACTCGACTCGGGCTCCAATTGGAGCAATTTTCACGTTCTTTTGCTGCCGTTCATGGAGTATGTGTGATTTCCACCCAGGGGCCCGTTGATCCATGAACTGATTTAATTCAGCTAGACGAACATCCCCTTTCTCTTCACCAAAATGGATTGCTGAAAGAAGAGCACCCGACGGAGCAATGCCTGGATGAATCTGTTTCATATCAAAGATTGCCATCGACCGTTCAATATCGAGAATGCCATGTCGATCGCCAAGTGGTAAAGCATCCAATGCGACATCAATTGTAGAGGCAGTAACAAACGAGACCTCAGGCAAATCGGGGATGAGTTTCTTGGCCTGACCGTATCCGCAAGCGAGTATGATCACATCGGTCTCAACGTGTCGGCCATCAGCAAGATGGGCCTTGTGTTTCTCGATTTTGACAACATTCGCTCCCGTCTCAATCGGGATACCGACTTCGTCAAGTGTGACTGCAAGACGGCCGACCAACCCTGACCATCCTTCTTTCAGGACCAGAAGTTGACTGTTGAGTAAGGCTCTGCTTCGGGATTCATCCTTAAGTCCCCAAGAGGCAATGTGTTCACTGGCTTGGATTGATGCGTGTTCCAAATTGTAGGCTTTGACCGCCCTTCGATACAAGGCAGCATCCATCATTGGTTTTCGAGGTTGCATCATCCCTTGGCCAAGTACTTCGAGCCGATGGGGGCGTAATGGCAGGATCGACGGTTTGACTTTGCTCACCTTTCGAACGAGTTGATGTAAGGGGCCTTTTTTGAGCAGAAAGTGGGGTCCGTATCCGATTGGAAATCCATCTCGTGACTCACTTGAAGCTCGCCCACCTATCGCCAGCCTCTTCTCGAGAACAACCACGTGATGCCCTCGAACGGAGGCCTCCATAGCAACCGATAGGCCAGAAAGTCCAGCTCCAACAACAAGGACTCTGGCCATACTTGCCCTAAGCCGTCCTCCTCATCAATCCCTATGCGGCAACAGTTTGCTTGAAGTCCTCATAGACCTAGCACATTCCATGGGCGAACGGGTAATGCTACCACATGACCGTGGCCATCTCCTCTGGACATCCGAGGAAGGAGCGAGTCGAATGCTCACCTCCAGCATGGATCGTTGGACAACGGCTATCGTTGGCGATGATGGTGTCGATGAGCCTGTAATGGGGTTCGGTGAAAAGGTCACAGCTCAGGTGACTTCGAGAGCCGATGGGACCGTTGCAGGCGCTGCTGCCGTTGATTACATGTTGCAGGTTTGGGCTCCAAGCCTCTCAACATCGTGGAGAGCAGGTGACGGTCGCCGGGTGAGTCAAGGCGATGTCATCGTCGAAATCAACGGTGATTCGGAATCAATTTTACGCATGGAGCGTTCAATTCTCAACCTCCTTGGACAACTCTCTGGCATTGCTACGAATGCCGCGCATTGGGCAACAATTGCTCCTCGGCAGGTGGCTGCAACGCGAAAGACAGTGTGGGGTATGCTCGACAAATGGGCCGTCCACCTTGGAGGAGGATTGACACACAGACTCAACAAAGACGATGCAACCATGATCAAGGAAAATGATCTTGCTGTTGCAGGAGAAAGTGGGATGCAAGCCATCGTTCAACTGCTATCAACCATGGATGTTGCCAACTGTGGGGCCTTCCTTGAACTTGAAGTCACCAATGAAAAGGACGCCATCGTCGCTGCATCCACTTGGAAGCAACGACAAGAAAGTGAATCGTTGCCACAACTTGTTCTCATGTTGGACAACTTTGGTCCAGAACGAAGCAAAGCGATGGTTGGTGAACTCACCGACATGGGATTACGAGAGGTTGTTGTCCTCGAAGCGAGCGGAAACATCGTCTTTGACGACTTGGAAGCATGGCGGGAATGTGGTGTCGACGTTCTCTCAACAAGTGCCATCAATCGAGGAACTACTCCTCTTGATATCAGCATGCTCATCGAGTAATGAGGTGGACCAATGGATCACGCTGCCGACCCATCCCATCCACGTTATCGTTCATTGTTGATGCGTCACCGACTCGAAGTTGCTGCTAAGAGAGGAATGCTTGCAGATTCGGCAATGATTGCGCATGGTCGGGGGGAGGCATACGATTATCTCCTTGGTGAGACAACAATTCCAAGCGCTGATGTTGCCACGCAAATTGCACTCAACGCACTCATACAAGCTGAACGTCCAGTCCTTTCAGTAAACGGGAATGTCGTTGCCCTAGCCGGTGATGAAATGCTTCGCCTGGCTGACAAGATTGGTTGCCCACTCGAGGTCAACATCTTCTACAGAACGCCTGATCGAATGGAAGCCTTACTCACGGATTTGAATGAACGAAAGGAACGACTCGAACTTGATGTAGAAATCCTCGGAGCAGAACCGGATGCAACCATTCCTGGGCTCAAAGGACCTCGTGCAAAATGTGAATCCAGAGGTATTCTGCAGGCTGATTCCATTCTTGTTCCACTCGAAGACGGAGACCGCTGCGAAGCGCTTGTTGCCATGGGCAAGACGGTGATTGTCATCGATCTCAACCCACTCTCACGATCGTCACAACGTGGAAGCATCACTATCGTCGATGAATTATCACGTTGTTTGGAAAACATGCTCGCCATGGAGACTGAAGCGTTGCCTTCACTTGATTCGTACGATCATTCTCAAACGCTGCAAGACGCACTCAACGTCATTGTCGAAGGGATGAAAAACAGATTCTCAGAAGCAAAAGAATGAATGTTTCGAGAAATTATTGGGAAGGCTTCAAAGGCCGTCAAGTCAGAGAGTTCTCCATGAGTGAGGACGGTCAAGAAACTCGCGGACTGATTGATGTCAACGCCCTTCCCGAACCTGTTCGCCGTATGGCTGAGGTGATGACTGGGCTCGATCCTGAATGGACCATCAACGGTTGGTTGACACAACAAGCAGAGCAAACCATCGCTCTGCTTCGTCATGACCTCAAGCGTGAACGGTTGCTCTTAGAGCAGCGTAAGTTCCGACTTGACGATCTTGAACGCCGAATCGCTCCAGAAGATTCGGGTAAGGATGAACATCAAATGTCCATCTTCGATTGTTTTGGCCTTGACCAGGATAATACCTTCACAGGGCTCTCACAGCGTGGTGAGAAGCAACGTGTCGAAGAAGGTGAAGCGCATGGTGCTGAAGCATTCATCGAACTGCTACCAGATGATCAAGTCGATGATCCACTTCTCGCTGTTGCATGTCAATTGGTCGTCATGATTGTAGATGGTGAAATCGAGAAAGGCGAACATGTCGCCACTCTCGAAGCCATTTTCGAGCGCATGCTCCAACATGGTGTGGAGGAAGAAGAAATCGACGAAGCCATCGATTACCTCTTGACAACCGGTGGACTCATTGAAGTCGATGATGACTGTTTCATCTCAACCATTTAGCTCATACGTATGTCACTTCTCTTGAGAAGAGAAGTCGCCACAATTCGATTCCGGTCGAATTATCCTCGCCTGCAAAGTACAAATTGCCATTGTAGTGATGCATTTCACCGATGTTTCCACCTGTCGGCTTTAGATCGATCACTTGCCATGTTGTCCCATTGATCGAATTGTGTGCCCACAATTCTTCTCCAGTGGTTCCATCATCAGCTGCGAAGTACACGGTGTATCCATTTACTGTAAGTTCATGTGGGCCTCCGCCACCAGAAGTGGATTGGAGATTGGTGACCTCCCAAAACGAGTGATTCGTTGACTCATATGCCCACATCTCGAAATGTGTGCCTGATGTCGCTTGGAAATAGACGCGTGCATCCATGACAACAAGATCAGATGGCGCACTACCTGCAAAACTCGGGCGAATGTCTGCAGCGAGCCATGTTGAGTTGTTTGTTGTCTCATATGCGTACAATTCAGTTCCATAAGTTGTACCCGCATTTGCAGACATGTAGATGGTGGTACCCATCGCTGTAAGATCTGAAGGATTTGATCCAAGAATTCCCGGATTGATGTCTTTGACCATGAATGTCGTTTTTGTCGTAGAATCATGCTTCCACAATTCGACGTTTCCAGCGTTCGGACCTGCTGAGAAATAGAGATCAGAACCAACAACAATCAAACTTGTTGGTTGAACATTCGCCACCTCATTCCAAATGGACCCGTTTGCCAAATCGTATGCCCACAAATCATACACGCCTGCAGTATCTCGTGCAGCGAAAAACACTGTCGTTCCAAGAAGTGTAAATTCTCCAGCAAAACTACCAGACGTTCCTGGGAAGACATCGGACATCAATGATGCCGTTCCATTCGATGGGTAGTAAATCCAAGGTTCGAGACCGTTTGTTGGATCGTTGCCAAGGAACATCAGTACATCACCAACTGCTCGCATGCTCATAGCAGTACCAGAATAAACGCTTGAAATGGTTTCATTGACATCCATCGCCCAAATTCCGCCCGTACCCCCACTGGTTGCTGTGAAGTACATTGTTGAATTGATGGTGGCAAAATTCGATGGCATGCTATGTCCAGCACCCACGTTGATGTCATCGACTTGAGCAACATTAAACGTCGTACAAATCAGCGAAGTGGTAATGATTTCCCCCGATTCCAATATTCCATTTTGGGCGATGCCCCCCCCAGAACCATCGTCCAGCCCCTGCTTCAACAATTGACCCGAACCATTGCATGCAAGGTATGTTGGAGCAGGCCCCAAACTTGCGACCATCATAGTCGTCGTTGAACTACCATCGGCACCGTCAGCACCGTCGGCTCCATCGGAACCGTCAGCACCATCTGCACCGTTAGCGCCATCACTTCCATCTTGACCATTGCATACAAAGAGCGTTGAATCAATTTCTGAAGGTGCTAAGAAGCCGTCTCGATTGTCATCGATTCCCGTATCGATACGCGTCCCTCCGAAGGGACAGTTTGCGAGTGCTGCAACGCTTGAAACGATCAATGACGTTTGTCCATCTGAACCATCTGCGCCATCAGAACCATCGCTTCCGTCGGTTCCATTCGTACCATCGGTTCCGTCAGTACCGTTGCTTCCATCATTTCCGTCCAAACCATTCGTTCCATCGACACCCGGTTCGCCTTGGTTGCCAGTGAGATCGATTGTACTCCAAACATTGTCTTGACAAACTTGGAAGCCTGATACATCAGCAACAAAGAAGATTTGATCTTGGAGTGTAGCATCGCAAAGAGGTAATTCTTCACCGCTTGCAATCAAATGAAAACTCGAACCAGCTGTTCCATTGACACCGGCTTGACCGGTGTCTCCTTGGGGCCCTTCAGGCCCTTCAGCGAACAGTGAAGAATAGAGTGACAATGGTGCAACAACCAACATCAAGACGATGACAACAATCTGCGTCTTATCGTTGAGCAACGAAGACGATCCTGTCAAGGATGATCCAACTTTTTCTTGAACCGGTTCAAACTGAGATTCAACAACGGATTCTACAGCCTCAACTTGCGGAGTTTGTTCGGATTTCCATTGTTCAATCTGTTCTTGAGTCCATCCTTGTTCAAGCAGTTGTTCATCCGTCCACATAAGCAAAAAGAACCTGTTATCTTTTAACCTCTTTTTGGTACATTGTTTTGACAATTCAATTTAGTGCAGCCTTTGCCTTCTTTCGATTTCGATTCCACTTCTTGATTCGAGGCAATTGCCACTTGATGATGCCTGTCCAGAAGACGATGGCCATCACAGCTTGTCCAACAAACATGGTGAATCCAGGATTGTCATCCCGCGCATTGACATCACCCGTAAAGGTGATTCGCGCAAAGTACACTGAGACGATCATTCCAAAGCCGAGATGAACCCAGCGGAGGATGGTATTCCAATTCTTTGCCATGTTCAATCTTCCTTGTTTTCTGCCTTGTATTCAGCCAGTTTCTTTTGGTATTCTTCATCGGAAAGACCGTGCCATCCTTTACACATTCCAGTTGGCGATCTTCCACATCCACATTTACTCATAGATTTCATTCCTCCTTGGGTATCGCACATTACCCTGATATTAAGCACGAAAAGTTTCACGCTCTGAACCATGGTTTCCGTATTGAAACTACCGTGTTGATATACCGAAGCAATCTGGTATCATCATGCAACCGCAACAAGAATCCAAACCTGTTTGCCTCGAGAAAGAAGGTCGTGCGTTCATTGAACTTCTCGGAAAATCACACGTGCTTGACATGCTTTACCTCTTGGCTCAAAACGATGAAGCATTGCTATTCAATCAGCTCAAGCGAGAACTCGCAATAACCGCGACAACTTTGAGTCGACGATTGGACGATTTCCTCGACCAAGGATTGGTGATACGGAAGGTCTTCGCTGAAGTACCTGCACGTGTTGAATATCAATTGTCTGATAAGGGCCGTTCTTTGGGCCCAATCCTACGGTCAGTTTTTGGTTGGGTTAAATTAGCGAATTCAAAGACCTCATGATTGGTTTGTTTGTTCCTCAAGAACTGCTTCAGCAATCACTCGAATATCGGTTTCCCATTGCGTAAATTCAGGCATATCCATTGGAGCGACCCCGTGAACTGCATGAAGCCAAATCAGTGTTCCAGTGTCAACGAGAATATCCCCTGCATGGCCTTTCTCGTCGGTAAAAAGTGAGGTCGCCTTTGAACCCTGAAGTCGTTCAACGTCCCCATCGAGATCTCCTGCTTCAAACATATCACGCATCTCATAGGCAAGAGCACCATGATGGAAAGTGAAGACGTCCGTATCTGGGTAGTCAGCGCTGAGTTCGTCGGAAAGGTTCCCCCAATACGGATAGAGGTCGAGCGTTGAATTGGTTGCATACTCGCTCGCATTTTCATATTCTCCCGGGAAATCCTTCCACGGCATGGCCAAACCAATGCGCACGTTAGGATTCTTCTCAACAGCGTAATCCGTAAAATTCCATACGGCTTGATCCGTATCGAGCGTTTGGATGAATTCTGGTGAACAGCAGATCATGATCAAAACATCAATCTCGCCTGTATCAAGGAAGGCTTTGATGTTCGCTTGATGCTGAGCATCGTCCCACAACAAACCAGGTGAACCGGATTCACCGCCGCTGAATTCGATGTATTGGGCGTGATCCGTCTCGCCTGCAGTATGGGCGTAATCTTCCAACAATTCTGCAAACTTACGACCAAAGCTGTGACCTATGTAGAGGACGTTGTAATCATCGCCATCCACATCATCTGGACTGCTTACAGACTCATCCTGTCCGCCTTTTCCACCTCGGCCTAGGCATCCAGAGAGGGAGACGGAAATGAGCAATGTGCCAAGTAAAAATGCAACCTTTTTGTTCATGAAATTATTATACTGGGATTTGTATTTATTTTTTTAGTGACAGTTCTGTTACTTACTGATTCAAAGGAAATCAAATGCCAATGATTTGGCGAACGACCGTTTGCGACTCTATCTCAAAGCCTTTTTCTGAAATGTTCAATTCATCGGTTGGAGCAACTGCAGATCCCAGGAGATAATCCCAGCATGAAAAGATGTTTCCAAAGTTGCGATCAATCGCAATTTCTGCCATTGAATGATGCACGCGATGGAATGGTGGGGTGATGAATATGTAATTCAACGGTCCCAAGGATACGTCGAGATTTGAATGTACCCAGAAATTTACAGCACCAAGACAGATGGCAATGACGGCCACTGTTGCTGCTGGAATCGCAAACATGCACATTGCAATAAGATAAGGCAGACGAATGATCAATGAATTCATTGCCGAGGTTCGAAGGCCTGAGAACCAGTAGATTTCCTGTATCGAATGATGAAAAACGTGCGTCCTCCACAATGGGGAAGTATGCATTAATCGGTGGGCGAGGTAGTACCCAAAGTCACCAACGACCAACGCAAGCAGTATCCTAATCCACAAGGATTGGGATATCATGGAATCAAACAATTCGACATTGTTGATGAGCCATGTTGTTACGATCCCATCAAGCAATAGAATCGTGATTCCGGCAACCATCAACGAGCTGATTGTTACCACAGTAAGGTCAAATTTCAAATGCTTTTTTCGATCAATTTTTTCCAATGGATTTCGATTTTCAAGGATATGAAAAATACCCCCTGCAGCGAGGAGGAGCGAACCTGAAACCAACATTGACATGGCCATTGTTTCATCAACAAATGAATTGAATTTAAGCAATATCCCTACAATATCGATATATTGGATTTCCAAATACAAACACGCTGGGTGAAGGGGTAAGCAAAGGGTACCCTTTGCAAAGACGCCCTATCAAAGGGGCCCCCTTTGCAAAATTTGTTACGGACTACACAATCCTACTACTTTAAGTACGGATGTACACTCAAGCGACTTATGAGAAATATACACTATGTATCGGAAAAA
>CAXQWT010000037.1:0-21446 GCA_964227855.1 Salipiger bermudensis | reverse complement strand
CTGCTCGCTTTTTCTTCTTCTTCTTTCGCCGTCGTCGTATCAAAAGAATGAGGAGAATGATAACGACGGCAGGATACGCCCAGAACTGTCCGAGAAGGTACATCCACGTGACTTGCAAGCGTAGAGTCACTTCGTCATCAAGACCATCTGGAGGAATCGTGTAGGTAATCACTTGGCGACCATCATCATCCTCTGTGATGATCATGTTGCCTTGTGCCGATGTTCCTTCCTTGACGATGATGCCCTTTGGAAGAGTGAAACTCACTGGACCTGTGAGATCAAATTCGGTATCAGCATGGATGGTTGTATCCCAAGATCCTGTTTGGAAGGTGAGAGCTTCTTGTTCGAGTGGAGGGAAGGTAATACCTTCCGATGAAACAACGCTTGCTGTCATCATGGAAGAAATCTCATCAACCATCATGACCATTGGTTGAAGCAATGGTGAACGGAAGGCTCCATTGATGTCTTCAGTTAGGAGTGAGAGCGTGATCAAATCTGGATTACCACTCAACAAATCGCCCCAAGGGCTTGAGACTGCTAGCGTGAATCGAACCTTTGGAATTTTGAGGCTCACGCTCAAGCCAACCTCATCGGAGACAACTGGACCTGGCGTGCCGAGGCCTGCCAAACTTGTCTCGATTTGGAAATTACTAATATCGACAGCGGAAAACTGAGGGTTTTGATCAAGGTTTTCAAGTTCCTCCGATGCAAGGTGAATCTCGTTGGTGAGGATTTCTCCAACGTCTGTACCAAACTCCATCAAACCATCCGATGTTAGATTGAATACAAGTTGACGTGATTCTGGACAATCGGCAAACTCGGTGCCCGGTTCAAGACACCGTTTGATTTCGATTGGATTATCAGTACGACTCATAATGTCTCCAACAAGTCGAATCAAGTCACTTGGAATCACTTCCATTCGAACCGTGGTATCATCGCTCAAATCGTAATATCCCTGTGGGACAGCGATTCGGTGAACTACAGCACTGGCTTCGAGGCCAAACTCAACCGAAACAGATTTTGTCCATTCGTTGATATCAAAGGTGTCGAAGTCAATGGAGAGCGATGTGGATACACACGTCTTTTGTGTTTGCAAACAAATGGCTTGATCGTCTTCATTGAGGATGGGATGATTGTAGGCCCAAGGAGAAGGTCCTGCAATGGAGATTTCGTTTCTGTTTTCACCAAATTCAGAGTGTTCAAGGATGATTTTGTCGTCACCACCAATGGTCTCAATCCAACTTGGTAGAATCAATTCTAGTGTTATCTTTGATTGTGGAAGATCTGATGGAATCATACTCTCAAGGAACGCGGTGTCCAAGACGGTTTCAAGTGAGAAACCAGCATCCATCAATCGTCGAAGATCTTCATTCGTTATCTCATCAAAATAATCGCTGATATAGTATGTTTCGTCGTCTAATTCAAATTCCGAATCTGGAAGATTTTCCTGAATAAGATCGAGGAGTCCAAGTTCGAAGAAATTGCTCGTCGAGCGCAAATAGATTGGATGATCATAACCCATAGCGCTCGAACCTTCAATACAGTACGAGATCGTGTTTGGAGGCGTTACGGTCTCTGAACATCCAACAGAATGGCTGTAGTTCAATCCTCCAGCAGGCCCATCGATTCCTTCAGCGATTGAGTCACTGACCCAACTCAATTGACCCATCTGAATATCTGGGCCACCTGGAATAGAATCCGAGAATGCATCACCAATCGATGCTACTGGAAATTGATCGGTAAAGTCATCAAGCGGTGCAATGCCGTTTTCATAAGCCAAGCGAATTCCGTCCGAGGTAATCTGTGGAATTGTTGCCAGATTTGACAATTCGACCAAAGAGATGCCCCAATCGTCCATGGTTGTTGTATCAAGATAATTGATTCCTGCGATGAAGTCGATTTGAACTGCTTGCTCATCGAACAAATCCACTTTCAAGTGCAGCGATACTGCCTCTTCGTTCGGGTCCAATTCAACAATAGATGTTGTTGAAGTGTTTCGATAACCCATGGTCAAACTGACGGTTTGGTCGGCACGAGGAGCGCCCACGCCTGCATTGAGGTTATCAACGGTCCATTGCCCAACACATGCGCCAGGTAGACATAAGGGTGGCTCAATCGAACCGTTGCTGTCAACACCAACCACTGCAGCGTAATCAGGAGGGCTGATGGAGAACGTTGAGGCATGGCCGGGTTCTGCAAAGACGTTGAATTGTGTCGTCAATTCTGAACCCATAATCAAGAGACCTTGATAGGCTCGTTCAAGATCAAGATTCGAATTTTCAAGGAGATTAAAGGTACTTGTGGACAGTTCAATCACAGCAATTGTTGAGAAACAGATTGGTGGATCAAACACATTGTTTTCAGAAACCCCAGAACCTGAATCGTATACGGAATCTTGCGTAGCATCTGTCGTACAGATTTCAGATGAAGTACCTTCTGTGTAGATACCATCGTATTGTGTGTTGATGGCTGTAACGGTTCCAAAACCACTTGATAGAAGGTCATCGATTGTATTTTCGACCTCAACCAACATCTTGTCTCCAACAGTAGTTCCTGAACCGTCGTCATAAGCGAAATAGGTGCGAATCATATCAGCGGGTATACCATCATCAGCATCCAAACCATCAGCGGCAAGAGCAGCTTGTGTGGTCGAATCATCAAGACCGACCTTGCTGCGATCGAATTCACGAATTGCCCAACTCAGGGTCATGTGAATTGTTGATGTGTCTTGCAAATCGAAATCGTACGTTCCACGAATCCAATCTTGCTGGAAGGGGGTTCCATCATCGTTTGAATCGTAATCATCACAATCACTGAATCCGGGGACGCCATCGCACGTTGACATACCGTCTGCGGAAGCGAGAGGGGCTAAGATCGGTGTTGCAAAAAACAATGTGAAACAGAGTGTTAGAAATCGATTTTTCCATACTGCTCGTTCTTCCATGATGCTCCAACAGACCGAAGACCTTCAAAGGACTTCCCCTTAGGAAGACTGTTGGCGTCCTTATGGTAACGAAACTCTGTCTCCTCGTTCCGCTTGCCTATGGAGAAGAGGCTCGAAAACTTCTGATTGACATGGATGTTCTTGATCATGCGCATACACCAAAACGTGTAGAGAATGAACTTGCATTACCGGTTCGAGAAGGGGCTGAACTACTTGGAATTGAATTTGAACATCGGTTTGAACATGTCATAGTTGTACAAGCCCCTCCATCTATCGACCCCCATAGTCGATTGATGGATGCAATTCGACCAATGTTGGAATCAAGCAAGGAATCGATTCAATCCATTCCCAAAAAATGGGAGCGGCTTGATGACCTTATCTTGTTTCCAAAGGATGCTTTCCAAGGGCAAGAATGGGCCTCTGTGGTGAATGAACAACCGGATTTTTTCAGTTCTGTTGCTAAAGCACTAAACGCAGGGAGAATCGGTCGACAGCAACCAATCGCTGCAGATCAAATGCGTACATCTCAAGTTGAATTGCTTCATGGCGAAAGCGGTTGGGTTGAAGTAAGGGACAACGGAGTGACTTACGGTTTTGATGCAACAAAGGTCATGTATTCCTCCGGTAATGTGACGGAGCGCCATCGTATGGGATCAATGAAGGCAGAAGGAGAAGTTGTCATCGACGCCTACTCAGGAATTGGATATTACACACTGCAACTCCTTGTTCATGCAAACGTGAAGCATGTTCACGCATGCGAAATCAATCCAAACAGCATCCATGCCCTAGAATGGTCGGCAAAACACAATCAAGTACAATCCAAACTAACGATACATCCTCAAGACAACCAAATTACATTAGGACAATTTGAAGGGACTGTCGACCGTGTACTTCTCGGTTATTTACCAAGTTCTGAGGCGACCTGGGGGCCCGCTGTTCGAGCTCTGAAAGCAACGGGTGGTACGCTCCATATTCACATGAATGTCGAAGAAGAACGTATCGAATCTTGGTGTCAGGAAACGATGCAGAAATGTTTGCAGTTTGCAAAAGATGCAGGACGAAACTGGGATGTAGTTTCTCATCACCTTGAGAAAGTTAAGTGGTACGCTCCTCGAATTCGTCACGTGGTATTGGACGTTTCATTTTCTTCAATTAGTTCTGCATCGTAAACAGAAACATCCTGTTTTTTGTTGCTCTGCATCACAACATAGGCGATACCAAGAGCAAAAGCAAGGAACATGCCTGCGAAGACAATGGTCGGTCCCATTCCAGATTCGGTTCCCTCAACAGAACTTTGGCCAGAAAGATCCCCGTCTGGATCGGCGACCCCAATCATCCTAATGCTGTTGATTTTCGTTTCATAGAGAGGGCGTCCTGCTGTAGAGAAGGGGTTGTCCAAATCCGTTCCTGATGGATCATCAGAAGTTGGGACTTCGGCAATGGCACGTACGTGGCTCATACCATCACGAACGATTCCAAACGTTGCGTAGCCGCCGTCATCCCGGTTCTCTGGATCAAGTCCGTGTGCTTCCGTTTCTGCAATGTACCATTGTGAATCTGCTGAATCCTCTTCGGTTCCCCGCGCCATCCCAATCGCTCCATCAACATGGCTCAGATTCTCGTTGTGTTCTAGAGGAATGGTTTCGCCTGTCCCTCCACTACCGCATTGAGCTGGTAAACCAGGGACGTAAACGCCATTGGTCTTGCACTCAGGATCGCCAGATTGTGTAACAAAGTCGTTGATGACTCGATGAAAAAAGATACCATCGTACAGGCCTTCTTCGATGTGTTCAATCATGTTTTCAACCGTAATTGGAGCCCATTGAGGAAACAGTTCAATCACAATCGTCCCTGATACCTCGCTTTGGAAATGGCCTGGAGAATAGGTGACATCAATGGCGAAAACCGGGTCTCCGAAATAGGAATATTGCATAGGGGTATCTTCAACCAAAGGTCCATCTGTCCACGTTGATGGATCAATTCCATTGCTTTTCCAACCAGGCTCTTCCTCACCCGTTACTGAGAAGGGAAGAAGCAAGAAGGTGAGCAAACATGACAAGAGAATCCTTTGTCTGGTTGCCTTGCCCATGAAGGAACGATGGTATGCCTGTTCATCAATCATTTGACGAAGGGCGTTGCTCATCGAGGCACTTCTCGAGGATTGATTTGAATTGATTCAAGTTCTCAGTGATATCGTAGTGATGGTTGCCAACAAAGAATCCTTGATTGTGGATTCGGTTGGCTGCAGGTAAATCTCTGTGAATCGAGTAATCCAGGTACTCAATAACAGGATTCAGAGTAAAATTACCGGCAACGATTGGACGCGTTTCGACACCTGCATCCCGAAGAGCATCAAGGACAGGCCCTCGCTCACACCAATCTGGGAGAACGATGGAGAATCCAAACCACGATGATTCGCCGACTTCTTTCTGAATCAGAATTTCGGGAAGCTCGCTCATCACTTCTTGGAAGATTGTTGCATTTGCTCGTCGTCCCTCGATGATACGGTTGACTTTCCGCAGTTGTGCCTGCCCGATAGCACCGGACATTTCCAATGGACGGAGATTGTACCCCGGGAGAACAAAGCGGAACGATTCTATGAACGGGTCATCGGATTTTTCGACGATATGGTTGTGCTTCGGTAAATTTCGAGTCCAGCCGTGAGCGCGCAGTGACAACATGACATGGTACAATTCCTCATCATCGGTTACGGTTACTCCACCCTCCATTGTTGAAATGTGATGGCTGAAGAAAGAACTGAAGGTACCAGCAAGACCAAATGTTCCTGCTTGTTTTCCGTTGATTGTTGCTCCAAGCGATTCGCAATTGTCCTCAATGACGTAGAGATTATGCTTTTCCGCAAGTGCAAGTAGACGTGGATAGTCAACGGAGTTTCCGAGAAGATTAACGCAGAAGATCATCTTCGTTCTCTCAGTAATCGCATCTTCGATGGCATCGATATCGATGTTAAGCGTCTCTTCATCGATGTCAACAAACCGCATTGAGAGCCCGTATTGATGGACAGGGAAGTACGTGGTCGACCACGAAACAGCAGGAACCAGAACCTCATCGCCAGGATTCACATCAATGCCTTTCGAGTAAATCATTCCTGCAACAGCAAGGAGGTTTGCAGAAGACCCTGAATTGGACATAATGGCGTATTTTGCACCAAAGAATTCAGCGAATTGTTTCTCAAAAGATTCTACTTCAGGCCCCATACTGAACCGATCGCTATCGATTACACGTTGGATTGCTGCATATTCTTCTTCATCCCAAGTACTTGTTGCAAGTGGCAAACTCATTCTAATGTCCCCCTCAGATATTCATAGGTGATTGCTAATGCTTCTTCAAATGGCGTTTTTGGAGACCACCCCAATTGTTGCTGATGTTGCAAATCCAAGGAACGACGTAATCGGCCTACTGGTTTGCTAAGGTCGTGTTTTAATTCACCAGAATAGCCGGTTATTTTCGCCATGTGCTGGTGTAGTTCATTGACGCTTACTTCAACGCCGGAACCAACGTT
This sequence comes from Salipiger bermudensis, assembly GCA_964227855.1. GTDB lineage: Archaea > Thermoplasmatota > Poseidoniia > Poseidoniales > Poseidoniaceae > MGIIa-L2. The sequence continues at coordinate 14,979 of CAXQWT010000037.1, read as the reverse complement.
CATCACTTCGGGCAAGGCTTCGTAATTGTCAAGCGAGAAACAGATGAAATCTGCCAAATCAGGCGCATAAAGGAATTCCCTCTGGGCAGACCCATCGCCCCAGATTACGATTGGCGAATTGTTCTGTTCTTTTGCTTGGTGCATTCGATGCAAAATTGCAGGCAGCATGTGACCTGTTTCGAGCGAGAAGTTGTCGCAAGGCCCAAACAGATTGCAAGGAAGAATGGTCTTGAATGAGACGTTATGTTGCTCATTTGCCATAGCACAGGCCCGATATACAACATACTTGGAAAGTGCATACCCTTCGATTGGGCCTTCGAAGGCGCCCTGACCGAGGGAACGTTCGGAGAGTGGTTGGGGTGCATTGCTTGGATAAACGGTAGCACTTCCAACATTGAGGAGTATCGTAATCCCGTTGTCAAGGCAAGAACGAATGAGATTCATACCCATCGAAACATTTGCATCAAACGAATGATGTTTCGATGCTTTACTCGAAGCTATTCCGGCAACATATGCTGCACAATGGACTACAGCATCGATCTGTGTAGATTCCATGTAAACAGAAGTGGCGGCTGCATCGGTCAAGTCCACTTCTTCACGAGATGGAGAAAGAACGAGATGGCCTTTGTTCTCAAGCATTGGAACGAGGTGTTGACCCAACATTCCAGAAGCCCCAGTAACAAGAACAGTGGCCATATGTCACGCCACAACCTCGGCCTTAAATAGGAATGTCCATAGGGAATTGCATCCACTTTGTTGGGTTTACTATGGTCGGTGAAGCGCTTTGAAACTCCTTCTCTGCACCATTTCTCGAAACAATGCAAAACGAATCAAGACATGGTACAACCAACTCGATAGGCTCCTCAATTTGTTGACAAAGGAGCATCACGTTGAGATTTCTATTTACGAAAACGATTCAACCGATGGGACAAAGAAGTTGCTTAATCAGTATACGGAGCGTCTATCCAGCCGATGCAAAACTACGTTTACTTCTACCGATCTCGGAACGGAGCATCTCGTGGGTCAAGAAGGCGCACGTGTCAAGAACATCGCTAATGCTCGAAATGCTTGTCTTGAGCAAGCGTCGCCGATTGAAAATTTCGATAAGGTCGTATTCATCGAAACGGATGTCTTGTACAAACCTACAGATGCTGCAACCATCATCGGCCATGAGGGAGACATTGTTTCAGGATACACCATCAATGCAATGGGCCAATTCTACGATGCTTGGGCTACTCGGAAAACATCGAAAGAAACATGGTGGAACCATGGGATACCATCAGAGAAAACCGATGTTTGGTCGACCTTCAACGGGATTTGTGTTTATGATGGAAAACCATTCAAGGAAGGTGCACGATTTTCAGGAGTCAATCCACGAACCAACGAAATTGACTGTGACACAACAGTGATTTGTGAAGTATTTCGGAGTATGAATTACGACAATATCGTCATGTTACCCATCGAAATTCGGCACCCCCCGAATTCGTTCAAGGAGAAATTGTATTTCATCAAACAGAAGATGCTGGGGAGGAAGCGGTGATGAAAACTGCATTGTTTACGGCATCTTTCAATCGCCCTGACCTCTTTGTAGAAGCGCTGCAAGGATTGGAATTGAACATCGATGATTTGGAAAACATCGATGTGTTTCACTACATCGATGGTGGGCCCAATGCAAAGCAAAAGGAAATTGTGGCTCACATTGAGCAATCAACATTGCCTTGTGCAGGAATCATCTTGCGGGAAGAAAATTACGGCGTCGGACGCAACCTCATTGGTGCGCGGAGAGACTTGTTTGACATCAAAGGATACGAACGCGTAATCTTGGTTGAAGAGGATCTGATACCAGGGCCAAATTTTGTCAAGACAAACATTCAGCTTGCTCAGTGGGCGGAACAATTCGACGATGTGGGGATGGTTCAGGCATGGAATCTACCCCGCAGTGAGATGACCCACGAACATCTTGAATTTGTTGAACCATCACACACACACTTCGTCACGTACTGTATTGATGCAAATGTTTGGAACGAAATCAAAGGCACACTCTACGAATATGAAGAGAAGTATCTGACTGGAGTTTCGTATCAAAAGAAGAAGTGGAGGGCTATTCGTAAGAAATTCATGAAGCCAAGATATGTGACGCAGCGTCACATTCGTCAAGGGAATTTACTGTTGCCGGATGGATACGAACATCCGCCGCCATTTGGGCCGAAATTGAAGCGTACGGTTCCTACTGGACAAGATGCTATCACTTCACTCGCTTTGTGGGAAAAGGGATTCATTCGCATCGTTACGTTAGCACCTAGAGCATTGCTCAAGGGAGAAGAAGGCGTTCATTGCAATCCTGAAGTTTTCGAAAGCCTTGGCCTCAATAATCAGGGACAGTACATATGGGAACAACCGGTTCCTGTTGAGTTTGTACTCGCAACAAAGCGCTAGCCTCTTCTACATCTGATGTATGGGTAGAACATGGCTGAGGACACTCTCGATGCGGAAGTCCTCGAATCGTCATCAGACCGAAGTAAGATTCAACTCAACATATCACTCTCAGCAACGATTGCGTTCTGTATCGTATTTTTGTTCTTGTCAATGTCGTTTGGCGAAGCACTCTCAGACGAAAACGAGGTGGAAAGTGTCTATGATTGGTGGGATGTTCCACTGCATGAACGATACAAAATGGACCTTCCTATGGATACGATGAGAGCCCAACTTCCGGAAAACGGCACGTATGAAATTCAACCATATACGGAGCATTTCATCACCGTTGATTTACCGTCTTCCGAACAAGACATTGGATATCCGGACGAAGCAAAGATGCATGTTGCTTTGTGGTTGCCTGAAGTTGAGGAAGGAACCAAGATTCCCGTGATCATGACCATCCATCCATACTACGATTTCGGTGGAGAGGGCATGCCTGGTGTTGGCGCCGACTCAAACCCTAACACAATCCCTGACGGAGGGGTTGGACAATGGGTCTACGAGACATTTGTTCCTCATGGATATGCGCTCGCCCAAGCAAGTACCTTCGGAACGGGGAAATCGACCCATTGTCAGGATGTCAAAGGTCTTGGTGAGCAGGTCGGTATTCAAGCAGTCGTCGATTGGCTCGGAAAGCAAAACTGGTCAAATGGAAACGTTGGACTCATGGGTAAATCCTACGCTGGAACGACCAATTGGGAAGCTGCTCAACAGCCAAGTGAACACCTCAAGACCATCGTCCCAATTTCGGGTTCGATTGGCGTTCAAGAAATGTTCTATCGAAACGGATCTTCAGAGGCTCGTGCCATGGGCTACGATGCTGCCTACCAAGCTGCGACGGCCGATCTTACAACGGACGACATGCGAGTGTGTTCCGATGACCTCGTTGGGCCACTCAATCCGTGGTCGACCTATGCCTTTGCCGAATTTGGAGGGGCGGAATGGAACGACTATTGGGACGAACGCAGGCACCTACCCGATGTTCTCGAGAATTATCGTGGAAGTGTGTATCTCGTTTGGGGGCTTCAAGATTGGAACGTCGATCCGTATCACGCATTCCCAACCTACCAGTTGATGCGTGATGCTGGCATTAATGCCAGAGCGATTGCTGGTCAATGGGCTCACAACTATCCTGACCAACCCGACCGCCATAGCGAGTTGGGAAGCGGCTACGGCGGCGAGGCTTATCCAAACATGAGCAGGATGGACTGGGCTGTTGAATTGTACGGATGGTTCCAGTATTATCTCAAGGACATCGGAGAAGAACCAGAGCCTATGGTTCAAATTCAGACACATGACGGGCAATGGCACGTCGAGGAGACATGGCCACCTGAAGACATGACATGGCAAATAGAATCCATTGGAACCGAGTGGAGCGGTGATGGAATCGTCACAGGATTGGGCGGTTCTGTCACGCTTACAAGTCCAGTCTACGAGAATGGGCTACACATTTCTGGACTTCCAACATTGCATCTCGATGTATCGACACAAGCATGCAATGGAGGACAGATCTTTGCAACACTCTACGATGACACCCTCAATCTTCGACTCGGACATGCCACGATGGATTTACGTTACAGAGACGGCGGTTACGATGCGAATCCTGTCGCACCCCTCTCCTCATACACCATGCTGATGGAATTCAATCCTCTTGATGTGATTGTCCCTGCGGGCAACTCGTTGCGTGTTGAATTGACCGAGACTGGCGAGGATTATCTTCCGGGCCCATGTGCAACCAATCCGCTCGGCGGGCTTTCCATCGATGGCGGTACAATCGGATTGCCATTGATTGATCGTCCAGTGAATCATGAGGCATGGTTCCTCGCACCACCATGGTGGGACCAACAACCGATTCCATCGTGATCAGTCTTCGTCTTCTTCCCAAGGTAACCATTCAGGTTCGCCTTCTGGACGGTACCACCAGTAACCATCATCGTCCTGGAACCATTCCGTTCCATCTTCATCGACGGAATAGTTTTCGTCATCTTCGAAGGGTTCCTCTTCCTCTTCTTCGGCAGCAGTGGGGTCGACGAGACCTGATTCCTGTGAAATCATCGCCTTAACATTTTGAAGTTCATCTTCATCATCAGCGAACACACGGTTCTCTGTTCGAATTGTCGCTTGATGGTCACCAGCTTGAATCGCTTCATCCGAATCTGCGTAGAAATCTTCCGTCATTCTGGCTTTGAATTCTTCGAATTCGTCACGACCAAAACTGCCTGTGAATTCCTTTCCTGAAGCAGTCATTAATTCATCCAAGTTCTTTCTCTTACCGAGTTTCAAATCAGGAGCATCTGGAGCATCGTTCGCATAAAATGCGTCCTCTTCGGCAAACTTAGGGAAAGATCGTCCCTTTGGGTCGACTTCTTCGATTGCTTCGATAACGAGGTCATGCTCATCCTCGTCAATTTCTTCCTCTTCGTATGCCGTTCCGACGACATCAACGAGTTTCTTGAGTGCCTTTCCAAGTTTTCGCTCATCATCAGCATGTTCGTTTGAGAGTTTTTCGACTTGCTTTAGCAGGCGTTCGTAAGGCGTTCCGGTCAGAGCACCGAGGAAACGGCCAAACCCTCCCTTCTTCTTCGCCATGGGGGGCGCTTGCACTCCTGTGTTTTCAAGGATTCTCTTCCAAGCGTCCCTTGATGAAGGATGAAGCATTAGCCTTGACGTGGTCGAGTCGTGGTTGGTCGAAGCGATGCGTTCGTACAACGCAGAATCGTATTCGATGAGGCATGCCTATGCAGCCCAATTACACCTTCCCGGGCCAATCTTTCGAGATCTCGTCATCTGGGCATTGCAATCCCTTCCCGACGAAATTCTGGTTGGTCTCGATGTTGATCCAAATAGGAAACATATCGATGAAGTTGAAGTGGCTTTTGAAGGACAAGAACATGTCTCCAACCTCTTTGGAGGGCAAGGATACGTCATCAAAGAGGCTCATGTTGTCAATCGTGGTGACTCTTATTCCGTTCATCATCTCCCCGAAGAGTGGACAGATGACCTCTTTTCAGGTCAACGAGGTTCTCGAGCAGGACGATTTACACATTGGTTGCATACGCACCCAAATGCACCAGCCATACCCAGTGGAGCGGATACGGACGCTGCTCAAGAGACTACAGGCGTCGATATGATTCTTGGATTGCGATTTTCACCAGAAGGTCCATTGCCATGGTTTGATGATGTTGATGGAACACGTAGAAGCCTCGGAAATGAACATGCAACAAGGACCAACCGGTCTTGGTTTTCGAAAAAACAACTCCCTGTCCTTGGCGTTGCTCCAACGGGTCATTCGATTCACGATATTCAGTTGATTGCTTTTCATAAAACTGGGCTTGGTGTCAATGTATTGCTCATCGACGAGAGCGGTTATCCGTATGGCTGGGATGATGTTATTCAAGCGGATAATTGATCATAAATACGTTCGATTCGTTCGGGATTTACACCCATATCTCCGAGACCTAAACGGGATTGGGAGTGGATCTCTATTTCCACTGAATTCTCATCGATTTGCTCAATGGAAACAAGCACATCGTCTGGAAACTGCCAAAATGGAGTTTGCTCAACGAAGTGAACATAGTAGGTTGAATCAGAAGCATCCTCAACCAAAATCTTGCAATCGTATTCTGAGATATATTGTGCTAATTCAATTTGGACATCATCCATTGATCGATCAAGAATCGTTGAACTTGAATCCATTCGATAATCTGCGTTCCCTCCAAGATGAGCACAATTGGCGCTACCCTCTGGACACGTTTCCATGGATGCGATGGATTCGTCTTGTGCTCCGACAAAAATCCACCCTTGTACGAGTAGCCATGGAGATGCAAGGAGGACAACAAGTACGATTGCCTTGCTCAATGTTGGATGCATAGGATTCCCCGATTATGGCTTACCATTTTCATCCCACCCTCTTAATGCGTAGTATTTTGCCATGCAGGCTTTTTCGTCTTGGTCGTCAACGAACGAAACCATTCCCGCTGCGACTCCAGCTGGAATTGGTTCCTTTCGTAAGCGCCATGATAGCAAATCCGTTTCCATAGGTTCAACACCGAGTCGATTCCAATGCTCAACGTTCCATGTCCGGACCAAATCCCATTGGACGCTTGCCCTGTGCATCAGTTCATCCCAATCAGCATCGTCTCCAGTAATTGCATTCCAAGCATCAAGCATGACCTCATCCGGTGTGGCGCCTTTTGCAAAGGCGCAAAGAATCATCGAATCGCGAATAACGATGCTGTTCTGACTCTGGATTAATTCCTCCATCAAGTCGACTGCAGATGCATTTGGCAATCCCGTAGGCTCTTTGTATCCTGCGCGCATGTGAGAAGCGCCAACGTTCGCCGTCATGTATGCCATGGCATTACCACGTTTTCCACGAGGATCCCAAGCAGGAAGATCGAGCCCTTTGCAATGTGCCGTCAATCGTGTCGCCGGATGTCCGGTTTCTTGCTCGACATATTCGGAGAAGGCGACTGCCCCTGAGGCGAGAGCAGAAAACAAATCCTTGGTTCCTGGTTGAGCATTTGCGAGCATCGCAAGTGCTAGTGGAGGTAGTTCCGGTATTCCAAATTGCCAGGGTACAACATCACCTTGTTTGTACCGACCAAAATCAAACGGAGCATGGAAATGATCTGCCCAATTCGCAGGGAGCCAACCATGCTCAACCAATTCGCAAACAATGGATAAGGCTGCACCACCGGAGATTGTATCGATTCCAAGGCGATTGCATGCATCGTTTCCATCCATGACATCAAGTGAACTGGTCAAACCTAAATTCGAGCCAAGCATGGCGAGCGTCTCGTATTCTGGGCGATCGACCCGATTCATATGAACAGGACGCTTGCGGATTTTCGCTCCATCAATTGTTGGCCGGTCAGCAGCTTCACAAGCAATTGGGCATGGTGCACAGCAAGCAGATTGTTTGGCATCAGGCAAGGATTCGTGCCAGTGTTCACCAGACAACTCATGTGCATCGAGTTTGGTTGTGATGGTCACTCCTGTTCCTGTTGAAGGAACAACTCCGCCTTGCCCACCACTGACTTTCAATTCGGAAAAATCAGGAATCATAGCATTGGTCGAGCTATAATTTGCAGTAGGCATACGGCCATTTTCTGAGGCATAGAGCGGGCCACGGCTTGTTCCAAATGCGTAGAATGGATCGCCTGAACGGCGTCGTAATCCCATTTCTTGGCGCTGAATCTTGACCGCAGATTTGAGACTAGCTTCACTTGCAAATCGGACGTTCTCTTTCGTTGTCGACCTGACTGTAACTGCCTTGAGATTTTTGAATCCAAATGCAGCACCGGTTCCACCGCGTCCTGCGGCTCTGCGTCCAGCCGTAAGCGGGCTTGCGATACGAACTCCGTTCTCGCCGGCAGGACCAATGGAAAGACACTCGCCTTTTCCTTCGAGCGTTTGCTCAACCTGCCACGTGGTCATACCAGCCAAATCGTTCGCTTTATGCAACTCTGCATGGCCATCCACAATCTCAAGTCGGCAGAGATGTTCAGAGGCTCCTGTGATGAAGAGACCATCCCAGCCGGCTTGACGTAAATCGTGTCCAATGTTTCCACCAATGTATGTATCAATGAAAACATCGGTCAAAGGAGAACGAGTAACGACAACAGCACGGCCAGAAGAACCAACCGTACTGGCTTGATATGGCCCAGTCATGAACAACAGAGGAGTTGTCGGATGGCGAGCAGCATCAACCCGCCCGATAGTCGGGTGCCTGAGTTTCATCGCTTCATCGTAATTCGTAGTATCCCACTCAACGAGCAATCGAGTTGCAAGACCTTTTCCGCCCATCGATTGAATCAACCAATCGTGTGGAATCTCTTTTGCTTCAACGGTACCTTCGGTAAGATCAACCCAAAGAACACGTCCTGGGAAGCCATCGAAGCGCCAATCAAGAAGCATAACATCACCCCATTGTTCTCTTCCACTCACCATTTTGTCGTTCATACATCATTGGAACACCGGTCGGAACTTCCAACCCAAGAACTTCGTGTTTGCTCAATCCCTCAAGGTGCATGATAATGCTTCGAAGTGAATTTCCGTGCGCTGCAACAAAGAGGTTCTTTCCTTGGTCATACGCTGGTAAAAGAACGGATTCCAAGTAAGGAATTGTTCGTGCAGCCGTCAATTCGAGGCTTTCTCCGTTGGGAGGAGGGATGTCATAGGAGCGACGCCAAATCTTGACTTGTTCATCTCCAAACTTGTCGCGTGTGGCTTGTTTGTTCATACCTTGAAGATCACCATACATGCGTTCATTCAATTGCCATGAAACGAAGACTGGAAGAATGTTAGAAGCATCTGCATCATCATGCATTCGCGACCAATCAACCATTTTCTGCTCGCTCTCACTCATATCTTGTGATGAATCCACATATTGTAGAACTGGTGTTTTTCCGCTCTTGTGCTGACTCAATGCCAGCATAGCCGTCATTTGCGCACGAATGAGCGTTGACGTGTGAACTTCATCGATTGGGATGTCAGCCAACGTTCGACCACCATCAAGGGCTTCATCGATTCCAATTTGCGTTAGAGGGACATCGACCCAACCTGTGAACAGGTTCGCAGCATTCCACATCGATTGACCGTGTCGCATCAAGATGAGTGAGGCCATGAACATGCCACAGGTCGGTGGTGCATCAAGGCTACGACAAGGAAGGAACTACTTTATGAGAAAAGATTCGCATTGAAATCATGAAGTTCCGTATTGATGAGTGGGATGGAATCCGAGCCACTTTTGAGAGGATGTTTCACGGATTAGGGACCATCAAAACATCGGAGAATGTGCTGCATTTCACGTCTACTGAACCAAATGTCCCTACTGGGATTCGTTTATCGAGGAAAGGAAAGATGGCCGCAAATATGCCACTTCACAACCTCGACTCAACCTTTGAGTGTGTTTCTTTTGATGATTCATTCGAAGAGCTAACCCTCATCGGAGATGGGTTCAACTACACCTATCGTATACCGAATGAGATTCTTGCAAAAAGGCGAGTTTTGGATCAATAAACGAGTTGGACTTCAGAGGCTGCACTCAACTCGATGACGCCTGGAGGTCCGCTCCATGTCATCCAATTCGAGTAACCTTCGAGAAGAATGCCGTCCGCATTTTCTTTGGTCACTCCATTTGCAGCCTGTGATCCTGTTGAACAACTAACGCTTGTTGCTCCTTCTGTAATTGTTTTCAGCATAGTGAAAATCATACCATCTGGTATGTTTCCTTGCTCATTGATGCCATTGATGTAAGCAGCATGGGTCAGTTTCACACCGTTTGCTGCAAAGAATACGTCAACATCGTAACCATCGTTGATGGCTTGTGCTGCGCAAGCAATTCCAACAATGCATTTTCGTAGGTCAACGTCTGGGTCGGTTACAATTTTTATGAAGAACTTCTTGCTCATGAGATACCTAAGTTACGGTAGTACTTGAGCGATTGCAATCGCTTCAGTAACGAACCCATCCGCCAGTGTCCTGGTCACGCCAATACCATTCATCGCTTCCATCTGGATGTTCCAGCCACTCGTAGCCTTCTTCATCAAGAACACCTTGCAAATTCACATCGACTGAATCATCATTGGCCAAATCGTAGTCTGATGTCTGGTATGAGGATTCTGAATACGGGGAGTTCGCATCATCTTCATTGTGCCATTCCTCATCTTCTTCCTCCCATTCATCATCTTCTTCGTAAGCAAAAGCCTCAATTTTTCCGATAAAACGACCACCCATGAACACTAAAGGAGAGCTCAGGAGTGTCAAATAGAACGCCTTCGATACTCGATATTTTTCTTCTCCTGTACCGATATCCACGTTGTAGTCAGGGGACATTACATACCACACGATTGGCCCGATAAATAAGACAACAGACGAAATTGAACTTAGAAGTTTGAGAATACTACCAGGGATATAGCCAAACACACCAACCACTGAAAGGAGAATTGTCAAACCAAGGCATCCTAAAGCAGTGGAGATGATGGTCTGCGAAGTTGAACCAGCAGATGCAGATTCACAGAGCATGACATCATACTTTTCATCGGTCGTCTCACAATCCACGGGGTTACCTCTTTCTTCCAAGGCAATTGGATTGTCAAGTATCTCGAATTCAAGGCCCATATCAATTGGGTAGCAATCCCGTTCGTCGCACATGTTGCCGTTAGCAGAAATTGTTGCTTCTTTCAAACCGATCTCCATCTCATTGGTGACTTCTACTGTCCACCAAAAATCTCCATCAAAATATTCCTCTTTGTCATCTGAAGAATATGTCGTCCAATCCGTGTCCGTCTGCATATCGAAAGCAAGATAGCCGCCTACAGAGAGAAAAATCACCCCTAAAAGGAATGCTTGGAGATTTACGCTTTCCACAGGTTACTCTAAACCTGTAGGTTTGTCACCTTTTGGTCTCAGAGGTGCAACAAGCACCTATTTGCGTTTGAGATAATCTTCACCATAATACATCCACTGCTCAATGGTCCAACCGGCTGGCAAACCCTCTGGAGGGAGCGGCGGTCCAATCGACGGGGCTATGAATTGATTCATCTCAGGTTCTTCCACATTTTTTCGTCGCATCAATCCAATCATTGCAAGTGAGAGAAGGACAAGCCCAAGCGCAACGGCGAGGAGAGTTTGTGTGCCGTCTTCAGAATCTTCTGAGGCAAGATGCTTTGAGGCATCATTTGGATAATCATCGGTTTGATCCGACCATCCATCACCATCAGAGTCAAGACACCCTAGAACATCATTCGTTGATGTTCCATACACTTCTGGACAGGCATCAGAGAGGTTGGTTCCTTGCTGGTCAGCATAACCATCATCGTCGAGATCTGACCAGAGTCGATTGTCGTTAGGGTAGACATCGGAACGGTCTTCCCAACCGTCCTCATCCGAATCAGGGCAACCATATCGTTCAACGGAAGAAAGGCCGAAGATTTGTGGGCAACTGTCAGGCGTAGTTCCTTGCGCATTGTCACCATAGCCATCGCCATCCGCATCGCTATGCTGGGTTGAGTCATCGACGAAGTCGTCATTCAAATCGGACCAACCGTCGAAATCCGTGTCCAAGCAGCCAAATCGGTCTTGTGTTGATGTACCTGAAACATTGGGGCATTCATCTGCCTGATATCCACCTGGTGCGTCTCCATAACCATCGTCATCAGCATCAGAATGCTGGGATGGCTCATCATCGAAAGCATCGTTGATATTAGACCAACCATCACCATCCGCATCTGGGCAACCAAACAAATCCTCAGTCGAGTCTCCTGCGATATTCACGCATGCATCTCCTTCAAATCCATCCGAATTGTCTCCATAACCATCGTTGTCTGAATCGAGCCATTGTGTAGGCTCTGTTGGGAACACGTCGCTGGAATCGCTGTAACCATCCGAGTCGTAATCACTGCACCCAAGTTCTGCACCGAGTGAGCTGGTACCTGCGTTCAATGGGCAAGCATCAACTTCATCGGCAAATCCATCGTTGTCATCATCCGTATCCTCTGTCAAGTCTTCACAACCATCTCGATCGATATCATTTTGATTGTTTGAGAAGAATCCGAGAGAACTTTCAGGACAGAGGTCGACACTGACTGATGATGGTGTACACGCCCATAGACTGCTCAATTCACTTGCATCACAGATGCGGTCATTGTCATCATCGACATCTTCCAGCGCATCTTGACAACCGTCCGAATCATAGTCTGTTGAAGCAGAAGAAATCCATCCAAGGTCTCCAATCGAGCAGAGATCCGAACCATCATTCACACCGTCGTTATCATCGTCGATATCCTCTGTCACATCCAAACATCCATCTCCATCATGATCGTTAGAAAACGATGACATCCAGTCGAGTTGCCCTTGAGGGCATTGATCATCAACATCCAACACCGAATCGTTGTCGTCATCAGAATCACAAACATCGCCCATAGAATCGTTATCGAAGTTCGCTTGTAGCGGATTTGCAACGCTTGGACAGTTGTCAACTTCATCACCAACGCCATCACCGTCTTCGTCGGTGTATGGATCGATTCGAACGACCTCATCTTGGCCATTATCGACGTAGTAGAGGTGCCCATTTGGGCCGATTTCTAAGCCCATAATCGAAGTAGCAGTTGTTTGAATTTTGTCCAATTGAACAGCACTTTTTCCATTGGATGCCAATTCATAAGCGACTATCTTTCCATTGCCATTTTCAGAGACGAACAGTTGATCCGCATCGAGGGCAATGCCTGATGGTCGATTAAGTCCAGAAGCCAATACACCCCATTCAACACCTGTAATTCGAGAGTACTCATCCAACGGTTCAAGGCGAGATGCGTCGTTCATGATATCGGTTGTTGTAAAAACCGGGTCATCTGTATTTACCCAAACAATACGATTTGCTCCCGCATCTGCAATGTAGAGAATTCCATTCGATTTGTCCAAAATCATGTGAGATGGAGTACCTAGTGAATGCGAAAGTTGAATCTCTGAATATCGACGAACAACCCCGTCTGAATGATCGTGCTCACCAGTGTCGTGATCGGCTTTGAAGTCATAGCGAACCAACTCTCCGTAGTAGCCATCGTTGTACCAGTAAACATTGTCATAATCATGAGCAATACCCACGCCATAAGGAGATTCATGGAGCATGTCGATGTGACTACCAAGTAAACCGTTGCCTGTGTTTTGATTCTCAACGGCGAAATGGTTCAGTGAAGAAGGCCAAAGCGCAGGCCCCATGAAATTGTTTGGATTTGCTTGCCCGTTGTAGGTATTCCTCGATTCTTGTGCCGAGCCCCATTGATAATCAAACTCAGGATGGTATGCGCCAAAGGAAATTGCGCTCACTTCTTCCAAGAAATGGTTCCTGTGTGAGTCTGCTCTATTCTGCGAGGTTTGGTTTGATAGTCCCGTATTCTCGACGATCGTTATGGTATCTGTTGCTCGATTCGCAATCCACAACTCATTTGCTCGACCTGGATGAAATTCCAAATCCCGTGGGTCGTTGAGGTAATCAGAGGAATCAGCTACGACCACTTCATCGAAACCAACACCGAATTTTTCGACTGCAACTGCTTCCGCCGATTCTGAGGTTGAAGATGGAACAGATAAGAGGAGCAATATGACTGTCAACGCAACCGTTTGCCTTTTCACCATAATCTTCCCTGTAATCCGACACATATGATATGTTGCCAAAACGGTTCCAAATTATCTGGCATCTTTTGGCCTCAATCAGATTCCTTGGTTTGAGGAACATCTAGGCTTAATCGTAGCACACACGCAGCCAGAGCAGCGGATAAGATAAACAAGGCCGCTCCTGTAAATCCAGGAATACCAATTCCCACTCGAATGATTACCGTGGAGAGAATAAAACCAGTGTTCCGAGCCAATTGTAGGAAATCCGTGATATGCCGATACGATAGAAGCAAGATGATAATGTCAGAAACAATCAACCAAGTGAAGAAATCAGAGAAGAACACAGTACGACTCAACCCTGCCTCTCCATCGATTACGCCCATTGACCACGTTGCAAACGAATACAATGCGACGAAAACGTAGACAACGACCAACGTACAAGCAAGATTCTTCTTTTGTTGCACAAAGACCTGAATCGATTCATCATGTTGACGAGGATTCTTGGAATCCATGGTCAGAGAGCGGAAGTAGAGCGCAGTCCCAAACAGAACAACGAATGCAAGGGCTTCAACTGCAATGAATGCGACATCAGCATCGATGGTCACGTTGTTTGCGCCTCCTAGGTCGGCGAGATTCTTGAAAATATCACGAACGACCAGAAGCGTAACAACCTCGAATTGTTTTCCAATCGAATTGGAAAAAGACTCAGGAATCGCTCGAATCAACTCGTAGACTTCGTATGCAAGAATGATCGAGAACGGCGTGTAGAGGGCATCAAGATACGAATCAAAAAAAGGCCCCAAGTCGTTTGAATCAATGAAGGATAGATTGTAGAGAACGCAACACAGAAGATGAAGAATGAATCCGAAGATAGCGAAATTAATCGCCATCCTTCTCAGCAATGCATCGGTTGTCGAACCAAGCATCCACTCATACACTTTCACTGTGTTCACAATGTTCGAATCGCTGTGTATTGTAAATAGGGTTGTTCAGTCGCATCAAAGGGTAGGCTATGACAAAGCCCACTGCAAGCCCTCTGATTGGTTCAAAATGAATCAGTGGGTTTGTGCATTTGTCCTCTGATTGGTTAGTTCAAGGTTTAGAATATTACATTCCACCTGCTTGAATAAAAAAGAATACAAAAAGAATCACAGAAACGATTGAAATTATTACAAAAATTTGTTTAAAACTTATGTCGTTATTTCTCTCCCCTTCACTGGTTTCAGAAGAGGTATTCTCGCCACTTGTTTTGTTTTTACTGGAGCCAGAGAGTGATTTCCCAATTTCCGCCAATACGACTACGACAAGAAATACACCACAGATCGGGACGAAGAAAAACACGGCGTAAACCGGACTCGTGCCCGAATCCACAAAGTCTGAAGCAAC
>CAXQWT010000036.1:0-15945 GCA_964227855.1 Salipiger bermudensis | reverse complement strand
AACGCTCGAAGCAGTACGCAAACATCCCGAACTTGACAAATACCAATGGCCA
This sequence comes from Salipiger bermudensis, assembly GCA_964227855.1. Lineage (GTDB taxonomy): Archaea > Thermoplasmatota > Poseidoniia > Poseidoniales > Poseidoniaceae > MGIIa-L2. Next base: position 15,893 of record CAXQWT010000036.1, on the reverse strand, counting down.
CCGCATCTTGAATTCAGGTGAAGGCATGAACCTCAAGCAAATCGCTGAGTTCGTGAAAATCGAACATACGCTGTTTTCACTGCCGTTCGTTCTCATTGGCTACCTCATTGCGATTGAGGAATTCAATCACGGGTATGGCATTGATCTTCTCTGGATCCTCTTAGCAGCTGTCGGCGCTCGTGGACTTGCAATGACCCTGAACCGAATTATCGATCGAGACATTGATGCTGCAAACCCTCGCACTCAAGGCCGACATCTTGCATCAGGTACAATGAGCATGCAAACAGCTTGGATTCTCTCTGCTGTGTTCTTATTGATGCTCCTCATCAGTGCTGGTCTGCTCAATGAAGTTGCCTTGATGATGGCTTGGTTGCCTGTGCTTGCCTTCGTCATCTATCCCTACATGAAGCGCTTTACCTGGTTGTGCCATTTCTGGCTCGGGCTTTGTCTCGGACTTGCCCCTGCAGGCGCATGGGTTGCCATTGCTGCAGATACGCATGGATGGGCAGCCATCACAGGTCTATTCGATACGCAAACTGAGTTCCTCTGGGCGCCAACCATCTTACCCATTTCACTCGGTGTAGCACTTTGGATTGCAGCCTTTGACATCAACTATGCACGAATGGATGTCGAAAGCGATCGTGAGCAAGGCATCCACTCCTTCCCATCGAAATTTGGTGAACGAGCAACAACCCGAACAACAATTCAACTCTCACTCCTGTGGTTCGCTTGCTTTGCTTTCTCAGACCCAATTGAAAGCATCTATTTCCTTGCGGCCTCGGGTTTGATGGCCGTTGCAAACATCTACGTCGTTCTCAAAAAGGACAGTTTTTCAGACTTCCAAACCACACTCTTCCGTGTATCCATGCTCACTGGATGGGTTTTACTCGCCTCACTCATCGCAGGCTTTGCAGTTGAAGTCCCAACTGGATTGGAAGATTGATTGCTTTCAGCAGCAACCATGATCACGAAGTGGAGCAGGAACGAACATCACACGATCAACATCCTGCGTGTTCTGAAGTTGTTGCATAACCTTCCGGAATTGTTCAGCCGTTCCCGAGGCTTGGATGGTATCGACACAGGAATGACTCGCAAACAGACAGCTATGGTTGTATGACGATACAGATATCTTGTTTGAATGACGAATATCGTGTAATTTTTGCTCGATTCCGTGCTGGTAGTAGACAATCAAGATCCCTTCAACCTCTGTGTTCGCTTCCATCGTTTCCAAGCTTCCTCGCTGTAATTGCTCTGCAAAATTCAACGAAGCATCACGTAGAAATCGACTGCGATTGCTGTATCCTGACTTTTGGACAATGTTATCCAGCTCATCTGCAAATTGATTGTCGACGCTGAAAGAGACTACTCGGCTCATAGTGGGCCATATTCCCACCCGTAATAATATTTATCTGATACCTATTTATTAACTTATATTATATATGTATTAATTCTCCCAGGGCCATGCGCAAAAGCACAATGCACGTATTATTGACTGCCAGCATCCTGATTTTTTCGAGCCTTGCTGGTTGCTTAGGAACCGTAGACGAAGAGGACGGAAGCAAGGGCACCGTCCTCGTTTCAACCTACCACGTCGAGCAAATTGTCTCTGCAATCGCCGGAGACACCCTCAACGTCGAGACGCTATCTCCGTCGAACGTCCCTGTCCACGATTACGAACCATCCGCAGCAGATCTTGTCCGATTGCAAGGTGCTGATCTGTTCTTCTACCATGGTCTTGGCTTAGAAACCTGGGTTGACGCAACCATGGATAGCCTTGGTGACGATGCACCACCATCGTTCTCCACCCATGCTATGCCAACTGGTCAAGCCGCACTCGATTACGAAGGATTGCTCGTTGACCAGTTGTGCAAGTCACTCTCCGCCCCAGGAACAACGGACGTCCACATCCTAGCAGAGTCGATGTACTTCGCAGATGAAATTCACAGTGACGATGCAGCTCACAACCTCGCCATGCCTGAGGATGAGCATCATGACGACCATGACGGTCATGATGACCACGACGATCATGATGACCACGACGACCGTGATGACCACGATGATCATGAGGACCATGACGATCACAGCGACCATGATGAGCACGACCATGACGGTCATGGAATGGTCCGAGCCGAGGAGACCTTGACTGCTTCAAGCGACTGTCCAACAGAAACCACAATTACGGTTTACGGACTTGAAGCAGGTGAATACATGCTCGAATTCGAAGCAAAGGACATCGAAGCTTTCACGATTGCTATTGCAGCAATGGGAGGTGCACACCACCCCCATCACGATCATGACGGCGAACATGCGGATGAACACAGTGACGAGGGTGATGATGACCATGAGGATGAACATGATGGGCATGACGATCATTGGGACGCTGAAACATGCCATGATGAGGATACACACGAAACTCACGAGGAGTACACCACAGAGGAAGACTGTGAAGCTGCAGGCCACATGTGGATGGAAGAAGAGCATGAGGACATGGATGCCGATGAAATGATTGAAATGTTCGACACGGACAATGACGGACTCCTCTCGATGAGCGAATTCCTCACCATGGCAGAAGAAATGGAGGATGATGACCACGACCATGATGATGACTCTGGAGATGATTCAGGTGATGGCCATGATGACCATGATGAACACGACCCAGTGCATGAAATCGAGATGGCGATGTTTGAGATGATGTTCCACATGGCTGACATGAACGAAGACGAACATCTTGACGGAGACGAACTTAACCGACTTATCGCTGCAATGGAAGGTGACCTACCAATCGATGGTGAAGAGATGGCTGAAATCTACTTCGGCGTCTTTGACGAGGACGAAGATGACAACCTCTCCCTTGATGAATTCTCAGAAATGATGGAAATGATGATGGCTGAAGAAGAAGGTATTGATGACCATGACCATGGTGAAAACGAAACACACGACGAAGATCACGATGACAACATGACTGAAATGATGTTCACAATGTACGATGCGGATGAAGATGGCAACATCAGCATGGAGGAATTTAGCGAAGTCATGGAAATGATGGGTGAAGACCATGAAGAAGGTCTTGCCTACATCGGCCTCCATGTTGAAGAAGAGGGTGACTACGGTTTTGCACTTCCAGCAGGTGTCGAACTCCACATTCTCAGCATGGGTGGACATGAAGGCCATGACCATGGTAGCCACGGAGAGGGCGAAATGGTCTGCTATGACATGAGCACACACACTGTTGACACAACGCACACAACCGAGGAAGCCTGTGAAGGTGCAGGCCTCATGTGGACCGAGAATCAGCGACCTGACGATCACGATGACGATGAAACGCATGATGACGACGACCATCGAGACGAGGAAGGTCACGATGATCACGGTGATGAAAAAGCACTTGCATACGATCCACACAGCTGGCTTGATCCGCTTGCATACAAGGCACAGGTTGCCCTTGTTCTTGGTGAGATGAAGACGGCCTTCCCTAACCTCGCTGACACATTCCAAACCAACGCTGATGCGTTCATGGCAAGCCTCGACGAGGTTGATGCTGACTACAATGCAGCATTTGGACCAAACGGCACATGTACGAACAACACTGTTGCTGCAAACCATAACGCATACTCATACATCGCATACCGATACAACCTCGAGTTCGTGACTGTTCACGGACTTGACCCAGAAGGGGAGCCAAGCGCTGCAGACATTGCTGAAGTTGTTGAGAAGATTGAGGAAGATGCAATCACGGTTCTTTTTGTCGAAGAATACACTGATGAAACTGCCGTCAACAGCATCGTCGATCAAACCAACGGTGCAGTTACAGTACAAACCTTGTACACCATGGAATTGCCACCAAAGGACTCCAATAACGACTATCTCTCCTTGATGGAAAAGAACCTCAACAGCCTCAAGGCTGGATTGGGCTGCTGATGAGCGCGAATTGAGATTGGAGGATAAAATATGCATACAGTGGACATTCTACCTGTTGTTTTTGTGGGTGGAATATTCCTGTTCCTTGCATACAAGATTACCACTGCGTTCCTCTCAGCACGTCGAGCCATGTGAAAAATCTTGGAATGTTGTGAGACACTTCAAGAGCATGCCCTGAGGCGGTAGTTTTGCAGACGATTTCATCTAGTAGGGCGGCCGCCGCTTCTTCTATGTTGGAAGCAACAAACCTGTCCGTGAGGCGCTCGGGCAAGTTGGTTCTCCAGGACGTAAACCTGCGCATCAACAAAGGAGAATTTGTTGGGGTTGTCGGTCCAAATGGGGGCGGTAAATCCACATTCTTGTTGACTGTCTTGGGGATTTTACAGCCTGCTCAAGGAACGGTCACAGTTTTTGGACGCAATCCACAGACCATCAATTTCAATGGAAATGTTGGATGGGTATCCCAAAGTGCAGCAAGCATTCCGACAAAGATGCGAATGACTGTGAAGGAATTGGTTTCGCTCGGCACACTCTCTTCGAGTGATTTGTTTTCGTTTCGACGAAGGAAGAACGATGAGGCCGTGGAGAAAGCGTTGGAACTGGTTGGATTAGCAGATCTTGCAAACATGGACATTGCTCGCCTTTCAGGGGGACAGCGTCAACGTGCTGTCATCGGGCGGGCTCTTGCCTCAAATGCTGAGTTGCTCATTTTCGATGAACCACTCGTCAACGTTGACAGGAGCTCACGGAATGGAATCCTGAAACTTTTGGACGACCTCTGCCACAACGAAAACAAGACCTTGCTGATGGTCTCGCACGACCTGACTGCCATTCGCCAGTCAGCTCACAGAGTCATCTATCTCGATGGTCAAATTCAGTACGATGGAAAGCCAAGCGAAATTCCAGATTTGAGCGGATTGGCTGGGTTGATTGGCCTGCAACACGTTCACGCACATTCACATGAGGAGGAAGAATGATGCAATTGAGCGAACACTTGGTTGAAATTCTCTCCAATGTTCTCGAACCTATGGCGCAGTTCATGCCTGGTGAGACGTTCCCAGCCTTCTTTGAATTGGAGATGTTTCAAAGGGCTTTGATTGCAGCGATATTGACAACCGTCGTCGCTGGATTCTATGGATCCTTCCTCCTGATGAAAAATCTTGCATTGATGGGAGACGGCCTTGCCCACGTTTCCTTTGGCGGTGTTGCTGTCGGCATCGTTCTGGGTGCAACCGCACCGTTGTGGTATGCTCTTGTTTTCAGCTTAACTGCAGCCCTGATCATTCACGAATTGCAAGAACGAGAGTTGCTTACAGGCGATGCGTCCATTGCGATTTTCTTAACAGGCATGCTGGCGCTTGGTCTCGTCGTACTCCGTATTTGGGGTGGAGGTATTACCTCTGATATCGAAGGCTACCTCTTCGGCAACCTGCTGCTCATCGATTACGATGATCTTGATTTGATTCTCTACATCTCCATCTTCAGTCTCGTAACGCTCTTTTTCCTTCACGATGCGCTACTTGCAACGACCATCGATGCGATAGCAGCACGTGTTCAAGGGATTCCAACCCGATGGATTGGGCTATGGTTTAGTGCTGCTGTTGCGGCCATCGTCGTCTCGATGGTCCAAGTTGTTGGAACGCTTCTCGTGACCGCATTGCTTGTCACTCCGGCGGCAACTGCTCAACTTGTTGGTCGAAGTTTCAGAAGTTGCATGGTTCTCACGCAAATATTCGGTCTTGTTTCTGTCCTTCTTGGCCTCTATTTCTCTGCTGAATTGGAGACAGGTAGCGGTTCGATGATTGCCCTCATAACAGCAATCATGTTTGCAATTGTCCTTATCAGTCGCTCAGTTCTCCAATACTCTACGGAGCGCAAGGCCTAGAGATGGGCATGGAACATTGATGAACCCATTCGGTTGTATTGCATCTATGAACCCAATTGTCAAGTCCCTGCTTGAATTCAATGAAGCCTTTGAAATTCCAAAACTCGATGCTCCTGGTCTTGGTCCAGACGAATTGATTGAATTACGGATTAAGCTCCTCACAGAAGAAGTTCAGGAGTATGCTGAGGCTGCTCGGGCAGGTGATCTTGTCGAAGTCCTTGACGCATTAGCTGACATTGGCTACATCCTTGCTGGGACCATTATCAACCATGGAATGCAACACATCTACGATGATGCTTTCAACGAGGTTCATCGAAGCAACATGGCCAAACTTGTTGATGGGAAAGTCATTCGAAGAGAAGATGGAAAAGTCCTGAAACCGGAAGGATGGCAGCCTCCTCAATTGGCTCAATTCTTGCAATGAATTGATGAATACCTGCACAGTGGGAGAGACATGACCTCTCGGCCTGTCGCACTCGTCACTGGTGGTGGGAGAGGTATCGGTGCCGCTATCAGCCATCGTCTTGCCAAGGATGGATACGATGTACTGCTGACCTACAATTCCTCATCCAAACCTGCTGAGATGGTCGTTGATGAAATTCGTAACTCTGGCGGTGATGCACTTGCTGTCAAGGTCGATTGTTCCGATGAGGGCGAGGTCGGATTGCTCGGTATTCATGCTTGGATGAACAGGAAGATCGATGCACTCATCCTCAATCATGGCCGATACGATCGTGTTCCTGCTGCTGAATTGGAACTAAACGACCTACGTCGAACAATGAAAGCCAACTTCGAAGGGGCTGTCAACGTTTGGAAAGTTGTCCAACCCCATCTAGCACCACACGCAAGCATGGTTGTCGTGAGTTCCCAGTTGGCGACACGAGGCTCTCCACATGGTGCTGATTATGCCGCTTCTAAAGCTGCCCTGAGCACCTGGGCTCGTTCGCTTGCGCTTGCTGTTGGCCCGGAAGGAAAACGGGTCAATGTCCTCGCTCCTGGCTATGTCGACACGGACATTCTTGCTGGTGATTCAGAATCGAAGCGTGCACAGCGTATCGAAGAGGTTCCACTGAAGCGCATTGGAACCGGTGATGACATGGCTTCCATTGTCTCATTTCTGCTGGGCGATGATGCTGCTTACATCACCGGAGCAGTCCTTCACGCTAATGGTGGACTCTATCTGCCTTAGACGCATCTTCATCAAGGGTTGGCGCGAAGCCCAACCATGACCGAGGCTTGGGATGATGACGGTGCGTTTGAGCACGTCGCAGACCAAGAAGTCGCTGAAGTTGACTTGGTCGACAGAGATCCATTTGACCTTTCAAAAGCCCTTGAAGGGGCAGCAATGGAGCATTTGCATCCATCTGTAAAGCGATTTCGCTTGCACAGTGAGTTCGAGCCCTCAGGAGATCAACCTGATGCTATTGAGGAATTGGTAAAGCAACTTGAGAATGGTCAAGAACGATGCATCCTGCTCGGTGTTACAGGCAGCGGCAAGACCTTTGCCATGGCGAACATGATCGAGCGACTGAACATTCCAACACTCATCCTCAGCCACAACAAAACGCTTGCTCGTCAATTGTATCATGAAGTTGCAGGCTACTTCCCCGAAAACGCTGTTGAATACTTCGTATCCCATTACGACTACTACCAACCCGAAGCCTATCTTGCAAAACGGGATTTATACATCGACAAAGAAATGTCCATCAACGAACGTATTGAGCAAGAACGCTTCGCTGCTGTTGCAAGCCTTGTCAGTCGTCCAGACTGTGTCATTGTCTCGTCCGTTTCCTGCATCTACGGTCTTAACCCACCGGAAACGTTCCTCGAACACCATGCACGTGTTCACAAGGGGCAAGAAATCGATCCACAGGACCTTGTTCGTGAGTTGGTTGCACTCCAATACACGAGAACAACAACCGACCTTTCTCGTGGCGAATGCCGGCTCCGTGGCGAAGTTCTCGATGTCTGGATGCCTTCTCGCGATGACCCATTGCGTATTCGCTTCGATCTTGATGGTGTTACGCATGTCCAGGTCTGTGATCCTGTTTCATGGGAAATCCTTGATGATCTTGATGAAGCTTGGATCCACCCAAAGGAATTCTTCATGACCAGTCAGGAACGCTTTGAGCAAGCACTTGAGAGCATTGAGGAGGAACTTCAACTGCGATTAACTGAATTCGATATGCAGAACAAATTCATTGAACGCCATCGCCTTGAACAACGTACACAATACGATTTGGAGATGTTGAGAGAGATTGGTCACTGCCAAGCCATTGAGAACTATTCCTTGCATTTTGATGGACGACAGCCTGGTGAACGCCCGTACTGTTTGTTGGACTTCTTCGCTGCATGTGCACGACAATTCCATGGCGACCCGAAGAAATTCCTTGTCATTATGGACGAGTCTCACGTTACGCTTCCACAGGTTGGTGGAATGTACTTTGGAGACAAGTCTCGCAAAGACAGTCTTATCGAGCACGGATTTCGATTGCCTACGGCTGCGGATAATCGGCCATTAAAGATGCCAGAATTCCAGCATCTTGTCCCTCAAATGGTGTATGTCTCTGCTACACCGGGAGAGCGAGAACTACGCCATCTTTGCGAAATCACCAAACAAAAAGTTCCTCTTGGGCTTGAACACGTAGCCTCTGCTGGTGGAGCACGTCCTGGTGAGAAAAAGAAAAAGCACCCTGATTCGGAAACCATGTTCGAATTGCTGCAATCGATTCAAGGTATTGCAAAGATGGAATTACGTCCCACTGGGTTGCTTGATCCGAACATTGAGGTTCGCCCAACAGAGGGACAAGTTGCTGATTTGCTCTCAGAGATCAATCTACGTATTGAGAAAGGAGAACGCTGTCTTGTCACTGTTCTTACGATTAAGTTCGCAGAAGAAGTCGCTGAATATCTCAACAGAATGGGTGTACGGTCGCATCATCTTCACTCCGAAATCGACACCATCGAGCGGACAGAGATTCTCAATGCCCTCCGTATTGGCCACATTGATGTGGTGGTCGGCATCAACCTTCTTCGAGAAGGATTGGACATTCCAGAAGTGAGCCTTGTTGCTATCTTCGATGCTGACCGCCAAGGCTTCCTTCGAAACGAACGATCGCTTCTACAGACCATTGGCCGAGCTGCTCGAAACGAGAATGGGCGAGTTCTTCTCTATGCTGATGGGATGAGCCCAGCGATGGAAGCAAGCATTCGACAAACCCTTGAACGTCGGAAGCGACAAGACGCCCACAATAAGGCCAACGGTATCGTTCCAAGAACCATCATCAAGGCACTTCCTCAAATGGGTGCAGAAGCGGATGAATTGATCGCTGGAACTGCAACTGCAAAAGATGGCAAACGCCGGCTTGTAGCCAAGAAAGGTGGGCGTAAAGATGGAGATTGGGCCGCAAAGTTCAATCTCGGCGCTGGTGCTTGGGCACAATCAGAAAGAAAAACCTCAATTGAAAATTCAAAAATCCAATTGACTTATGATGAGGCTGATGATGTTCATTCCAACCTTACGCGTGAACAACGCTTGGATTTGTTGAATGAACTGAAGTCAGCCATGAAAGAGGCTGCCAAACAACTCGATTTTGAAGAGGCTGCACGATTGCGGGACCGTATTTTCGAACTTGAGCAAACGCTGTGATTACTTCGAAAGTCGATGAGCTGCATCGCTCAACGTCTCATCTTCATGCCGTAATGATCGAATGTAGCGAGGGATCGTTTCATCAGAATCTCGAAGATCGTACAAATCGCCAACCCATTCCAACGGTTCCTCAAGCATATGTTCGCTGCCAGATTCGAACGACCGCCACAAAGAGCACTCGCTACCGTCTTGAGCCATCGTTTGCAAAAACCAAGGGGCTGCATCAATTGGGTTTGTGCAGGGCAAGTTACCTTCTGTTACGGTTACAACCCAACATCGCCCATGACTGTATGAAATGTTTGCATCCTCGAGGAATTCCAACACATCGTCTCGTTCTGCACCTGGCTGCAACCAAATGAACGGTATTGTTCGTCCTTCAAGCAACCATGTTCGTAATGACGTAAGCACTCGATCCGGGGCAAGGAACAACACGAATAATTCTGGCTCCTTACTCTGCCAAGGATCACTGCGAATTGGACGACCAAGGAGCGTATTGCCTGCATCCTTTGGATGTACAGGTATCATTCGATAGCCGAGATGTCCTGCGTCGTGAAAGGCTTGATGGGCAGGACGGTCTTTGCGCAGTCCTGCACCGAGAACGTGGACGGACTGAACAGATTGAAGCCATCCATCATCGCTCATGCTGTGAGTATGATGGTCTCCGTTTTCAAAGGCTGTTTGTTCATGGCTGAAAACTGCGATTCAAAAGTAAATAGGATTCTTTTGGGTTATGAACTACCTCATTATTGGCGGAAACAGTGACATTGCTTCTGATGTCATCGAACGATTAAGCGAAAGCGGGCATGCAATTCACGCTCTTGTTCGAACCGAAGAACAAGCAGAACAACTCAAGTCGAATGGACACACCACGACCGTGGGTGACGCTACCAAAGAAGCAGACGTCAAGCAGTGTATTGATGAAGCAAAGGAAAAAGGTGACATTGACGGCATTCTGCACTGCGTTGGTTCTATCGTTATCCGTCCACCGCATGCTCTCAATCAGGATGCGTTTGAGGATGTCATTACAACAAACCTGACCTCTGCATTCCTAACCTTGTCAATTGGAGGGAAAGCGATGCTGCGGCAAGGGCAAGGTCGTATGGTGTTTACTTCCAGTGTAGCCGGCTCTCTCGGACTTGTGAATCACGAAGCGATTGCTGCTGCAAAAGGTGGTATTGAAGCAATGGTGCGCTCTGCGGCTGCAACCTATGCACGTCGAGGTTTGCGTATCAATGCAGTCGCCCCTGGCCTTACCGATACCAAAATGGCCTCCAAGATTCTCGCCAGTGATGCAATGCGTGATGCTGCTTCGCAAAAGATACCAACACAGCGAATCAGTCAGAAGGAGGAGGCTGCATCAGCCATGCACTGGCTCCTTACCGATGCGCCCGACAACTTGACAGGTCAAGTCCTACACCTTGATGGTGGAATGGCGAACGTCCTAGTTTGAGGGAGAGCATGAAAGCCATCATCGTCGGTGCAGGACTCGCTGGTTGCGCTGCAGCATGGGCTTTCGAACAGCATGGATACGACTGTACCCTCATCGAAGCATCCGAAAAGGTCGGAGGTCGAATGCGATGCACAACCATGGGATCATACAACCTTGACGTTGGTTTTCACGTTCTACACACGGCCTATCCGAGTCTGCATCGTTGGCTTGATGTTGATCAACTTCAACTCAAATCGATGGATGCTGCAACTGATTTGATTGCACCATCCACTGGAACCCTCAAGACCATCGGCGACCCACTGCGTGCACCCTCAACCTTGTTTCCAACCATCCTCTCGGCAGGAATTTGGAACGCATTGCGAATGCTACGGTGGCGTTTGAAGACTCGAAAAAGCGATCTTGAAGCTGCAATGGATTCTTCATCAGTTCCGCTCGATACCTACTTTGATTCAATGCGATTCAGCAAGTCGTTTCAGTCGTCCTTCCTACGGCCTCTCTTTACGGGTATTACGTTGGATAGTGAACGGAAGGAACGCTCTGCTTTTGCATCGTTCACCTTCTCAGCCATGTCACATGGCATGATGACCATGCCGAAACACGGTATTGAGGCAGTGCCATCTCAGATTTTCGAACGACTTACATCGACTGAGGTTATGTTCAATACAAGGGTAGACTCAGTCTCCAAGAAATCCGTAAAACTCGAGGATGGAACCACGAAGAAAGCCGATATCGTTGTCCTTGCAACTCCACAACACGTCACACAAGTCCTGCTTGGAGATACTTCGCAAGTACGTCGAAAAGAAACGGCAACCTATGTTTTCGAATGCAAGAATGCTCCAATTCAACGAGCCAGATTGCTGTTGAACACAGAATATGAACACAAAGGGCAGAAAATCCTGCACGTACATGTTCCTACCCTCCTGCATGCATCCGATGCACATCTGGTTGTTGCAACGGTGATTGGTGAAGACGCTCGTATGCACAACGAGAAGGAAGAACGAAAGCACATTCAAGGCGAATTGGTCGATTGGTTTGGTTCAACTGCTAACGACTGGAAACTGATTGGTACAACGTACGTCGATTACGCACTTCCGTCGGGAGGTACGACGGCTATCGGTCGTGAGCGAAGACCGTTGGAACAAAATGGAATTTACTGCATTGGCGACCATACGATGCATCCCTCCGTTCATGGGACTCTCCGTTCCGTTGAGCGTTTGTTGGATCATCTTGAGGTTCCAATCCCCATGAAAGATTGATGAAGTGAAACGATGGCGAAGGAGCATGGCGATTGACCCGAATGACTTCGATATCCCCGTGAAAGATTACGCCTTCAGCGAGGTGACGGATTCAGGTTCACTGATTGACCAAATGGCCCAAGCTGGCGGATTCACGGCCACAAAACTTGCTACTGCTCGAGATATCTTGCTTCAAATGCGCCTGGAATCAGATGCTGTTGATGGCGATTCAAGTCAGGTCTGTAATTGGCTTTCCTTCCCTGCATGCCTATGTGCAACGGGTACTCGTTCCTTCTTTATTGAAGCCATCAAAACCAAGATGTTCAACGTTGTTTCAACCACGTGTGGAACACTCGACCACGATATCGCTCGTTCCTACAAGGACTACTATCACGGCGCCTTTGAATTGGATGACATCGAGCTCGGTGAACATGAATTGATGCGCCTAGGTAACGTCATTGTTCCAAATTCATCGTATGGTGAAATCATCGAAGCGGTGGTTATGCCTGCTCTCGAAGACATCTACAACAATCGACTCAAAGAAACCGGGAAGACGGGTGCTGATGCTTGGATTGGCTTTGGTTCAATTCATCTCGTTTGGGAATTAGGAAAGCGGATCGGTAAGCCAGATTCACTCATCTACTGGGCTTGGAAGAATCAAATTCCTGTCTGCATCCCAGGAATTACCGATGGTTCGATTGGTGCTCAATTGTTCATGTTCCGTCAAAAGCACCGTGATTTCCACATCGATACGTTGGCTGATGAACAAGTTATGTCCGATTTGACATGGGATGTTGCGACCTCCAACGCCTTGATGGTCGGTGGTGGAATTTCAAAGCACCACGTCATTTGGTGGAATCAATACCGAGGCGGTCTCGATGCTGCTGTCTATGTGACAACGGCTCCAGAACACGATGGTAGCCTTTCAGGTGCCCGTCTTCGAGAAGCAATTAGTTGGGGCAAGATGCGTCCTGAAGCTCCGAACGTTTGTGTTGAAGGCGATGCAAGTGTCCTGCTTCCTTTGCTTGGAAGTGACATCTTCAACCGTTGAGTTTTCCTGCAAGATACACCATCATCGCCGTACGTAACGGACTTGTTGGTTGCCATCCATGACCATCACATTCAACCAAAACATTGTGCAACGGCCCCAATGAAGGCCTTGTTGCTTGTTGAGCAACCTGAATTGGAACGACAGAAATCTTCGGCGAGGCGGGTTGATCGAGAAGCGAAGCGGTAAATTGACCCGATGAGCCCGCCCGTGTCCGATTGTAAAGCATCTGCAATTCATGGTGCGTTTGTTGGGTTGACCATCGTCGACGTCCAGCGATATCAATCACTTCTGGTAATTGTGGTTGGTGCAAGGCGATTCGAACCAGAGCATCAACCACATCAGATTCAGCTACCCAATAGTGGGAAGCGTCTCCATCAATCGAGTGTTCGATAGAATTCCAAATGGACTCTAATGCTTCGTTAGCAAGTCCAGAATTCTTTCCTGAAGGAAGAACGTCATGCAAGACAATTGAACAAGAATCATTCACTCGAATGGTGTTCGGCTGCGAAAGGAAATCGAATTGTATCTCTGATTCGTTCGAAACAACAACTTCTGCAATGCCTGCTTGGAGCAACGTTGCATGATGTTCCTGAAGTTCTAGAGCGCCCTTCTCATCAAGACAGAGTACAACATCAAACATGAGCAGTCGTTCAATAAACGATCGTGCGATTGACCCATCGGTTGGATGGACGCTCACACGAACCATTCTTCTCACGCTATGAAGGCCTCAATGGCTTGCTGGGTGATATCGATGACAAGATCGACTTCCTTGGATGTAATGCCAAAGTTTGGTGTGTATCTCAGTGCATTGACACCGCCGTGAATGACGCCAAGGCCATGCTTTCGGCACCATACTTCGACCTTGTCGAAGCCAACGACTTGCAATGTTTCTGGATTCAATTCAGCCGAAACGAGCAATCCGGTTCCTTGAACTTCGAGAATTTGATCCGGATATTTGGATTGAAGAATCTTGAGTTTCTCGACCATTTCCTTTCCACGCTCTCGAATGTTTGTTCTTAATTCGGGCGTGATGTTGTCAAGAACCGCTACTGCTGTTTCAAGGGCACGTGGGTTCGTTGTCATCGTGTTTCCATAGATTCCAACAACATAGAGATCGCTTGCACGCTTGTTCATTCCGAGAACAGACAGTGGGTATTGGCCTGCATTGAGGGCTTTCGACCATGCTTCAAGATCGGGTGCTTCTGCATCCTCGAAACCTTCGTAATCAACAACGGACAAGCAGCCTTGACCGCGGAGTCCTGCTTGTACAGAATCAACCATGAGCATCGATCCGTGTTCAAGAGTTAAGCGCCGGGCCTCATCATAGAAGGCTCGCTCAACACATCGACCGGGGCTTCCTTCTCCTTGAACAGGTTCCAATGCCATCATTTCGATGAAGAATCCTTCATCATCAGCACGCTTGAACATGGCTTGCAATGCTTCAATATCATTGGCAGGAACCAAGAGGAGATTGTCCATGTCTCTGAACGTTGCAAGGTTTTTCTTGTAACCGTCCATGCAAGAATGGGAAATTTGGGCTGGTCGCCCTGTTCGTCCATGGAAGGCACGCTCAACAGCAAGGAGTTTCGTTGGTTTTCCTTCATGGCGGCCACCAGGGTCGGTCATGTTCTTGGCGTTCACATCAGCAATACGAAGTCCGACTGTCACCGATTCAGAACCGCTGTTCATGCAGATGAATCGGTCGAAAGGACAGGAGCCACGAGTGTGCCCAAGCTCTTTTCGAAGCCGGTCACCAAGGCGCTTTTGAGAAAACGATGGCGTCATAACGTTGGCCATAACCCAATTCTCACTCATGGCTTCGATGACTGATGAAGGTCCGTGACCGCTTCCAAGCATACCGTATCCTCCGTTGTCGTGGAGAACGGAACCACATGCAGTGACCAGCCAAGGTCCTCGCCCAGCGATAGGGATGTATGGATTGACAGTAGCAGCAGAATAGAAGTTGACATAATCGGATTGTAAATGCTTAATCAGTTCTGCCTCCGGAAGTGACATGATGTCTTGACCGAACTCACTCAAGAGTGTGGTATGGACTTCTCCGGCCTCAAGGATCGCCTGAACCAGTTCAGCGTCAGTACCGCAAAAATCAGAGATTACTTCATCGCTGAGTCCCACGGTCTCTTTCGGACCACTCGATGCACGGAGGCGATGTAGGACGTTGATGGGATTATCCGCCATGTGTTCATGCTGTCAAAGAACTCCTTTGAACATAGCCCTCGAGCCTTATTCTACGCGATGTGTTCAGCCTATTGGCGATGATCATTCACATGAAATAATGTAAAATCCAATTGAAAAACCTCTGATTTTCACTATTTTTGTAATCTTTGTGATCTGGAGATGAACAAAGTCACAATGTTTGGATTCCAATTGGATATGGATTCCGGCAGGAAATGAAATCCAGTATAATTTGAAAATTATACGACATTCACTTTTGGAAAATATATGCAATCGCCAATATAGATTTAATTCAATAATAACAATATTCCAATTGAAAAGTTAATTTTTGTTGTCGAAGAGTATATATGATGTATCGGGGGAAGACCTCCTAACCGGGCATGACCCGAGGAGATGGGAAAAAATGGCAGACAAAGAATACAACATTCAGGAATTAGTACACCGGGATGTATATGTGAACGACAAAAAAGTAGGAACGATTGTTGGTGAACGACATCACCCCAACGAGG
>CAXQWT010000035.1:0-3267 GCA_964227855.1 Salipiger bermudensis | reverse complement strand
AAAGTATCCACTGATTTGCCATGCGGAAGAAAACGCAATTATGCATGCTGCTCGTGTTGGTGTTTCGCTCAAAGATTGCACCGCTTACGTAACCTGGCCTCCATGCACCCGTTGTGCACGCTCGCTGATCCAAGCAGGAATTATTGAGGTCGTTTATGCAGGAACCAACAACATCCCAGAACGCTGGACTGAAGATTTCACCCGTTCAACCAACATGATGAAAGAGGCTGGAATTAAACTTCGAAACGTTGAGTTTGAGTGATTAACCCCAGAAACGTCGTGTACGTGCATACTCGATTTCTGCATGATGAATCGATTGAAGCAGACTTTCAATATCGTTGTTGTTACCTTTTCGTAAGATTCGTTGTGCTGTTGCTTCTCCAACACCTCGAGCCATGAGGCAAACAATGGCATGGAACCCATGAGTTTTGATCAATGATGCATTACGAATCATTCGATTCCGATCACTCTCCTCCTCGGAAACGACCCACCCTTCCAGCATTTTCTCAAGTCCTTCACGCGCACAAACCAGCATCTGTCCTTGGCAAGAAATGCATTCTTTAGGATTCTTCAACTCGGGATAGCGTTCTACACGGAATCGTCGAATGGCTCGACATTTGAGACAGCACAAGACTGCACGTTCATTCATCAAGCGCAATCGGAGTTGAGCCCGAACGGCTTCGTTGTCCCAGTTTGGAAGCAACAAGTCGCGTTGACTTCGGTCGGATAAGCCAAGGGGGCCAGCTGGGGTGACTACGACATCGAGAAGACCCGATTGGATGCCACGCAACACGTCTTTTGCACCTTCAATGTCCATACGCTCATAGTAGAGTTTGTTGAGAACTTCTTCAATTACAATGGTTCCTCGATATTTCCGAACAAGGGCGGTGAGGTTGATCTTTCGAGGATCAACACCGTGTCGGAGGATTCCAAATGTCTTGGCAACCTGTGCAAACCGCCAGCGAACTTGACGAGAGTTTGGAAGCGTAACAGAAAGAAGCCCTTCGATTCCATCAGCAGGA
Organism: Salipiger bermudensis; assembly: GCA_964227855.1. GTDB lineage: Archaea > Thermoplasmatota > Poseidoniia > Poseidoniales > Poseidoniaceae > MGIIa-L2. Next base: position 2,245 of record CAXQWT010000035.1, on the reverse strand, counting down.
AGTTCATTCAACCAATCGACAACATGATCTGGTTCTATATCTGCCCCAGAAATGTGGATACGAGTAGCTTCAACGAGCAATCCACCCCAACGCCCCGTCTTGGTCGATGCCATAGCAAGCAAGAGATGACCGATTGTTTCGTTGATGAGTGTCCCTTGACAGATGTTGATGACGAGCGCCTCTGATCGTCGCTCAATCGTAATGGTCTGCTGATCAGGAAGGGCTTCTGTTGCATCGATGTGTCGAGTGATGGTGTCTGCAAGCATTCCAATGGCTTCTCCATCGAGTGGATACGACGTCAGTGGGAGTCCATCGTTGGCAAGAAGGCCCGCAACATCGAGTTGCTTCGCCTCATTTGCCTCGACAAGACCAAAATCCTCTGCAATCAATCGACGAAGTCGTCCTATGTTTCGGGCTATAACAGCGGGAACGGGGGGTAGCTCACCGACCCATGTGGGGGCTTCTCCTTGCATGGAAACAGGAGCGACCAAGACTTCACTTTGCTCAGGGTCCGCATCGACGATGGTCCAGGTACGTCCAGCCATCACGAACTGACGTATTCTTCCGTCTTCCTCTTCTCCACTACCGTTGAGTTCGAGGACAAACGCTTCGTCAACGTTGCCGATGGTTCGTCGTGTAACAACATCCCGGACGCGATAAGATTGTTTGTCTGGAATCATCGAGAGATGATGTTCAACCCAACGACGTGTTCGCCCAGCAGATGCAAACCATCCATCTTTGAATTGCTTAGGAACAGGCATTCGCATGCCTTTGTATTCGACAGGAATGTCCTCCTCTGCTACATCGTATCGAGGTAGTTCATCTGGCCAAGAATCAGCATCTTGAATCGCTTCCTTAGCAGCAAGGTAGAGGCTTTTTGGCCATCGATACCACGGCGTTTCGCTTGGATCGAGGGAATACTTGAGCAACCAACGATCGGAGAGAACTGCGAGTACGTTTTCAGTATCTTTACGGGTCCAGTCCTCGAACTGCTCAGTTTGAGAAAAGATTTCGTGCACATCATCAATTCGTACAACTTTGAAACTGTGTGCCATCAGCATGATTTGGTTTGCAGCAATACTGTACGGACGATTCCGCCATTCAACATCTTCAATTGCACCAAGATGCGAACGATGCGCAACAACCGCGGACTCTGCTATGCCATCGGTTTCCCATGCGAGCAAGTGTCCACGCCCGATTCCGCCAATGCGATGATCAGCACGCCCAACACGTTGCAACATTCGATCAACAGACCTTGGACTTTCCAACTGGACGATCTTTCGAATGGAACCGACATCGATACCCAGTTCAAGACTTGAAGTACAAATGAGAGCCTGAAGCGTACCGTTGCGTATGTTTTCCTCCATTTCTTGACGTGTTTCGGCAGCAAGGCTACCATGATGTACACCGATTGTCAGGTGAGGGGCCATCGTCTGCAGTCGTTGTGCAACAGTTTCAGCTGCATTTCGACTGTTCACAAAGACAAGGCATGGAGGGTCCTTCTCAACGATTTCACTCAACAAGCGGAAGGTTGCATGGGCTCGGGGTGAGAGACGCATCTCCATTGCCCCAACTTCATCCTCGGTTAATGGAGGGGCCGTTTCAACCGTCAAAACAGTTGACCGCTCAGCAGGGGCTAGAATTGGCTGACAAGAATCGTTAGAGATCCATGAAGCCACCCGATCTGGATTACCAACTGTTGCAGAAAGACCAACCTTCTGCAATGTACGTCCACACAGTGCTTCAAGTCGCTGCAAGCCAAGGCGTAATTGCCATCCACGTTCGCCTGCGGCCAAATCGTGAACTTCGTCAATAATTACCGCTTGAACCGATGAAAGCATCGCCCGCAATCGATGGCCTGTGAACATCAACTGAAACGTTTCAGGTGTTGTGACGAGAAGATGTGGTGGACGACGAACCTGTCGCGAACGCTCGTTTGTTGACGTATCACCATGTCGAAGAGCAAACCGTAAGTCAAGGACCTCACTTAATTCAGCAAGTCGACGGTCAACGTCACGGTTGAGTGCGCGTAGAGGTGTAATGTACAGAATGGAAAGAGGTTTCCATTCCTCAACCTTGCATCGATGAAGAAGCGGAAGCACTGCAGCCAGTGTCTTTCCTGAACCGGTAGGTGCGATGAGCAATCGCTCGTTTCCACCAATCAATTCAGGGATGGCCTGTTCTTGCACAGGGGTTGGTTTCCAGTCACGTTCTGCAAGAAATTCTTGGAGTTGAGGATGAAGCA
>CAXQWT010000034.1:0-28772 GCA_964227855.1 Salipiger bermudensis | reverse complement strand
CAAACAGAGTGGTTGGCAAAACACCCGACGATTCGTTTGTTCAGCGTGGTCGGCCAGCCAGCAAATATTCCCATCAAATCCGAAGGGAATTGAGCAGATTGCTAACAATGGAGATTGATACGCTCGTTGTCATGCTTTATCAAAATCCGAACTACAAGTCTGGTAAGAAGAAGAAATTGACATTACGCATCCCTGACTTGTCAAAAGCAATGGAAGAGTTGGTCGAGGAGTTGGCGATTCGAGATGAGCGATTGTTGGAGCATGTTGCCCTCCGTCGAATGTGGGCTCCAGCCATGTGCAGGTTGCTAGAGATTCGCTCAATGTATCAATGATTTGCTGTTTGATTGGTTGGAAATACACCCGATGCACTCATATAATGGCTGCAAGTCGGCAACTTGTTCACCATGAAGCGAGGCTCACGTGCTTGGAAAAAGACTGGCAATCAACGTTGGAAGTGGCGCAAGAAGAAATTGCGACGCCGAAAGCGTGCACGTCGACAGGCCAAGAACTGATCTCAGTTGAACATCTGGGGGTATAGTATAGCTTGGTAGTACCGCGGGCTCCAGTTGCACGGGGATGACGACAGGTGGGTTTGCTGAAGTTGATGAACAACTGGAGCGCCGACCCGTTTAACCGAGAAACCGAAGCCTTTCACCGAGGCTGACGTCAGAAGAAACCCGCTAGGGGGGGTTCAAATCCCTCTGCCCCCACCACCACTCAACAAAACCGAATCTTCATGCCAGTGACTTTATTCGGTGATAACATGCAGACACGAAGGCTTTGGGCAGTTATCTGTTTGACCGTTTTGATGGGGCCACTTGTTGGCTCTCTTACGGTCCCTCCTTCAGATTATGTTCGTCTCAATAATTCAATTCAGATTCTTCCTGAAGGTCAAACGCTGACCATCCCTGAACAAGACGGCTGGGGCTGGATTGTTGACGAGCGTCCTTGGTGGGAGCGATCTGCACTCGATCAAGATGAAAATAAGATTCATGACTCTCTTCAAGAATCGTTTTTCACAACAGGGATAGGTCTCTCGTACGGCACTGATGTCAATGATGCACACATTGCAGACTTGAACGACATGGGGTTGGAAGTGGTTGACGTTATCGAGTCTGTCGATGCTGTTCTTCTGGGCATCGTCAATACCTCTATGGTGGAATCACTGGCTCAACTTGACGATGTCGTCATGGTCGAGCGATATGGTGAAATTCATCTCTATGGTGATATTCAGACCCCTGCTGTCAAAGCACGAAATTCATCATTGTATCCTGGTGCTTGGGATTTGGGCGTGACTGGTGATGGTGTCGTGATTGCCATGGTTGATACTGGTGTAGATAACGAACATCCTGGTTTGAATGAGAAATTCGTTGCTGGCTACGATGCCGTATGCTATCTTCACACAGATCCACGGTGTGTTAGCTCCAGTTTTGGCTCGAGAGAAACCGATGGAAGTTTCGACCCAGATGATGGCCATCAACACGGAACTGCCTGTATGGGCATGGCTGCGGCAACTGGTCTCGATGCGAATGGAGAACAGACCGACTTTTACGGTTCAGCACCGGATGCTGCACTTGTCGATGTTCGGATTGGTACTGATGCTGGTGCAGGTCCTTTCGAAAATTACTTGCTTTCACAAGAATTCTATGAATCTGCCATGAACGGGTTGCAATGGATTATTGATCACAAAGACGATGCTTGGGCAGGTGCTGATGAAAGCGAGTATGGTATCGATATCATCTCGCTCTCTTGGGGAATCACCTCTCACGAAGGAGGTGGTTCTGATGGCTCCGATATGCACAGTCGGATTCTCGATGAGGCCATGATTGCTGGTGTTGTTGTCAGTGTTGCTGCTGGCAACGATGGTCCTGACAATGACGGGCTCTCTGGCATGGGCTCATCGGACCTATCGGTCACAGTTGGTGCTACCGATGATCAAAACACGATCGACCGAGAAGACGATACCATCGCTGGTTATTCTTCACGGGGCCCTCGTCGAGACAATGGTGACGGAAACCCGCTTAATGAACTGAAACCAGAGGTTACTGCGCCAGGGTCCAATATCATTCAAGCAGAAGGTTGCGTATCATCAGGAGGATGCAACAATTTCATCGGCGGTGATGCAAGCGACAATGGCTACACAGGTCGAGGCTCTGGAACATCGTATGCCACACCTTCTGTATCAGGAATCATGGCGATGATGATCGAAGCAAACCCAGACTTGTCTCCTGCTGAAATCAAGGAAATTCTCAAACTCACTGCTGAACGTAAAGGCGAGGCGTCCGCTCCTGACGTTGACCCCTTCTGGAATCGAGATTTTGGATTTGGTATGGTGGATGCGTACGCAGCCGTTTCAATGGCATTTGAACTCAAGTACCAAGGTTTGACTGGCGAAGTAGATGTCACAACCCAAGTTCACATTATCGATACCAATACATCCAACGGTATTGCAACGCTAAGTGGGCTTGCATGGGGCCAGGTTGGTGCTGTGTCCTCAGTTGAATATCGAATTGATGGTGGCGAATGGATGTCTGCTACATTTGATGAAACTGCAGAAACCCTTGGGGCCTTTGCTCGATTTAATTGGAGCGTTGCGCTTGACACTACGAAACTCATGGAAGGAAACAGAATCGTTGAAGTTCGGGCAATCAATACCGAAGGTGTGCAATCATTGATGGTCTCGACAACCGTTGTTGGCACCTGGAACGGCCAAGCCCCAGATGAGGAGTTCGGCATTCAGGAATTGATTATGGCAGGTCTGGCAATCGCGTTGTTGGTTCTTGCTCTGATTATTCTCCTCGGTGGTGACGGCGATGAGTATGAAAGCAAGAATGCGACCTATGTTCCGCCGAGTTTGGAAGAACAGGAAGTTCTTGATGCGATTATTGAACCTGAAGATGATGGTGATGTCGATGGGTGACTTCAGCCAACGAGCCTTGGCAATTCAGCCTACAGGCGTTCGAAAGATGTTCGATTTGGCCGGAGATGATGTCATCAGTTTCGGTCTTGGCGAACCGGATTTCCAGCCACCACCAATTGCAATCGAAGCCTTCCACCAAGCCATGTTGGATGGTCGGAACAAATACACGACTACGGCAGGACTTCCACCTCTTCGAGCTAGAATTGCAGAATCATGGCACCACCTTGAACCTGGGCTGAATGAAGACAATGTCTGCATTACGATGTCAGGAACCAATGCGTTACTCAATTTGTTCTTGACACTAGTCGATCCGGGAAAGAACGTCCTTCTACCGGAACCATATTTCCCTCTCTACGGTCCAGATGTTACGCTTTGTGGTGGCGAGAGCCGCTACTATCCGTGTCTGTTCGAAAATGAATTTGTGCCTACCATTGCCGATCTTGAATCGTTGGTCGATGATGATACGGTCGCAATTCTCTACAATTTCCCATCCAACCCCACGGGGGGAACGTTGACCATTGAACAGAGAGACGACCTCCTCGCTTTTGCGAAAAAGCACAATCTTTGGATTCTTTCGGATGAAGTGTACGATCGAATCGTGTTTGATTCAGAGCATGTCTCTTTTGTCGGTACCGATTACGATAAGGTTCTGCTCATTAATTCGTTTTCCAAGACCTTCGCTATGACCGGTTGGCGAATTGGATACATTATGTCTGCGAATCCTGAAGCGATGAAGCAGGTCATCAAAATGCAATATTACATCACAGCATGTTCGAACGATGCCATGCAATATGCGGTTCTTGAAGCAATGGAGAAGGCATCGGACTATCCGGATATCCTCGCAAAGGAATTCCATGCTCGATGCAATCTCATCGTCGATCGACTCAATGCAATGCCCGGTGTCGAATGTCATCGCCCAAAGGGTTCAATCTATGTGTTCCCAAAGATTCAGGTTTCAGGAATGAACAGCCAAGAACTTGCAATGGAACTTCTCAAAGATGGCGTACTTTGTTCTCCAGGTACTGCATTTGGTCCTTCGGGCGAGGGTCATCTGCGCTTTGCTTTCACAATCTCCCAAGAAGATATTTCTCGAGGCATGGACAAGGTAGAAGCAACCTTGAAGCGGCTGAATAATCAATAAGGTGCAATGCATGTTATCTGCAATTCTGTTCCTCATTGCAGGATTCTTACTCGGTCACCTTATGCCACGTGTTCCGTTCATGGTACTGTGTCGAACATCGGGTTTCAACAAAGGATTCCCTCCACATCCTGAGCCAATACCTCTCACTCCTCGACTTACGCAGCGTGTTCTCCACATGCGCTGGTTCCATCGACTTGGAACGTTCACGACTCTTCTTCCTCTCCTCTTTGGATATCTCAGTATCCTTGGTGGTCAATCCACCTTTGGTTATGGTCTGTTCTTGGCAGGTGGCTGGACACTTTTATCCCGAGGGCAAGCACTTCTCGGTGGCCCACAGGTTGCTTGCACGCTTGAAATGGCCCAACGATTGCAGATGGTGATGAACATTTCAGATTCGGAAGATGCGTGTTGCCCTCACCCTCAACCGCAATGGTGGGTTGAATCTGTGCGGTGTGAATCTTGTTCGAAAAAACTCGAAGAAATGTTACGTCCCGACCTCGGTCGTCCACGCAAAGATGGTTTCTTTCGTGGATGGCTTCGTTTGTGGTTGAGTGATGGCCGCCCGATGGTTCTGCCAGATGATGCCAAAAACTAACTTCAACAGTCCAAAATGAAGGGGAACCTTTGTCTAACCATTCCAATCCATCCGTTGTATGGGGCGGGCCAGTCAACGTGGACCATTGACTGCCCGTATTTGGTTGACCATTGTGGTTTTCTGCCAGATTTTCTTAACGCCGATGGCTGCTTTCTCCATCACCTATCTCTTTCAACTCGATATGGCAGGCGAAAACATCACAATCGGTATTCAGTCAGAAATGCTTCCGTGGATCATGGCCGCTTCTCTCGGATACGGTATGCTTGCGCTGTTTCTTGCGTTGGTGATGGGGGGATACCAACCGATTCGAATTGTCGAACGAGGTGGATGGATGGCTGCACTCGGAATGTCGAGAGGCGGTCGGTCAGCATCCAGCTTGCGTCGATCACGTGAGAATTTCTCATCATCACCCCATGGCTCGCTTTCGACACTCGTCAATCGCCGAATGATGCGTGGACATTCCTTGATTTCAACACACGGAGGTTTGTTGCTCCTCGCTGTCCCATTTCAGATTCTTCTCGTAACCATCCCGCTTACGCTTGTCATGATGGTGCCTGAATCGATTGTTCGTTTGAATCGGCGCCTTGAATTGGCTATTCTCCTGTACATCGTTGGATTGCTTATTGCGATGCGGGTGTATCCTCGGTTTTGCAGGAAATACATTGGTATAGCAACTTTCACTCGGCGGTGGCTGATTTCGATGACCAAACTTTCATGGCTTGCTCCAGTCCTCGTTTTATGGCTTATGGGGCGGTTTGCAAGTTTGGTTGTTCTTGGTTGGATGGGTCAAGATACCGAACTCTCAATCACATTTGAAGCAAATCTCTTCGAGGCTTTCCTCGGAAACGCGGTAATTCCTGAAACAAGCTTTCTCGATCTTCTCACTGCTCTTGCAGTTATGCCACTCGCAGCATTCACTACACTCGCTGTATTGGAAGGAGGTTCAACCAATCCTCCTGATTGGATGGATTTACCCGAGGATGTTGTGTCTCGATTCGATGGACGGGAGTCTCCTGATTTTGGATTATTGGGCAAGGTCACAACAGCAGCAGTGACAACAACGGCAACTCTTGCAGTTGCTGCGGCGGCAGGCGTCGCATCGAGAGGCCAAGATGTTGCAACTGGGCTTTCAGCAATGGCTGCTGCAACACCCACTGGGGTTGAGGCCGTAAGCAGTACTGCCTCCAGCCTATCGACACCATCCTTGCCTTCTCTTGCAGATGACATCTCGCTTGACCTACCAGAATTTGACAACACTCTCCTGAATTTGGACACAGAGGATGCGCCTCCATACGACCAACCAACGATACAGGGTCTCATTTCGGACGAACACCACAATGAGAATTAGAGAGCATACAACGACCACCTTCATATGATGAAAGTTGTTGGGACGAACGTTGATGACAATGCGACGTAGTATTCCTATGCTTTTGATTGCTCTCATGGTGTTTCAGACTGCCTCTTTGCTCGTGCTGGATTCGGCAGAAGCAGCCTCAGGCCGTGGTGGTCCGAACGACGATTTCCGCGTGACAAAAATCACGCTTGGAAATGCGTCCGATTCTGCTCACACCTGGGTTCAATCCGATCAATCTGTTGTCGATTATCTGATCATGGGGCAAGAGATTGAAATCACTGTTGAAATTCAACGCCTCGGAAATCAATTCACTGGCCGTACTGCAATGGGTATGATCGAAATCGTTCACCCGATTGGTTATGTTATCGAGACGTACAACTGGACCACAGCAGAACTTGTTGGACAGCAAAAGGGTGAAGGAAGTTATGCTTGGACGCCAATGATTGCGCACTCCATTCTCAACACAACCACCAATGATCTCGGTGGAGGTCTTATTGTTCGTGCAAGCGTCTTGTACTCAGGAGACGACTTGAACGACAACGATGTCCTCGAGCAAGCTGTACCTGTTGCCATCATGAAGGACAAATTCGATGGTACTACGCTCTCGGTTGAAAATCCTACCTTCATTTCTGGCCGATATCCATCAGGTGGCGGTGATGCAACTGGCGCAGGTAGTTGGCAAACCGACACGGGTGGCCCCGAAGGGACCGACCACTGGCGACACTCCAACCCTGGCGCTGATTATCCATCTGGTGCTCACGATCGTCTTGTCCACATGTTCTTCCCTGCCGGCGGACAATGCGGTGCGCTTGGACAACTTGATCCAGGAATGTCCCAAACCTACCAAACCTATATTTGCCGAAAGACCTTCTTTGCAGGCGAATTCATCTCAACGCAGTTCTATGCTCAAACGTGGGGCTCTCTCGCCGCAGGTGACAACGTTGCCTTCGAATTGTGGAGAGGCTCCGGAAACTACAACAACAAGATGGAATCGCTAACATGGAACTTTACGAACGGTGCTCCAAGCCCTGCAGCTGGCCAATGGACCAACATTTCATGGGATCCTCAAACCGACTGGGCGCAAATCCCTGGCCTCGCCAATCCTGATTTGTTCCTTGGTGGAAACTCGTACTCAATCGGTCTTTTGTTCAATTCCGACAACAGCGGGGCTTCTGAAGGGATGCACGTGGATGACTTCATTCAATTTGGAGTGTCAAAGGTTGCTGATTACACCCTCGACATCGATTGCGATAATCCAGAGGCAGGATTTTCCTCTCCACCTTCCAATACCGTATCATTGCATTGCTTGGTGACCAACAACGGATACTCAGGTGCAACCGTCTCTGTTTATTCGAATGTAACCAACTTGACATGGATGGACCCAGCCTTCCCTTCGATTCGAATTGAAACAATCAACCCGAACGATTTCTTTTCACCTGTCATCATACCAAGCATCGGGGCTGGACAGACCGTTGAAGTCTATGTCAACATCAGCATCCCTGCTGGTGCAGACGTGCAGCAACAAACATGGCAAGTATGGTTCGAGGACAGCGGCGGTACCAACTCAGGAGAAAAAGGCCGAGTTTCCATGAACCTTGCCGTAACGGAGCAATTTGGAGTCTCGCTAACATCACAAACGCCATTGCTTGCTGACACACTCTTGCCCGGCGAATCAGGTCTGATCCCTGTACGACTACAAAACATCGGAAACCGAGATGCTTCGTACAATCTCGTTACAACCTTCTCTGAGGACGGCTGGAATGCGGTCGTTGAAGACGAAACGGGCGATCTGATTCCGAACCCAATCATCCTTGGCAAAGCAGAAGTTCTCAACATGTTCCTCAACGTTACTGCAGATAATCTTGCCACCCCAGGTGTCGTTTCGTTCAACCTTCGAGCAACGTGCCCATCGTGTGGAACATCCCTTTTCGGTGCAGACATCCTTGGTCGAAACATTGAGGTTCCAATTCTTCGGCAGGCTTCGATTACAGCCGATGAAAACACGTTCCAAAGCGCTGCAGACGGTGTTGTTGAGACCGTGTACATGTCGTTGCTCAATCTCGGTAACGATGACGAACAGTATGCGCTCTCCCTCAGCGGACCACACCAGTACATACTCGGTGCACAGCTCGCTGGTGAAACGACCGCAATTCTCGATGCTTGGGATGGAGAAACAACACTCATTCTTTCGCTCCCAATGCCGGTTGGTTTGTCCCCTGCACCGTATTATGTAGATGTCATAGCAACCAATGTTGATGATTCTTCAGTATCGGTTTCATACAGAATTAACGTGGAGATTCTCGACACGGCAGCTGTCGGAGTTTCCGATGAATCATCTGATCAATCGTTCTTGCCAGGTTCAATGGACACAACCGATCGTTCGTTCGAGATTACCAATTATGGAAACAGCGAAGATCGATTCACCATTACGCTCGACATCCCTGATGGTATGGTCGCTGAACTCATTGACCCTGTACCGATTGGTGGGGTTGCAACCACTCCAGTGATCGCCTCAGGTGAGTCATGGGAGGCAAAGGTTCGTTTCCGCTTCCTTGCAGGTGCTGACGGCTCCAGAACGCTCGGATTGACAGCTACCTCCGTTAATGATCCAAGCATCTCTGAGACTGGAGAAGCAACCTATCTTGTAGGTCGTCAAGGAACAATCGACCTGACTCCTCCTGCGCCAATCTCAATAGAAGAATTTGACCTCATCTACACTATGGACATTGAAGTTAAGAACAAACTCAACCCCATGGTCTATCCATCACAAACCATTTCTATGGACAAGGTTGATGGTGATTGGTCAAGTTACCTCAGTGTTCGAATCGATAACGATGACCGTCAATTCTCACTCGATTCTGATATGTCACGAATCGTAACCGTCGAAGTTCAAGTAAGCGAAGCGACGCTCATCAATCTGCCTTCGGACACACTCACGGTGAACTTCACAATCTATGCAACCTCTTTGACGGTAGCCGATTCACCTACTGCAAAACTAACCGTCGTCCTCCAGAAGCAATCTGCGAGCAACGATGATGGTGACGGGGCATCTTCAGAAGACAACGGAGACCTTGTCAAGAACATCGTTCTCTGGTCAGGATTCCTCGTTGTGGTTGGTGTTCTTGGATTCATGACCTTCAAGATTCTCACAACCATTGAGAAAGAGGATGATCTTGATGACTGGGATGACATGTACCAAGATTCCTTGTCGGCGACCTACGGTGCGGTTGCTGCAGCACCTACTGTACCAATGTCTGCGCCACCAACTCCCGAACCAATGGCGATGCCCGAACCAACAGCTCCTGCTCCTGCCTCCGCTGGGCCACCACTTCCTCCAGGAGGGCTACCTGATGGGTGGACGATGGACCAATGGGAGCATTACGGACAACAATATCTCGATGGGCAGTTGTAAACTGGTCAGTCGTAGGGTTCAAGACCCACAGCATCTCGCACTAAAATGAAGGTGAACAACATGTATGGAAACGGACAAGCACCAATCTTCATTCTCAAAGAAGGAACACAACGTACTCGTGGCCGCAGTGCTCAATCAAACAATATCGCTGCTGCAAAGGCTGTTGCAGATTCTGTACGCTCGACACTCGGCCCAAAGGGGATGGACAAGATGCTCGTCGATTCAATGGGTGATGTCGTCATTACCAACGACGGAGCAACCATCCTCAAGGAGATGGACATTGAACATCCTGCAGCAAAAATGATCATTGAAGTTGCCAAGACTCAAGAACAACATTGCTACGACGGAACCACATCTGCTGTCGTTCTTTCAGGTGAACTGCTCAAGCGATCTGAAGATCTTATCGAACAGAATGTCCATCCAACCGTCATTTGTGAAGGATTCCGATTGGCTGCAGAGAAAGCCATCTCATTGCTTGAGAGTCATGGCATCTCGACGGAAGGAAACGATGAGGTCCTTCTCGAAGTAGCAAAGACCGCTCTCACTGGAAAATCTGCTGGGGCAGTCAAGGCTTTCATGGCCGATATTTGTGTTCGTGCAGTCAACGCAGTTGGTGTCATTGATGAAGGTGAGCGCTTGGTTGACCTTAGTGACATTAAGGTCGAGAAGCGCCAAGGTGGCTCAATCAAAGATTCATCTCTTATTGACGGCATTCTCCTCGACAAGGAGCGTGTTCATGCAGGTATGCCACGCAGCATTAACGGTGCAAAGATTGCACTTGTAAATTCAGCAGTTGAAGTCAAGAAGACAGAAGTTGATGCAAAGATTCAGATTACTGACCCGAACCAACTCGCATCCTTCCTTGCCGAGGAAGAGAATTACATTCGTGGTTTGGTCGAAAAAATCACAGCATCTGGGGCAAATGTCCTTGTTTGTCAGAAGGGAATTGACGAACTTGCCCAGCATTACTTGAGCAAAGCAGGTGTCTTCGCAATTCGTCGTGCTAAGAAGTCCGACATGGAAGCACTCTCTAAGGCAACTGGAGGCCGAATTGTAACAAACATGGATGATCTCTCTGAAGACGATCTGGGTTTAGCAGCTCGTGTCGAAGAGCGCAAGATTGGTGAAAGCGATATGACATTCATTACCGGATGTCCCGAGGCAAAGTCCGTTTCTGTCCTTCTTCGCGGTGGAACCGAACACGTTGTCGATGAAATTCGACGTGCTTTCGATGATGCTGTAGGTGTTGTTTCAGTAGCTTGGGAAGATGGGGCAGTCCTCACGGGTGGAGGTAGCGTACTTGCCGCACTAAGCCGTGATTTGCGAACCTATGCGGAAACCATCGGTGGACGTGAACAAATGGCCATCGAAGCGTTTGCATCAGCTCTTGAAATCATTCCTCGTACACTTGCAGAGAACGCAGGACTCGACCCGGTTACCACGATTATTGCTCTTCGAAAAGCACATGCAGATGGGGCGTCTCACGCTGGTATCAATGTCTATGAAGGCGGCGTTGTCGATATGCATGCAGCCAACGTACTCGAACCACTACGAGTCGTTGAACAAGCGATTCAATCTGCTACCGAAACTGCGATCATGATTCTACGTATCGACGATGTCATCTCCTCAAAGGGCGTCAGCATGGCTGATGGATTCGGTGGAGAAGATGACTTCCACATGTGAGCAGTGCCTCAAAAAAGGACTCTAAATTAGCCATGGTGGCGTGGCAAGGTTGAAAGGCCGATGTTCGGTGGAAGAATTGTTCGCGAAGCGGACGCTTTGGAGGTCATGAAATGACAGTCGTTGCTAAGGTTTGGATTGACGAAGATTGCATTACTTGTGATGCGTGTCAAGACATTGCCCCAGAAGTGTTCGAAGTTACAGATGAAACATCACAGATTTTGGCTGCGGTTCGTGTTGATGGTGGTTTTGACCGAAATGAAGGAAAGAGCCCACTCTCCGGCGACTTTGGAACCTCATACGCTGACATTATTCTCGAAGCAGCAGAAGCCTGTCCTGTTGAAGTCATCAAGTTTGAACTTGTTGCAGATGGTGCAGAAACCGAGGCTGTTGCAGAAGCACCTGCTGCAGAAGCGGCTGTTGAAGCAGCCCCTGCTGCGGTTGCAGTTGGCGGTGCGGCATCCGAAGAACTCACAGCCCTCATGGGCGGTGACCGATCACTGACCATACTTTTCGGTTCACAAACTGGCAACGCTGCAGGTCTTGCTGAAAAAACGGCAAAGATGGCTTCCAACTTTGGTCTTGAAGCAAGCGTTGTTGACATGGATGGCTATGACAAATCGAACCTAGCGAACATCAAGCGTCTCCTCGTTATCACCTCGACATGGGGTGAAGGAGAGATGCCAGACAATGCGGAGGCTCTTTGGCAATCCGTCCAATCCGATGCACCGGCACTTGCATCCATGCATTACTCAATCTGTGCAATTGGTGACACCTCTTACGACGAGTTCTGTAAAGCAGGTCTTGATTGGGATGGAAAACTCGCTAGCCTCGGTGCTACAAGCGTCCAAGAAATCAAACTCTGTGATGTTGACTTTGAGCCTCCTTGGGTCGAATGGGTCCAAGAAGCACTCCCTCGAATCGCCTGTGTTGACGATTCGGGAACACTTCAACTCGAACTCGTTGAGGAAATGAAAGCCTACGGTACGTCCGATGACGACGATGTCATCGAAGGCGACTTTGCTCCAGGTGTCATCGATGCGACTGAGATACAAGTGGAATTGGAATTGTTCCGCTATTGCCCAGCTCAGGGTGAACGTGGATGGGACGTTGTTGCAACAGCTGTCCCTGCATCAGCATCCCTCGAAGATTTGTTTACCACATTCCAACGTGACGTTGACGGAAGCTTCGCTTTCCGCCGTGGCGTTGTCGGCGGTACAGCAACCACAGGTGTCCGGGCCAACGGGCGCGTTGTACTCTCCGATGTTGCTCGTGTTGGTGACCTTGTTTCCAACGGCCGCTTGAAGGTTGAACCGCTTCCAGGCTATCCAGTAATTCGAGACTTGATTGTTGATACTCGGAAATTCGAAGAGAACCGAAGCAAAGCAAGTCCGTGGATGCAAGCAGATCCTCGAGAAGGAGAGCGTTTGATCAGTGGACAAGCTGTTGGCGTACTTGCATCGGAAACTGCTCTTGCATTGCATCAAATGAACGCAGTTTCAAGTCATATGCTTGCTCACGGAATGTCCGATACCGTGGACTTCGACTCCGAATATGAGGGCCCAGGCATTCACCTTCAGCGATGGGTTCGTATCAACGATCCGCGTACATCTGACCAGCATCGTGCTCAACTGATGGCATCCCTGCAAGGAAAGGGTGGCATTTGGAGTGAAGCAGACTCTGCATCCATTGCTCGGCATGGTGTCACTGGCGCAATGCTCTCAGATACCCTTAATGATGCACGCAGCCGATTGCTCACTGAGTACAAGAATGCAGGCCGCCATGGACGGCTCGTGAAGTGGTACGGTCGCTCAGTCAAGTGGTCTGGAAAACTCAACGAGACCACACTCTATCGACAGGTTCTCGGCCCATTGGGTCTTGTATCCAACGTATTCTCTGGTGTTTCTGCTCGAATGATGCTCGGATTCACACGAACCGGAGGCCCTCCGATTCGTAGTTTACAAGCACTTCTCCTCCCACCAGCTGGTGTTGGAAAGATTCCAAACATGTTCAACGGCAAAGTCGAAGGTCATCACGAAGTTGTGAGTCTGTTTAACGAACTAGATCAGCGATTCTGAGGTGTTTTGATGAAGGTAGCATACTATCCGGGAAACGTCGCTCGAGGCGCAATGATGGAAGTTGAAGATTGCATTCAACCTCTTTGCAAGACACTAGGAATCGATTTGATCGAGCTTCCAAAAGCTACTTCGGATGGAGGCAACATCATTCGGCAAGCATCTCCCCGACTCCAACACGCTCTTGCTGCCCGTAATCTGGCTCTCGCAGAAGAAAAGGGATTGGACATTATGACCTCATGTGCTACTTCTCATAGCATTCACTGCGATACAGCTGCTGCTATGGAAGCCAATCCCGTTATGGCTTCCCAACTGAACAATCTGATTGCTCGTACTTCCAAGATTGAATACGATGGCGAGTCCAAGTCTCGACATCTTCTTCATCTCTTGGTCGAAGAAATTGGGCTTGATAAGGTCAAAGCCGCTGTTCTGAATCCGCTCAACATGAAGGTTGCAGCCTATTACGGACCATACATGCAACGGGAAGGATTCTGTGGCGAAGACGATCCATTCGACCCCCATTACCTTGAGGACCTCATCACCGCTCTTGGTGGAACGCCTGTAGCTTACGACGCTCGTTGTCAAAGCGTTGGTTCTCCAAGTCTCCTCACAAATGAGAAAACGGCTCTACGCATGACTGCGTCCGTACTCTCCGAAGCGAAAGCAAACGGTGCACAACTTGTCGTTAGTGCATGTACCATCTCTCACGCAAATCTTGACTCTTATCAGGTCAAAGCAGGAAAAGTGACAGGAAAAGACACATCCGTCCCTGTCATTCACCTCGCTGAATTGGTCGCCTTTGCCTTGGGTCATTTCCCTGACCGTCTCGCACAATTGCGAACACGAGCCATGATCATTGGCGGTTGATGTCTCGTCCATCAAGAACCGGATTCCATGGATCCGTTGTATCTTCTTCAAAATCGAAGAGGCTCTTTTGAGAACGAGAGCGAGTATGCAATGTTGGCGTAGTACGTTCTTTAGGATTGGATTTTTGACCTCCCTCACTCTCATCCTCTTCAGCAATCTCTTTTTCTATAGATTTCAGCCGGGCTTTTTCTTGTTCCAAAAACTCGAGTGCAGGTTGAGTTGAATCGCCCTCAACAATCTCAAATTCAAGCAATTTTCCTTCTTTACGAACCTTGTATGAACCAAGTGGAGTCTCCAATCGCATCCGTGCAAGAACACTATGCATTCGTTTTTCTCGATTCCTTGACGCATGCAATACGTGAACATCTCGCGTGTCGTTTGCAACAAGAACGTGAACCGAACCACTTCGTTCACGAGCAGTGCGGCCACGTCGCTGAATTGATCGTATGGCACTAGGAACCGGTTCGTAAAACAACACCATTGAAGCCGAAGGAACATCCAATCCTTCTTCTCCGACGGAGGTTGCAACGAGGACATTCATATCGCCATTTCTGAATCGTTCAAGTTGTTCAAGTTGCTGTTTTTGAGACATCCCTTCCCGCTTTCCTCGTTTGCTTTGGCCGATGAATCGATCGACTACAGCATTCGGAATTTGGTTCAAATCCTCAACGAGATGGTCCACAGTATCTCTGTACTCGCTGAAGATGAGAATTCGTTCATCTGGGTGCCTTTCGAGATGTTCTTCAACAAGTTGACGAGCATATGCTGGCTTTGGATGACATTCTGGCATTGCCTGTACCGCTTGTCGGAAGTTGTGAATCACCTGTTTCTTGAGGAATCGACTGGTTGAACGTTCACCGTCTCGAAGTTGTTCGTCGGCTCGTTCGAGATAGGAACGAGCGGAGCGCAGACCTTGTGTTTTCAATAAATCAAGAAGCATATGCATCCTTCGGACATCTGAGATTCGCCTTGCTGCATCGTAACCTCTTGGATCTCTGCGAGAGATCGCAATGCTTGCACGCTGTGCTGCTTCTTCAATCAATCCAGCAGTGAGGTGTTCAGTGGGTGCAAGGAACCCTTGTCGTTTCAAAGCCTCTGTCTCTTCAAACTGATGTGCTTCGAGTGGCTCCAATAAGGCAAGAGTAGTAGCATCAAGCATGACCCGTATTGTTGCAATGTTCATGTCCACTGCATACGGCTGGAGGAGGTCATCTTCTCGTTTTGCGACAAAGATTCGGTTCACATTCAATCGATTCCACAATTGTCGAATTGCATTTTGTGTAGAACCTGGGCTTGCTGTAGCTGCAACCAACCACGGTTCAGTGACTTGTGATTGATAACGGTCGGCAACTTGTGCAGTGGCATGATTGCCTTTGGCATGATGTGCTTCATCAATAATTAGCAGTCCAACGTCCCTCAGATGGATGAGTCCTGAATCGACATCGTTTCGAATGACTTGAGGGGTGGCGATGATGATGGTTGCCTCTTGCCAGATGTCCCCTCGTTTCGCGGGTCTATCGCTCCCAGTGTAGGTGCGAACTAGATCGGCTTCAATCTTGATGCGCTCAAGTATCATTCGTCGTTGCTGTTCAACTAAGCCAACGGTTGGTGCAGTGATGACAATCTTCTCAATGCCTGAGTCAAGTGCATCGGCGATACAGTTCCATTGTACTGCAGTTTTTCCAAACCCAGTCGGCATGACCAGCAATGTAGAACATCGAATGCATGCCTGCGTTGCTGCAATTTGATAGCCCCTAGCCTCGATGCCATCCCGCAAAAATGGATGGTTCAATACAGGCATGATTCTAGGAAAAAGTCGAGGGTTCAAAAGGATGATGTGCAGGCATAGAAACGAGCCGCGGTCGTTGGTTTTCAAGCACTTCGAACACCGAACTACTCATATATGGGTGGAAAGTCGGAAGGTTGCTCTAAGGGTGAGCAGCCAGACACGTTGGGCAATCCGAATGGAACCCGCTGGCACCGTTTCCCACTCGTGGAAATGGCGCTCTGTGTCACGGCTACTCCCTACCTGAAGAGCCCTCGCACGCTCTACGGAGCCTCTGTGTTGTAGAATAATGGAGGAGCCCAAAATGGCAAAAAGACACCACCCACGTCGAGGTAGCATGGCGTTTAGTCCGCGTAAGCGGGCCAACCGACCGTTTGGTCACGTCAAGTCATGGCCGACCAGCGACGCAAGCGAAGTACGAATGCAAGGATTTGCAGGATGGAAGGCAGGAATGACGCACGTTCTTGCTCGAGATCTCAATCCACGATCAACCAGCGCCGGCCAGGAAATTCGAATTCCTGTAACCGTTGTCGAGGTACCAAAGATGCGTATCCTCGGCGTTCGTGGATACCGAATGACCCCTTACGGCAAGCAAGCTGCCGGTGAAGTGTGGGTCGACGCTGAAACACTCACAGAATCATTCCCGGAAGTCTTTGATCGTGTATCAAACCGCAAGAATCACGATGCTGACAAGCACTTTGAAAATCTTGGTAAGCAAGATCTCTCCGAAGTTCGCCTCATTGTCGCAACTCAGCCTTCCAATGTTTCAGGCTCACCTTCCAAGGTTCCTGAAGTCATGGAAGTCGGACTCGATGGTGGTGCAACAAGCGATCAACTTGCTTTTGCTCAAGAGCGACTTGGAGAAGAAGTTTCGTTCACCGATGCGTTTGAAGAAGGCACTATGACCGATATTGTCGCCGTTACCAAGGGATACGGATGGCAAGGTGTTATCCGTCGGTTCGGTGGAAAACTCCAATCTCACAAGAACTCCAAGAAGCGCCGACAACATGGTAACATGGGTGACTTCGGTACTGGATATGTCCGAAAGACCATCCGTCAAGGTGGACAAACTGGATACCACCAGCGAACCGAGTTCAACAAGCGTGTTCTTCGAGTTGCAAACCCAGAAGAGCATTCGATTACACCTGCAGGTGGATTCCTCCACTATGGTGAAGTCAACTCCGATTACATCCTCGTTAAGGGTAGTGTTCCAGGACCTGCCAAGCGATTGATCCGTTTCCGAGATGCAATTCGTGCAAACGAAGAACCACAGCCGTACGAAATCACCTACGTGAGTACTCGTAGCAAGCAGGGGGCCTGAAGATGAAGGTAGCCGTCAAGAACATCAGCAACAACATCACACAAGATGAGATGGATGCAGGTCGACTTCAGAGCGTCTTCGACATCACTGTCGAAGATGGTTCCAAGGTCACGCTCCCAGAATCGTTCAGTCAATCCGTTCGCGAAGACCTCGTCCGAGATGCAGTTGCATCCAGCCGAGCCAACCGCCGACAAGCCTACGGTTCTCGCCGTCACGTCGGTAAGCGCCGACCTATGGCAGGTATGAAGCACTCTGTCGAATGGTGGGGTAAGGGCCGTGGTGTCTCTCGTATCATGCGACGAACAGGACAACGCCGAGCTGCACAAAACCCACACACATTGGGTGGTCGCCGTGCTCATGGACCTAAGGTCGAGAAGGACTGGTCACGTAAGTTCAACGCCAAGCAACGCCGTATGGCACGTGATGCTGCGCTATCAGCAACCGTTGATATGGAACGTGTCACTGCTCGTGGCCATCAACTCGACGAGTCTGTCGAACATTTGCCAATCGTTCTCGGCAACTACACCGAAACCGTAGATGGAAAGACTGAGGAATACAACATCGAGACCTTCAACCATGGCTCAGCCACTCGCAAGGTTCTCGCTATCTTCAACGAACTTGGACTCGGACACGATCTCTATCGTGCTCGCTCCAACCGAAAAATTCGAGCTGGTAAGGCAACCATGCGTGGACGTGTTCACAAGACACCAAAGTCCGTTCTTCTGGTCGTCAAG
This sequence comes from Salipiger bermudensis, assembly GCA_964227855.1. Classification (GTDB taxonomy): domain Archaea; phylum Thermoplasmatota; class Poseidoniia; order Poseidoniales; family Poseidoniaceae; genus MGIIa-L2. The sequence continues at coordinate 10,887 of CAXQWT010000034.1, read as the reverse complement.
GAAAAGGCAGGGCTTGCACAAGCTGCTCGTAACCTTCCCGGTGTCGATGTCGTTGCTGCAAAGGATCTCAGCGCTGAAGACCTCGCCCCTGGTGGCGATGTCGGTCGCTTGACCGTCTTTACCAAGGACGCTGTGGAGGCTCTCAACTGAGGTGATATCATGGATGCATACGACGTAATCATCATGCCATGGTTGACTGAAAAGACCATGGAGGCACGAACAACACAGAACCGTCTTGAGTTCATCGTTCGACGCGCTGCCACCAAGAAGCAAATCGCTCGAGCGATTGAAACCATTTTCGAAGTTGAGGTCGCATCCGTCAACGTTCGCAACACGAAGCATGGGAAGCATGCTAGTGTACGTTTGGCAGAAGGCTACGACGCTGAAGACGCCGCAATGCGTCTAGGAGCTCTATGAGGTGAGAAATTATGGGTAAGAGAATTCGTGCACAGCGCAAAGGATCATCGCCACGGTATCGTGTGTCAAGCCACCGATTCCCCGGTGCAAACAGAATGCCACGAGACATGGATGTTGTTGGTGAGGTTACAGAATTGGTTCACTCGCCTGTTCACACAGCACCGTTGGCTCGTGTGAAGTTGCCAGACGGTGACACCACACTTGTTGTTGCAACAGAAGGTGTCGCAATCGGTGGCAAAATCGCCATTGGTGACAACGTCTCTTTGCGACCTGGAAACATTACTCTCCTTTCCGAGATTCCTGAAGGAACAGCCATCAACAACGTCGAACTTCGACCTGGGGATGGTGGCAAAGTTGCTCGTTCTGCTGGAAATTCATGCATTGTTGAAGCCAAACGTGGCGACAAGGTCCGTATTCGAATGCCATCTGGTTCCCTCAAGGAACTTCCTGGTAACTGTCGAGCCACCATTGGTGTGCTCGCTGGTCACGGTCGTGATGAGATGCCACTGCGAACTGCAGGTGCAGCTCATTACAAGGCCAAGGCTCGTGGTAAACTCTTCCCACATGTTAGCGGTGTTGCCATGAATCCAGTGGATCACCCACACGGTGGTGGAAACCATCAGGCTGTTCACGGACCAAACTCAGTTGCCCGAAGTACTCCGCCAGGTGCTAAGGTTGGATTGATTGCCCCACGCCGCACGGGACGAGGTCGCGGCAAGCGAGTATGAGGTGTTGATGTATGGGACGTAAGAACAAGAAGTCATTCATGACTCCAAAGGCTAGCCGACGAAAGGCACGTAAGCGACTTTCGACCACAACGGCACGTCAAAAGAAGGAATTCACGTACCGTGGATACGATATTGAAACGTTGACCAACATGCCAATGATCCCAGAAGAAGGCAACGACGACTACCTTGTCCGTCTTCTCCCGGCTCGTGTACGACGATCAATCCTCCGTGGACTCTCTGAACAGAATGAGAAATTCCGAGACCGTGTCAAGCGAAGTAAGACAAACACGATTCGCACGCACCGACGTGACATGCCTATTCTCCCAGAATTTGTTGGTAAGACCATCGCAGTTCACAACGGTCAAAACTTTGTTGAGATCGATGTAAAGCCAGAGATGATCGGCCATTACCTTGGTGAATTCGCAATCACACGACGTGGAGTTGCCCACAGTGGGCCGGGTGTTGGTGCTACCCGTTCATCGAAGCACGTACCATTGAAGTGAGGTGAAGATGATGAGCAACAAGCGAAACATGGATCGTCGAACAAAGCGTCGACAACTCTCACAACGTGGTTACACCCAACTCCTTCAAGGAAGTCGACTCGCAACTGCCCGTGCTGTCAATGTTGACATGCACGTCAAGCACTGTTTCGAAGTGGCGCGTGCCATCAAAGGCATGACCGCTGGCCGAGCAGTCGAGTATCTCAATGAGGTTCTTCTCATCGATTCAGATCGTGCAGACATCCGCCGCAAGGCTACCGCAATCCCATACAGAATGGGTAGCGGTAACAAGCGACGAAAGCGATCCGGTCCATCAATGGTCGGACACCGAAAAGGCAAGGTCGGACCTGGTCGATACCCTGTCAAGGCTAGCCGTGCGTTCATCAAGCTCATTCAGAGTGCAATGGAGAACGCTCGCCACCAGTACGATGACGTTGAACCAGAAGATATGGAAATCACACACGTTGCCGCTCACCGTGGACAAATCCGCCGAGGATGGATTCCACGTGCACGTGGACGCGCAACCCCAAGCAACCACTACCAGGTGAACCTCGAGATTTTCCTCGAAGACTTCACCGCAACCGACGATGAGTTGGAGGATGACTTCTGAGGTGAACGATCATGGCAGGAAAGAAGAGTACAATCAAAGCAATTGTTGACCGAAACGTCGAGCGTCATCTCGTCAAGGAATTCTTGATGAAGAACACAAAGCGCTCTGGTTTCGGTGGATTGGACATCAAGCGTACACCAAACGGTACCGAAGTTACCGTTCACGCTGTCAAGCCAGGTCTCGTCATTGGGCGAAAGGGTAAGATCATCAAGGAACTTGAAGGTCGCCTCAAGAGTGAGTTTGACCTGTTTGACCCTCAACTCAAGGTTGAAGAAATCAAGCAAAAGGATTCCATTCTTAACGCTCAGGTTATGGCTGAGTGGATTGCATCTTCCCTCGAACGTGGATGGTACTACCGCCGTGCTGGAAACAGTGCAGCAGAGAACATCATGTCCGAAGGCGCTCGTGGTGTCATCGTCACCGTCGCTGGAAAACTCACGGGTTCTCGAAACCGAACTCAAAAGTTCATCATGGGTCACGTCAAGTACTGTGGTGAAACTGCACTCCAGCACATGGACAAAGGATACGCCGTTGCAGTCCGCAAACTCGGAACCATCGGAGTCACTGTTGAAATCATGCGTAAGGATGTGCGCCTCCCTCACGAGATCTCTATCTTCTCCAATGAGGAATTGAAGATTCGAGCATCAGAAGGCGAAGAAGGCGAAGCAACTCCAGAGGAGGTCGTTGAATGAGCCACGTCCGAAACCGTGACATTGCAGCAATGAGCCGTGAGGCTCTTGAGGCTCGATTGCTCGAGTTGCAAGACGAACTCCTCCAACTACAAGCCGAGAAAGCTCTTGGTGGCACACCCTCCAACATGGGTGCCTACAAGGCAACTCGACGAAGCATTGCACGAATCAAGACCCATCTTGGGAACAACTGAATGAACACGAGGTGATGAACGACTATGGCGGCAATTTGTGGTGTATGTGGTCTACCAGACGAACTATGCATCTGCCAAGAAATTGCAAAGGAACAACAACGAGCAATCTTGTCCACTGATAGAAGGAGATACGGAAAAATCGTAACCAAAGTGGAAGGGATTGACGACGTCGCAATCGACATCAACGAATTAGCAAAACTACTCAAAAACAAATGCGCTGCCGGGGGAACTGTCAAGGGTCGAATCATTGAACTTCAAGGCGATCACAAAAAGAAGGCAGCAAATGTACTACGAAACAATGGATTCAATGTGGAGGTGAGATAGATGACGGAAATGAACACAACTTGGATTGGTCGACTCTTGACCGTTATTGAGTCCACAGATCCAACACTCGTCGGACGTTCAGGAAACGTTATCGATGAGACTCAAAAAACGGTGACCATCGTTGAGAACGGCCATGAGCGCGTTTTCGGCAAGGCATCGATTCAATTTACACTCAATGACGGAACTACCGTCCTTTCAGGTGCGTCCTTGCGACAACGCCCTGAAGATCGAATGAGTCGCAACTACAAGGAGGCATGAAAATGCGAGAAATTGGAATTGACGTAAAACGACCAACTGGTGAATGGGACGGCGATGAGAACTGTCCATTCTACGGAAGCCTACGCCTTCGGGGACAAATGTTCGAAGGTGTTGTATCAGGTGTTGGTATGCAGAAGACAATCACCATCGAGCGTAACAACGTTCGATACATGAAGAAGTACGAGCGATTTGAAAAGCGCACAAGCGCTCTAAGCGCACACCTTCCAAGTTGCATCGGTGAAATCGAAATTGGCGACACGGTTCGTGTCATGGAATGCCGCCCTCTCTCCAAGACGGTTTCATTCTGTGTTATCGAAAAGACTGGAGGTGAATCCTGATGCGTGGAATTGCAGGCCGTCAAACCCGTGGTCTTCCGACCATGGCTCGATTGCATGTCGCCGATAACACTGGCGCTAAGATCGTCCAAATCGTCAACGTCATCAAGCTCGGTGGTACCATGCGTCGATACCCTGCTGGTGGAGTTGGTGACATGACCAAGGTCTCTGTCAAGAAAGGTACACCAGACACTCGCCGTCAAATGTTCAACGCTGTCATCATTCGACAGCGACGTCCGTTCCGTCGTGCAGATGGTACTTGGGTTCAATTCGAGGACAACGCTTGTGTCATTACCAATCTCAAGGGTGAAGTCCAAGGGTCCGATATCAAGGGACCAGTTTCCCGTGAGGCCGCAGAACGCTGGCTTCGTATCGCTGCAACAGCGAAGCAAATCGTATGAGGTGAAGAAGAATGGTCAAGTCCAGTAAACCAGGAAAGCAGCGTAAGGCGCAATACAACGCCCCAATGCACACCAAGCGTAAGCGAGTTTCTGCTCGCCTGCAACTCGACAAGCCTGATGAGCGATTCGCAGGAGTTCGATCTGTTACTGTCCGTGCAGGCGACACTGTTCGTGTCATCCGTGGTGATTTTTCACACGGCGGCAAGCGCCATGGTGGCAAGCGCAAGGCTGAGCCACTCACCGGGCCTGTAATCGGTATCGATGCCGACAAGGGTCGTATCCTCATTGAGGGTGCAAAGCAATCCAAGTCAGATAACAGAGAAGAGGCAGTTCCGGTCCATGCCTCAAATGTCGTCGTCATTAAACTCGATGAGACAGACAAATTGCGAATGCAAAAGTTGACCGAGGATAGGAGTTGAAAACTATGGGTAGCAGCAGTCACTTGAAGCGATTGGCCATGCCACGAAGCTGGCCACTTCCACGAAAGACCACCGTTTGGGTTACTCGCCCAAGTCCGGGTGGCCACAGTCTAGAACGATGCATGCCACTGAACCTGATTGTTCGTGACGTCCTTGGACTTGCTCAGAGCGCACGTGAAGTACGCTTCATCGTTCACAATGAATTGATCAAGGTCGATGGACGTGTTTGTAAGGACACTCGTCGAGGCGTTGGTCTGATGGACGTTCTCTCACTCGGAGACGAACATTTCCGATGCATGCTCGATGCAAACGGTCGACTTCGTTACGTCAAAATCTCTGCAGAAGAAGCGGGATGGAAAATTGTTCGTGTTGAAGGAAAGACCACAATCAAGGGTGGTAAGACACAACTCAATCTCCATGATGGACGAAACATGATCGTCGACAATGCCAAAGAATTCAATGCAGGCGATTCCATCAAACTTTCACTACCTGAACAAGAAGTCCTTGACCACATCAAATTTGAAGAGGGTGTCCGATGCTACCTCATTGGCGGTACACACGTCGGCGAAATGGCCTCGATGAAGGAGCGTATTATCAAGCGATCTAGCATGCCAAACGAAGTTGCATTCGATGATTTCGGTACAACCGAAGTCAACGTCTTTGCTGTTGGCGATGCCAGCATCCCAGCCATGGAGGTGAAGGTTTGAGCGAATCTGTCAATCCAATGAGTGTTCCTCGAATCACAAAGGTTTGCGTCAACATTGGTGTTGGTGAAGGTGGTGACCGATTGGTCAACGCCGAAAACGTTCTTGAAATGGTCACCGGTGTTCGCCCACAGCGAACCCTTGGAAAGATTCAGAACCGTGACCTCAAGGTACGTGAGGGTGCTCCAATTGGATGCCGATCAACCATGCGAGATCAAGACTCCATCAAGGAATTCTTGACCAACGCCTTTTGGGTCCGTGACAACGTCATCCCAAATTGGAACTTTGATGCCCAAGGCAACCTCTCTTTTGGAATTCGTGACTACACGGATTTCCCTGAGCAAAAATACAATCCAGACATTGGTATCTACGGTATGGACATTAACGTCGTTCTTGAGCGACCAGGTCACCGTGTTAGCCGACGTCGAAAGGCAAAGAGTAAGGTAGGCAAGGGCCACGGCGTCACTCGAGACGAGTCGATGGAATGGTTCAAGTCAAACTTCGGAATTAAAATCATGGAGGAATGAAGATGGCACGAGATCATGGAGAATACATGGGACGAACGATTGGATGCCGCCGATGTGGGCGACGTCGAGGAATGATCCGACGACATGGGCTGCGCCTATGCCGTCAGTGTTTCCGAGATGTTGGAACCGAAATCGGATTCAAAAAGATGAACTGAGGTGATTATGAATGCAATTTGATCCATTAAACGACGCACTCGTCAAGATTTACAACGCAGAACAAGCTGGAAGATTCGATGTCGAATTGACCCCAGCTTCCAAACTACTTGGAAACGTTCTCAACATTATGCAGTCTTCCGGATACATCGGAGAGTACTCTCGTGTTGAAAACGGCCGAGGTGACGCCTTTGTCGTCCAACTTCGCGGAACCATCAACCGATGTGGTACCGTTAAGCCACGACACAGCGTTCGCCGACAAGAATTCGAAAAGTGGGAGACCCGTTATCTCCCTGCTCAGGACTTTGGTCTTCTCATTCTGACGACCAACTCCGGCGTCATGAACCACTACGATGCGAAGGACGCCCGCATTGGTGGCAAGTTACTTGCCTACGTATATTGAGGTGAAAAGCATGGTAAAAATCGACAGAATCGAACACAACGTAACCATCCCTGAAGGCGTTACAGCCACACTCAGCGAAGATGGCGTCGTCACCATCGCAGGACCGAACGGTTCCATCTCACGAGCCTTTGTATCGTCTCGAGTTGAGATCCTCCAAGATGGCGGCGGTCTCATGGTACGAACTGATTTGCCACGACGTAAGGATAAGGCGATGGCAGGTACCTGGAACGCACACTTTAACAACATGGTCAAGGGTGTTACAGACGGCTTCACCTATCACTTGAAAGCCTTCTACTCTCACTTCCCAATGACGTTGGCTGTCCAAGGACAGAACTTTGTTGTCAACAACTACTTTGGTGAAAAAGTTCCACGTTCTGCAGACATCCTACCCGGTGTTGACGTTAAAGTCTCCAACAAGGTTGAGATTACTGTTTCAGGAATCGACAAGGAACTCGTTGGCCAAACAGCAGCGAACATTGAGCGCTGCACAACGGTCAAGAAGCGAGATCGACGTGTTTTCCAAGACGGGATTTACCGTCTCAGCAAGGAGTGATGAAAGATGGCAGACGATTACGAAAATATGACCGTAGCAGAACTCAAGGAATTGCTCAAGGAGCAAGGCCTGCCTGTATCTGGTAAGAAGGCCGATCTCATCGAGCGCCTTTCTGGTGCTGCTGAGCAAGATGATGCCCCTGTTGAAGAAACAGCAGCAACATCGGATGCTGAAGAAAGCGAGGATGACTTCTTCGAAGACGATGATGACTGGGATGACGACGAGGACGAAGTCCACGTTGCCAAACAGAAGCCTGTTCTTGATGAGGCTACACAAGAAGCTCTCGCACTCCGTGCCGCCCAGAAGAAGAAGACACCTTCCTTCCGCAGAACCGAATGGTTCCGATACAAGCGCTTGTCTCGTTCCGGATGGCGTGCTCCTCACGGTATGGACAACAAGCAACGTCGCAATTACAAGTATCGAGGTTCCCTCGTTCGTGTTGGACACGGCAAGGTTGCTTCCGCACGTGGCCTCCACCCATCCGGGTTCAGGGAAGTCATGGTTCACAACCTCAATGATTTGGAAACCATTGATCCAGAAACCCAAGCCGCTCGAATTGGTCACACCGTTGGTGGCCGAAAGCGAGAGAACATCCATGCTCGTGCTGATGAATTGGGGATTCGTATCTTGAACCGAAGGAGGAATGTCTGATGCAACTCACAAACCAAAAGCGACTTGCCGCAAAGATTCTCAATTGTGGTGAAAACCGTGTCTGGATCAACCCAGACTACATCGATGAAATTGCATCGTCCGTACAAGCGGATGACATCCGTGAATTCATCGAAGAAGGTCTCATCCGTGCAAAGGCAGTCAAGGGGACCTCTCGTGTTCGAGCAAGAACCCGTCAAGAACAGCGACGCAAAGGCCGACAAAAGGGCCAAGGAAAGCGAATGGGTAGCGCAAACGCTCGTAACCCTCGCAAGAACCGTTGGATGCGAACCATTCGCTCCCAGCGACGTGTTCTCAAAAATTTGCGAGAATCTGATGAAATTACTTCTTCGCAATATCGACGATACTACCTCAAAGCAAAGGGTGGTTCCTATCGTTCGATTGCTCACATGCGATCTCAAATGACCATGGAAGGCGTACAACTCAAGGAAGGTGACAACTGATGCAAGGAAACCGACGACGCTCTGTCCTACGACGACGCAAGGCTGGCCTCACAGATTATCGCCGCCGCCTACGCCTCCTGCGAAGCCAACAACCACGTGCTGTTGTTCGTGTCTCAAATACACGTACATCTTGCCAACTGGTGACATGGGCTGCTGAGGGTGACAAGGTTGCTCTTAACGTGACTGGTAACGATTTGGTCAAGAAATTCTCATGGCCGGACAACATGTCAAAGAAATCCGTTCCAGCATCTTACCTTGTAGGATATGCACTCGGAAAGGCAGCTCTTGCTGCTGGACATGAAGATGCAGTTCTTGACATCGGACTCGCTGCAAGCACACCAGGTGGTCGTGTTTTCGCTGCACTCCGTGGAATGGTCGAGGCTGGATTGAACGTTCCTCACAGCGAAGAAATCCTTCCTGACGACGATCGAATCAACGGCGCACACATCGACGCCAATGTCGCAAGTGCGATTGAAACAACCAAATCATCCATCGAGGGGGCATACTGATGACAGAAGAAGAGACAACCGAAATCAAGCAAGCACCAGGAATGATTCTTGCTTATGCTCCGCAAGAAGCTGAAGAAACAGGTGGTCGACGACGACGTCGCAGCGCTCAATCGGATGCTATCAACAACCTCCGTAACTGGACGCCACGTACTCGACTTGGAAACATGGTCTATGCTGGTCTTGTCACCACCTACGAGGAAGCACTTGCAAGTGGCCTTCCTATCCGTGAAGTCGAGATCATCGATGCTCTTCTTCCCGAATTGGAAGACGAAATTATCAACGTCAATATGGTTCAGCGAATGACGGACAGCGGTCGACGTGTTCGATTCAACGTCATGGCTTGTGTGGGTAACCGCAATGGCTACGTTGGACTTGCAATGGCTAAGGCAAAGGAAGTTTCGAATGCCATTCAAAAGGCAATTGTTGCTGCGAAGTTGAACTTGATCAGTGTACAACGAGGAAACGGTTCGTGGGAATCATCCGCAGGACCTGGTACCTCGGTTCCAATCAAGGTCAACGGCCGTTCCGCTTCGACCCGTGTCACGCTCATGCCCGCTGCTAAGGGTAAAGGCTTGGTTATTGGGGAAACAGGAAAGAAAGTTCTCGAACTTGCTGGTGTCTCTGACGTTCTTTCACGAACCAAGGGACAAACTCGTACCACCATCAATTATGCTGCTGCAACCTTTAATGCACTCAAAGCATTAAACACAACTCGCATTAGCAACGAACAGCGAGAACGCTTGTTCATCAACACTGGGAGGGTTTTGAAGTGAGTTTTATTGTTGTCAGAGCACGAAGCAATGTCGGTGTCGAGCGATCCATTCGTGAAACTATGGATTATCTCAACTTGACCAAAGTTAACCATGCAGTTATCATTCCCGAAAACGACCAGTACATCGGAATGCTTCGCAAGGCCAAAGACTACATTACATGGGGCAAGGCAGACCTTGCTACGGTTGAATCCATGCTCTCTGAGCGTGGACGAATGACCGGCGACGCTCCATTGACTGATGCAATCGTTGCTGATGCAACCGATTACAAGACGATCAGTGACTTTGCAAAGGCCATTGTAGCCAATGAAGCAACCGTCAAAGATATTCCAGGTTTGAAGCGCGTTTTCCGTTTGCACCCTCCTCGAGGCGCAAAAGGATGGGGCGGGATCAAGCGATCCTATGTCGTTGGTGGCGCACTCGGCTCACGAGGCGATGACATCAAGGCACTCGTTGAGAGAATGATTTGAGGTGATATGATGGGTACAAAGGCAAACAAGCACCGTGGACGAAACCGATACCACGGTCGTGGAAAGAAAGCCGGTCGTGGCGCTGGAAAGCGCGGTGGCCGTGGAAATGCAGGTATGAACAAGCATCGTGTTATGACTCGAATCAAGTACATGCCAGGTCACTGGGGTATGCACGGTTTCAACCGTCATCCTTCCCTACGGAACGTACATGTGACCTGCAACGTCAGCCAACTCGAAGGTATGGCAGAGGGCAAGGACAGCATCAATCTCGGAGAACTTGGCATTGACAAGCTCCTTGGATCTGGCCGAATCAACGCTGCTATGACCGTTACAGTCGCAAACGCTAGCGCTACGGCCATTGAAAAAGTCGAAGCAGCAGGCGGATCCGTCAATCTTGAAGACGGTGATGACTGGGACGAATGGGAAGAAGAGTGAACAAGGAGGTCTCTGAATGAAACACAAGCCAGTACCAATCGGTGTTGTTCTCACTGGTGTCATCTATTTCGGTCTCCTCTTCTATTGGCAATGGGATGAACTCTCTGGCACAGGTGCAGCACGAGATGCAGCCGTTTTCGGAATTGTACTCGCCGTTGCACACGTTGCTTACGTCATGGCATGTTTCCAACGTGATTTGCCTGCTTCAATGAAGCAACTACCGATCATTGGTCGCTATGCTAAACTCTACGGTTGGTTGATTTTCGTCTTTATCGCTGTATGGTACTGCCGCCCAGAGAAATGGGGTGGATACGATGAAGCTGTAGGCTTCCTCCTTGTGGGTGTACTTTTGCTTGGTTTTGGTGAAGCAGCAATC
>CAXQWT010000033.1:0-17555 GCA_964227855.1 Salipiger bermudensis | reverse complement strand
ATCCATTCTCCATCGGGACTGATTATGGGGTCTGCCATAGTGCTTGGTATGGGTTAGAGTTAACCAAATCTTTGGTACTTTAGCAGAGGGGTCCCCTTTGATAGGACGGGTTAGCAGTGGGTACCCTCTGATGAGACGCCTGAGCCAAGGGGGCCCTTTGATTCGCTAACATGTTATATTGCAAAAATCTTAAACCCAGATTTTGCCATTTGAGGCTGAAATAAAGACACCTGCATTAATTAAGTATCAATTTCTAGGCGTAACGTGACAATTAGGATCTCTTCATCGATGATAGCAATACTCCTAATGACCTCCTTCGCTGGGTGTTTAGCGGAATCTGAAAATTCCTCTCGCAATATCACCATTCACATCAATGATGCGAACATAATGTTTGAACAGAGCACCCCAGTATGCGGATTTGAAGAAGATACCTATTGTCATGTTGTATCGGTTTCCTTCGAGAATCAAGAGGGACAGGATAATTCCATTTCAAAATCTAAGTGGAGCGCTGTTTCGAACAATGGAGGTCTGTTTGAAGCAGTAGAAGTGGAGGGGAATGATATGTGCGTATCAACGTATAACTGCTCGATAATATTGGGTTTTGACATACCCGAAGGAGAATATATCGTCGAATTAAGGTGGGAAGAAATTGGGGTTGATCTCCCCAATTATGATCCTACATTTTATGGAACTTACGATACTCAAGAGCAATTGAGTACCAAATTGGCTGTAATCAATGTGTATATCCATTCGTTGGATGACGATGCAGATAGCTTATCGTTAATCTTTGAATTAGCACCTGGTTCTGAGACTACCAATAGTAGTAATGTGTATTGGACCATCATTTGTGAATCTGAATCAGGTGATGCTGCTGAGTTTGCTGATGGTGATTTTTATAATGCAACTGACATAGAGGGTAATGATAGATCAACAAGCGAGTTGATAACTGGGGAAACATATCGACTAATCCTTCAACTTCAAGAATGTAGGCCTGAACCCTCAACCGATCACATATTCATAATCACTGTTAAAGATGGTGGCTCGACGTATGAAGAACTACAATATCCAAGCGAGATTAACGAGGGAGACCCAGTATTATAGTTTCAAATTAGTGGGTCAATCCGAATACCGATTGCTCAGGTATTGGCGAATCAAAGGGCTTGCAGTGGGCCGAATCATTCGCTACCGTTGTATACAGAATAAAAGGTGCAACGATCAAAGAATTTGATTGGCTTAAAATCGAATTAATTTCTATGGTGTTGCTGGTAGCGAGGAATGATGGAGTACGACACGAAGGTTACTTGCATCGTCGAGAATGTATCCAAATGTGTATTCGACCTTTGTTTCATTTCCATCCTCATCTGTGAAGAAATAGTTGCCCATGGCAATAGCGTTGGATTCGTTGATGATAATACCTGAATTCTCGAACCGTACAGCTGTCCAGCCTTTAATTGCAAATCCACTGTCTTCTTGACAAACACCGTTTGAGGCTACAAAATAGGATAATGCACTCTCGAATGTTGGGCGAAATTGATCCGTTGAAGCCATTGTAGGCTTGAATAAGACTTCGCCGAGGTCGTACGCATACAGGTGTTCAACATGCTTCGTGGCGATTTCTACGTAGTTGCCTCCAGTATTGTGTGCTGTTGCAATACTTACGATTCCATCTCCCCATTTACGCTGAGCTTCTTCTATTTCTGCAACAGTTATCACAAAATCACCTAATCCAGTTGAGAAAAAGGTAATACAAAGTCTTTCTCGGTTGTCATCAACCTCATCGTTGGAGAGTTACTGCGTATATCGTAACTCAATGCGATGAATAACATCCACCGAGTCTTGTCCCTCGTGAATGGTTAACTCGACTTCGTGCATTTGGATCGGAGCAAAATGCAACGTATTCCATGAAACCGAATCTCCATTTTCGATAATCTCTCGATGACCCATGCATTGCCCATCCACATTGATGACGGCCCATTCCATATCGACATCTCTTCCATTGATTTCGAAGAGGGGAGAAGGATTGGTTATTGTTGAGTTAAGCATCAGGTAAGACGGCGATGGCCCCTCGTTCCCCGGTGTCGCATCAAAGAAGAGTGATTGAGGATTTCCTGTAGCTTCCTCGGTCCATCTGATGATTTGCTCGATGACGATTGTTTTTGACTCTGTTACGTTGTTTCCAATTGCATCAACTGCATAGAGCTCAATCGTGTACATTCCATGATGTTCGAAATCAAGCGAGATTGTCGCCTGTTCAATTGCATTGATGCTCAATGATCTTCCATCATCCGTGATGAGTCCGAATGTTTGAATCGCTACATCGGATGTCGAACCTGAGAAGTCAAATTCCACCGTTACCGTTGATGATGAGATGCGTTCTCCCTGTTCGTAAACCGTTTCAACGATGAGGTGTTCATCACTGAGATTTACGCTCAGCGTGGTTTGGATGTCCTCATTCGAAACGAGTCCGAGACAACCTGAAAACAGAAGAAGGCAAACCATCCCCGAGAAGAGAACAGAACGGTGCATATCATCACATTCAGTTGTTCCAGTTGGTAATCAAGTGGTACATGGTACGAACATGGATTCCAGTTGCACCGTTACCGACCATGGTGTTGGTCTTGGCGCCCCAGTAGGTTCCAGCAATGTCCATGTGAGCCCATGTGATTTGTTCACCATCCTCATCGTAGTTTCGATTTGGTACGAATTGCTTGAGGAATGCTGCAGCAGTGTTTGCTCCACCCCAGCGACCAGCGCCGAGGTTGCGTGTATCAGCAATCTTCGAATCGGTCATTTCCTTCTCAAAGGCCGGTAGTAGCGGCATTGGCCAGGCGAGTTCGTCAACGGCGTTTCCTGCTTCGTGAATCTTTGTTCGGAAGTCATCGTCGTTGGACCATAGACCAGTCGCTTCATGTCCGAGGGCAACGACACATGCTCCAGTGAGTGTAGCAAAATCAATGATAAATTCAGGATCGAACTCACCGGCCTTCCACAGACCGTCTGAGAGAACAAGTCGGCCTTCAGCATCGGTATTGAGAACTTCGATGGTCTTGCCAGAGAGGGTTGTGATGACATCACCTGGGCGTTGTGCGTTGGCTGCAGGCATGTTTTCAGCCATACAAGTGATTCCAACCACTTTGCCATCGTATCCAGTCGATGCGAGTGCTTGCATGGTACCGAAAACGGTTGCAGAGCCGCCCATATCGTACTTCATTTCGTCCATGTTTGCACCTGGCTTGAGTGAGATTCCACCGGTATCGAAGGTGATTCCTTTTCCGACGAGAAGAGGACAGCGGCCAGGTTTTTCCTTATTCATTTCAAAGATGACCATGCATGGTTTTCGGGATGAACCCATTCCGACAGCTACAAGGCCTCCCATGCCTGCTTTCATGGCATGTTCGTAATTGATGATGGTTACTTCAACATTATCGTATTGCTTGGCCCATTCCCAAGCCATATCGGAGAAAGCCTCTGGGTACATATCGTTCGGTGGGCAGTTTCCAAGGTCACGAGAGAGATGAACTCCTGATGCAACACCGCTGTGGATGTTGACAAGTGCTTCCAAAACTTCTTCTTGGCCTTCGTCGCAAGTAATGCGAACAGTACGCTCGGCTTCCTTGTCCTCTTCCTTTTGCATTTTGTACTCATCATAGGAGTAGTCACGAAGGAGCATGCCTTCAGCGAAAGCTCCCATGCAATCGACGTCTGCACCTGAGAAGCGAACCGTCAGGTCGGTTCCATGAGTCTTCTTCCGAGCAGCAACAACAGCAGCTCCAGCCTTTCTGTAAGCGTGCACATCAGCGTCTTCTTCCTTCCCAAGGCCGACTAGCATGGCTTTACCGCCCTCACTTCCAACGAGTGTCATTGTTGACTTGGCCTTGCCTTTGAAATCACCATCTGCGAGAACTCGGTTGATTTGTCCTTTGAGGGCTACATGCAATCCTGTTGCATGTGCTTCAGGTACAATATCTGTTCCTTCAAACAGTGGAAGGATGAGGGTTCCATCGATGTTATGACTTGGGCTTACGTTGATTTGCATGGTATCACCGGTATCGCCCAACCCCTTGAGGCACTTGAAACCTTGCGAATACTTTTCAGCGATTTATGGCGCTTCATCATCTTCTTTACGAAGAAGAGTAATAACTGCCAAACCAGCAAGAATCGTAGACGGACTGAACAATCCGTACCCAATGAGGAAGCTCGAACCGTCATCACCATCGATCAAGGTTGCATTGATTTCAAGAGGTTCTGTTACCCATTTCGATGCATCAATCACTCGCTTTTGGTAATACAATTGCCATGACCCGTCCTTGGAATACGAGAGGTTGGTTGCGTCCAAGGTCGCCACCGTTGAATTTGATTGGTTCACGGAAAAAAGAGAAGATGTCCATGCAACCTCTCCACTGGAATCAACGAATTGTAAACTTGCGTTTGTCGTGGATGCCATGCCAAGATTGTCCACATCGAGAACGACTTCATCACTCGAAACCTGAATCGATTGAACATCGAGTCGGGCTCGCCAATACCAGACGTTTGAGATAAGGTATCGCATGACATCCAATTCTTCAGCAAGGCGCTCATTGAGCGCTTCAACCGAACCGGGAACGAATTGCTCGTCATCGGTTTCAAAGGTGAACGTAGGGAATCCCATCACACCGTATCCGTAATCTCGACTTGTCCCACAGTTGGGATAGAGACCTTGATTCGCATTTTGTATTGGGATGTCCGAGATGTTTGCTTGAACCTCTTCCCGAATTCCGTAAAACAACTCCCAGTCTGAGGGTTGACTGGCCCATTTCCCCCAAGGGTAAAGCATGATCCAGACACCTGTGTGCATGGTGACGTAAAGGTCGGCATCGGACACGTAGTCGTTCATGTACTGGGAATTCGCAGCAGTTTCAGATTCACTGAATGCAGCACTCCCAGGTTGCGTGGTTGGGCACGTGTTCCAGTAGTGATCGTAGTTGCGATTCAAATCAACTTGATTGATGTTCCATCGAGTGTCAATGTCGTTCCCATCAGGGTTCAACATAATGAGTACGTGAAGTTCGGTATTTTGAAGGACATCAACAACTTCTTGATTTCCTTCATTCCAACCTTCGATGTAGAATTGCGCAGATAGCCAAGCCAGTGCTGTGCCAAGATATTCGTTGCCGTGATGCCCTCCATCGATGTAGACAATTTCTTTTGCTTTCCCGTTTGCCTTGGCCTCCATTGACCAATCGGAAATCTGAACAACCCAAAGCGTCTTTCCAAGCTCTGAATTTCCTGCGTCAATCAACCGAACGATGTCGGGGTTGTCATCCGCCCATTCGTTGACTTCCATCGTCAATGCAGCCCACGTCATGTGAACGTGAGTATCAATTGGCTCGCCAGGCCACGCATCTTCCGTTTCGGAGGAAGCACTCACACTCGCAGGAAAGCCTGCCAAAAGCAGGCACAATACCAGGCCAACTGCGACACGCATGGTAACGCCTCACAGCGGTGAAACAAAAACGCTTGCTAAGCCTCTTTACCAATCGCTCGTGAATGCGTTTGGATTCTGAACCTTCTCCGATTCTCGTGTCCAGATGGAGTGTCCATCAGTACCGTAGACGTCTGCGAATGGATCGATGTCCTCTGGCTTGCGTTGTCGCTGCATGTACGATTCAACACGCTCTTTGAGATCTGGCTTGAATTTCCAATAGTGGATTCGCCACTCGCGACCGTCCCAGAGCGTTGTCTCTTCGGATTCCGTAGTTAGCAGGTCGTAATCTTGGAACATGTAGAACAAGTTGCGATCGGTTGGTTCAAGCGCATTGTCAATGATACGATTGTAAAATCCAAAAAACCCGAGTGCATGCTCGGCCATACCTGCTGCAACTTCTGAATCCATCTCTGTGTCAATATGCTGCTGAATTGCTTGCGTCAACGATTGTAGTGTCATTCCCATCTCTCATCACCCCGCCCCCGGTTTTTCTCCGTGAACACTATTGTATATTGGTTGTCGATGTATATTAACACATCGGCTGATTTTCTTGTAAATCGGTTTTCAGATGCGATTTGGACCTTATTTTGGCAATCCTTAGAAGCGCGGATGGGTCGCCGCCATCATGGAGGACGATGGTATGCCGAACTTTCTTGGGCTCGACCAAGGTGAGGGCAATGTCGATATTGCTATTCTCTCTCTGCCTTACGAATTAACAACATCTTACGGTCAAGGGACTGCCCTTGGTCCAAGAGCATGCCTTGAAGCCTCAGCACAAGTGGAATTGTACGATGCACAACTTGGCGAGGACCTCCCTGCCGGGCTTTCAATTCACACAATAGCTCCTTGGGATGGTGAAGAGCCAACGCTTCTCCAACAATTGGATTCAATGGCCGGGTATCTCATTCCATGGTTCCAAGGCGATTGCTTTCCGCTTTGCTTAGGCGGAGAACACGGTGTCTTGCCACCCATTATGGAAGCAGCCCGCCATCACCCACTCGTCAAAGACGACCTCTCCAACTTAACAGTGGTCCAAATCGATGCTCATGGCGATCTTCGTGCAGAATTGGACGGAGAGGTTTTCTCTCATGCCTGTGCAGCAGCACGTGCCCTTGACGCTGGAGTCGGAACGTTGCTTCAAGCAGGAATCCGAGCCTTCAGCAAGGAGGAACACAAGCGTATGATCACGGACGAACGAATAACGACCTTCTTCGCTAAAGACACGCAATCGCCTTGTCATGGCGACCATCACTGGAATCAATGGTTGGAGACGCTCTCTTCCATTGAAGGACCTGTTCACCTTACCATTGACATCGATGGGCTTGACGGAGCATTGGTTCCTGCCACAGGAACACCAGTGCCTGGAGGTTTGACGTATTGGCAAGTGCATGAAACGATTCAGACCTTGTTTAATGCTCCAAACGCCGTTGTTGTGAGTGCTGATGTCAATGAAATTGGGGTGCAAAACGATTCCCCGCTAACACAATTTACAGCAGCCATGCTTGCAACAAATGTTGTTGCTAGCCATGCGCACGCACGCTCGAAAGGGTTGTGGAAAGCGACTGCAGAACCACTGCATGCGCAACGTCCACAAGTCGCTCATCATTCGTTCTCGGACAATTAATAAAAGAAGAGGATAAATACTTGTTCAGGTTGCGAGGGCAAAGAAGTCATTCGACTTTCTATGGCGACGCCAGAGTGGAGAATACCCGGAAAACCACGTGCCAAGAAAGGAACGCTACAACAAACAAGGAGTGGATACGTTGAACAAATCAGCCCATGGTAAACACATTTTTCTCGATTACACTGGATTTTTCCCGTCTTCAGCATTTGACGGTCATGACATGCTTGCTATCATGAAGCAAGCTGTCGACAACAGTGGCGCAAGAGAAGTCCATGCCTATGTTGATGTGTTTGATGGCTCTGTTTCCCCTCCAGGATTCGCATCCGTCGTTCTCCTCGATGAAAGTCATGTCAGTGCACATTGTTACTCGGATCGAGGGCTTCTCGCCATTGACGCATTTACGTGTGGAGGAACCGACCCTAACTCGATTATCGATCAAATCAAAGAAGCACTTTTGGAACGTTGTCCGAGTATCGAACTTATGCAAGAGAAGAGCATCGAACGATTCCTTCTTCCTGAGGTGTGGACATGAGTGTCCGAAGTACGATCGAATCCTACTTCCAACATTTCAACGCTGGCGAACTTGCTAAGATGTCTGCTTCTCTCTTGAAGCACCTTGAATCTGGAGGAAAATTGTTCATTACACTGGCAGGTGCGATGAGTACCGCTGGAATAGGCAAACTCCTCGCTCCCTTGATTCGCGAAGGGCACGTCGCTGCAATCAGTTGTACGGGGGCAAATCTCGAAGAAGACGTCTTTCGAATGATGGCCTTCCCTCATTACACGTCGATTGACAATTGGAGAACGCTATCGCTGGAGGACGAAGTGAATCTATTGAACAACAAGATGAATCGAGTGACAGATGTTTGCATTCCAGAAGCGGAGGCGATTCGTGAACTGGAATCGCACCTTCTGCAGGCATGGAAGGAGGCATCGAACGAAGGACGCCGTCAGTTACCTCATCGCTATTTCTTCCATGTGCTTCAATCTGAATCAATGCTGCGTGCGTGTGAGGGAGATGACGCTGCATCGTGGGTCCTTGCTGCAAGCAAGGCCAACCTGCCACTGTTCGTACCTGGCTGGGAGGATTCAACATTGGGGAACATCTTCGCAGCTCGTTCATTGGAAGGTGAAGTGAACGCTGATTGCGTTCTTTCAGGAATTGAATACATGAAACAACTTGCTGGATGGTACGAGGAACAAGAGTCACCATTGGCCTTCCTGCAAATAGGTGGCGGAATCGCTGGTGATTTCCCCATTTGTGTTGTGCCCATGCTCAATCAGGATCTCGAACGAGATGTGCCATTGTGGTCATGGTTCGGGCAGATTTCCGAATCACGCCCATCCTATGGAGGATATTCTGGTGCACCTCCAAGCGAGAAGATTACATGGGGAAAAATCGATGCAAGAACGCCAATGTTTACAGTTGAAAGCGATGCTACGATCGTCGCCCCGCTGTTGTTTGCTTACATCTTGAACCTCTGATTGTTGAAACAACGCCCCCAAACCCTTAGAGATGAGCGGTGGCAAGATGCTCCTATGAGACGAAGCCGTGGCATCACTCTTGTTTTGCTCCTTGTGCTGACACCCCTTTCGGTTCTCGTTTCTGCAGAGAGTTCCCCCACGGTTGCCATCACAACCGATTGGAACAGTTCTTCGGCCCTATACAACGAACACGCCTCTATTTTGACGTTTGGTGATTCATCTTCTCATGACTATGAAATTGCCATCGAGCATCTTCGAGATTCGAGTGATTTGGCCCCTTCAATTCAAACCACCTTCCTCGAAAATACCCCTGCACTCACCGCACGAGTGGTCCTTGACACGGTTATCGCCTGGAACGATACAATCACCATTCAAGTCACCATCAACGGCCACGATGATGTGCCGCTTTCATCACCCGTTGTCGTTGAACGAACGTTCACTGTCGGTTCGTGGAACCAACCCATGGCCGATCACGAAGTAACGACAACAACGACATGGTCGTTGGAACAAGATTACCAAACGAACGAAGGCAATCAATCGTTCATGTTGTTGTTTGAAGGCAACGGTTGGCAACAACGAATCGGTGAAATTCTGAATGCATACGAACTTGGGAACGGAACGCTACTAACCTCTGAAATCACAGGTAACTCGACAACAGAACTTTCCCTTGATTTTGAATCGTTTTGGAAGAACGAAACCGTTACCTCAGGCGTCCTTACCTCTCAGGTGATTCAAGCACGAGGAAGCGGGGACATCCTGTTGCAACTCGAAGAGGATGGGCTTGTAACGACGATCAATGCCACAGTCGTTGATGCATTGCTCAACCGTTCGAGCATCGATGATGTCGTTTCTGAACGCCTCCGATTGGAAGCATTCGGTGCCCTGCTTGTCAGCGGACAAGAAGATGGTGGCCAATTCGACGTCGATGGCGACATCAGTTTGCTTCTTCTCGAGACTACGGATATCAATGGAGTACGAGTCCTTGAGCATACACAAATCGAAGCAACGGCAGACATGCTTCTAACCGATGAAGGTTCAGAATTTAGCCTGCAACTCGACCAGTTTGAAACGCTTGAACGATGGGAAAACGGCGTCCGTGTTGACCATCTTGAAATAATTCGTGGTGACGGAACATTCGGATTTGAGGATCAGGAAGAGAACTCCTCAATGGTTGTCAACGGGACCGTGTATAACTTCCACAATCGCGTCGAGGACGGAATCACCTTGGTTGATGATGTACATGTGGATGGTACATTGTCAGGGGATGTCCAAGGAACATTTGGCGCAGTCCAAACAATCGAACAAACGGGAAAACAACTCAATCATACACTGGTTGAGCACGATGTCAATGTGATTCATAGTGAGACTTGGTTTAACGTAACAGGAGCGGGTGGCAGCAATTTCTTCGGGGGCAGCGGTGTAGGCTCTTACTACAACGATTCCTACATTTACCAAGCGACCAATGCAGATTGGGACAATCGAACCGTTCGGCTTGTTTGGACTGAAACTGGGCCTGATCCATCAAACGGTGATGAGCGACCTGAGCGTAGCCCTATCGAGCAGGACCCAACCCCGCCAGAAGTTGAGGAAGCCTTGGGCAACATCTCCGTTGGAAGGGAAGCTGGGTTTGTTCCAGTGCCAATGGAAACGGGCGACGTTGTTCGTCTTCTTGCTCAAGATGGCATTGCTTTGACCGTCACAGCAGGGCAAGAGGGGATTGAGCCACGAGATGCCAAAAACCTCAGTGTCATTCAGTGGACTGGCGTCTACAGTGACGGTGTAACAGGAACTGCTTCAGGATCTATTGTTCACCAAGGACCATTAACAGGATTGCTTGCAAGTACAATCCGTTCCTTTGAAATCGAATTTGGTGAGGAAGGAGAGACGGCTCTACTCAACGAATCAAAAGCCGTTGACGCTATCATCTCTCCGAGCATTGTTTCAGCTGATGACAATACAGGTCCCGAGGTATTGGACCTCTCGTTACTGGAAGGATTGGTCTTCGGAGAAGGGGCTTCACCAGCACATCTCGTCGCTACCATAGATGATCCTGACTGGAACGTTGTCTCCGTCCAGGCCGACCTCTCTTCGTTCGGCCTCGGAACGGTTGCGATGAACGACCGTGGTTTGGATGGAGATCAGACCATCGGCGATAATGAATGGACAACGATGGTTTCTGTTCAAGGTCTTGAGATTGGTGACCTGCCTATCAGTGTCGAAGTCATTGATGAATGGGGTGAAACCGATACGCTCTCGACAAACATGACGGTTGAGAATCAAGCACCTCGAATCCTGAGTGCATCTGTTGAACCTGAAACTGTGGTCCGTGGAGGTGCCGTGCTCCTAACGCTCGATGTTCTCGATTACCATGGTGTCGATTCGATTGTTGTAGACCTGCGTGATTACGGTGGAGAGGAAACATCCTGTCTCAAAGTAGAGGTTTGGGCTTGTGAACTTGTCATACCACAAGGCATGACGCCTGGGGTCAGATCACTCAAAGTCAGACTCACGGATTCTCTAGGAGCGAGCATTCTGGTCACCAAAACCCAAGTATCTGAGCATCATTTCCAACCGAGTTCAACCGATGAAGAGTTGACTGTGACCGTTGAAAACACACCGCCTACGCTCAGTCTTTCATCATCGGAGCCACTGCAGAGGAGCGATGAAAATACAGAGCAGGCTATTGAAATTCTAGTCCAAGATGCTGACGGACTTCTGTTGGTACGTGCTGATTTAGGCGTTCTCAAACCGCTTGGTCAAACCGATCGATGGGTCACATTGTACGACAATGGACAGGGACTTGATCGAGTCGCAAACGATGGAATTTACACAGCTTCTGCTTCTGTTCGAACATCTACGCCAATCAGCGCACACGAGATTTTTATTCAGGCTTCAGATTCCTTTGGCGATGCTACGCCTCCGACCTCCTTCGTTGTGATTGTTGAGAAGGCAGATGATGGAGGCATTGGCTCTGGAGATGGTGACGCATCCGTCACGTTGATTGCAATCGTGGTCGGAGTCGCAGCACTCCTTGCCGGTTTGGTCGTGTATTTCCGTCAACGACAACCACCTAAGGAAGGTCAAGACCGATTCGGATTCCAATAAGCATCCAATCTCGCCGACAATCGTTTATACCCCTGCTCGGTGGGTTGGTTGCTACCTGCGAGCGTAGTGTAGTGGTTATCACCGGGCGTTGCCAACGCCTGAACCCGGGTTCGAGTCCCGGCGCTCGCACCAAAATCAACTGAAAGAGGCTTTACATACTGCCTGTGCAATGGCATGATATGACTGAGGCTCGTGTTGTTTACGTCGGAAAAAAGCCCTCGTTCTCGTATGTGAAGGCGGTCTTGATGGCTATGCAGGAAGGAGAGCGTCTGGTGCGGTTGCAAGCACGCGGACAAGCCATTAGCCGAGCAGTTGATGTTGCTGAAATTTGCCGAAGGCGACATGGAATTATTGCATCAATGCTGCCAGAAAAGGTAACCATCGTCAATATCGAAACAGATTCAGTCGAACTCCAAGATGCTGATGGACGTACAAAAACGGTCAGTAGTATGTACATCGAACTCCTTGGCGAAGGCGAAATGGCCGAAGAAGAGTAATCACAGTTGAGACAATCTACGTTCGATTTCATCTGCTGTTGCTTCAAAGACTTCAAGCGATTGCCCTACTGGATCCTTAAGTCCCCAATCTTGGTCGATTCGCATGGTAGGGCAAGCAACGCCACAGCCCATTGAGATGACCATGTCGAAATCTTCTGCGTTGAAAAGATCAACAGATTTTGGTGTCAATCCGTTGGTATCAATCCCCCTGGATTCCAAGAGAGTAATGGCGTGTGCAGATACCTGAGATGCGGGATGTGTTCCTGCACTCGCTGCCTCATAACCAAGGTGACGAGCAATACCTTCTGCCATTTGAGAACGGCATGAATTCCCAACACAAACAAACAGGAGTCGCATGAATTTACCTCGGTGATGTATCTTATCAAGGTTGACTCTGTAGAACCATTAGGAAGGAAACGTGATGAAGGGCATACTTGTGTTTTCTTCGACGTATTCGCTTCTCTTTGTTCTTCACATCATCTTCGCTGCGAACGATTTGGACGTATTGTTTCGGCTCGTCGCACTTCTTTTGGTCGCAATGACGTTCTTTTGCGCCCCATTGCTCTATGCCATTGATTCAAGCATGAATCATTCTGAACGGATTGGTTTCATGATGAGCGTTCCACTTTCCGTTGGAATTGCTTACGCTTACACGGGCATGGAGTTCCAATTTGACGCAACATTGCTTGCAATCTTCACCACGACCTTGACACATACTGCATGGTGGATGCTCAGGAAGGGAAAATAAACGCATTGAAGTAGGCAGAACTAGTGGAAAGGGTATGTCCGATTCTCCTGTTTCGATGCACAACCCTGGAAACGACGCTTCAGAAGAAGCGCCTGCTGCACCTGATGCTGCAGCACAAAAGCAGATGGAACAAGCCTATGCGCAAATGAAGCGAAAGATGACGATGGCGGAAATTGGAAAGAAAATCAAACACAAGATCATGGTACTATCTGGTAAGGGTGGCGTTGGAAAGTCAACCGTTTCAACCGGGCTTGCTCTCGCTCTTGCACAACAAGGTCACAAGGTCGGAATTCTCGACATTGACATCACTGGTCCAAACGTTCCAAAGATGATGGGTCTTGATGGTCGTAAGTTGCATGTCGAGGGTGGCCGAATTCATCCTGCACAAGGGCACCTTGGTGTGAAAGTCATCTCGATGGCCTTCTTGCTTGAAGATGAAGACACACCTGTTGTATGGCGCGGACCAATCAAGCTTGGCGCAATTCAGCAATTCATTGGTGATGTTGAATGGGGTAACCTCGATTATCTTATCATCGATTTCCCACCAGGCACTTCCGATGAACCATTGACTGTGGCTCAATCCTTGCCAGACATCGACGGAATGGTCATTGTTACAACACCACAAGACGTCGCTCTGCTTGACAGTCGCAAATCCATCACCTTTGCTTCATCATTGAAGGTCCCCGTTCTCGGCGTGGTTGAGAACATGAGTGGATACACCATCCAAGGAAAGGGAGAACCAGGTTCTGAGATTGAAATTGCTGCCCCTGCTGGACGCACGCTTCGAGCAACATGCGATGATGAAGGACGTTTCAGTGTCACATTGGACATTTTCAAAGAAGGAGGAGGCCGTTCAACCGCTGAGGAATTTGGAGTTCCATTCCTTGGAGCATTACCGTTCGATCCCGGCTTTGTTCGAGGTGGAGACGATGGTGTTCACAGAATCGTAAGCGAACCTGAAGGGGAGTCCGCCACAGCATTTTCTCATGTTGTCGCCTCGATTCAATCGCAGTTGGATGGAGCAACTTCATCCAGTTTGGAAATTATTTGAGGCCGAACTATGGTAGAAGAAACTCTTGAATTGCGCCGTCTTGAACGCCGCGATACCGATATGGAACTTACCTACGAAGACGGTACCACATTCACTGTCTCTTACGATGACTTACGCCATGCATGTCCTTGTGCAAAGTGTGCTCCTCTTCGCAACGAGGATGAGACCAGCTTGCAACTTCGACGTACCGTAGAAGCTCACCCAAAGCAGAAACCATTGGTTCGAACCGTCGGAAACTATGCTCTTTCATTTGAGTGGGAGACGGGATGTTCAAGCGGTATCTATCGATTTGAACGAATTTGGGATCTAGCACATCGTCGCGATCCCGACCGAGGACGGCCCTACGTTCACGGAGCATGGTGATTTGGCACCCAAAGGTGAAAATCAGGTGCAGGTTTCTTGAGCACAAGCCTTCACCGCATCACTAGGAGGCATCAAGATGGATGGCGTCTATCTCACCTGGCTCATCTCGGCATTGGCCGTAGGTGTCTTCCTGATGCCGTATTTCAAGCCCCCCTGGGCAAAGTTGACGCTAAGCGGATTCGTTGATTTCATTCGTCGCTACTGGTTGCATCTTCTTATCGCTTTGTCCATCTACAACGCCAAGGATTTCCTTGACCAGATCGATCGAATGCTTATGGCACGAACTGGCCTCGATATGACGCCGTACATTTACGCCATCGAGGGTGATTTGGTCGTTCTGTTTCAGGATACATTCCGGGCGGATTGGCTTGACGTCCTCATGACCCACTTCTACATTGCAGGATTCATGTTCATCACGTACGCATCAATCTTCTATGTGACTTACTTCGATGACCGCTGGATGGCCGACAGAGTTGCTTTGTGTGTTGCATGGGTTTACATTCTTGCTATTCCGTTTTACCTCTTCTTCAATGTACGTGTGACGGGTTTTTACATCGAAGATATGGATGCTATTGCATACACGCTGAATCCAGAAATTGAGGATTGGTTTCGGCGTATTGATGCTTTCACAAACTGCTTTCCATCGTTGCACATCGCAGTACCTTTCGCAATATGGCTAACGTTCCGCAAGCATGACCATGATGGCCGATGGCGTCGATTTCAAAACATGATTTTGGGCTACATCATACTCACTGCGTTCGCCATCATCTATCTGGGTATCCACTGGTTTGTGGACATCATTGGAGGAATGGTTCTCGCTGCAATTACCGTCCGTCTCACCGACTTAACGAACGATTCGGTTTGGAAGATCTTCGATGAACGAACCATCAACAGTCGGTTGGCGACAGTACTTACACGCCCTGCACATTCTGCTTCTCTTGTCTATGGGCGGATCAAGGCTTATTCGGCGAAATTGCTCAAGCCGACCAGCAAAGAAACTGGAACCTTCATCGTAGTCATCATGATTTTGACAGGAGCTGTCATCACGTGGGATTTTACGCACAATGAACTCCCTGCTGAAGGAGTTCAATCTGCACAGGGTGCCGTTGCATCGGAAGGTTGGATGGCGACGATGGATAACCAATCAGGTGATGCAATCGTGTTGATTCATGATGTCGCAGATCCTTTGGCCATTCCGGCGACAGTGGCTCAGCCGTTGATGCAGTTTGATTCGCCGTATGCATTGCATGAAAACTACCTTGTCATGGCAAATGATAGCGAGTTAAGGGTCATTGATGTCGAAAACCCAAATGAAGTTCTCCTGCAACAAGAGGTGATTGGTGTACAATCGCTGCAAATGACGGTGCTTCAAGGTAAACCCGTTGTCCTGTTCATTGCCAACGATTTGTTGCAAGCAGTAAATTTGGACGGCAATTCGGTTCAAGTCCCAACACTGCCAAACGGTGAAAGCATTCACTTGATGTCCGTATCTGGAATCGAGATTCTCTTGGTCTCGAAAGAACAGCCAAATACACTGCGTCTTGGAACGATTGGAACATCTGGTTCACAGAACATTGTCATGAACGCATCGACCACTGAAGAACAAAATCTAGTCTTGGAGGGGTGGGGTCAATCCGTTGATGAACTCAATGCAAGCATTAACCAAATCTCATTTGATGCACAACACATTGCTGTTAAGATGAATGTTTCAGCTCTCGATCGCTTGGTACTCTACGACCGTTCAACAGGCGAACAGTGGCTCGGCTTCGATCCAATCTTCCCTGTTGGTAATCTTTCTCTGGGCTACGGTTACGTTGTTTGGGAAGCAAAAGACCATTACAATCCACTTAGTTTTGCTGACAAATATGGCGATTGGGAAATTCATCAGTTGAATCTTGCAACAAATTATTCCGAACAATTGACATCGGATACCATCGATCAAGTCAACCCGATCGCGCTTGAGGACGGTCTAGCGTATATCGAACTTGAGGGGGATGGTGAAGTCACCATCAATGTACTCAATCGTGGAACGGAACTTGCAACTTATTCCAGCATTGTGCTGCAATGGTCTGTGATTCTTTTGATTGTCTTGACGTTCATCTACATCATGCAACGCCAAGATGAAACGCGTTCAACGCCACTCATCCATGATAGCGTACTCGAGTCCGAATGAGATCAAATCGCTCGATAACATCGTTCATTGAAGCGGGGTCTCCACCAGGAGTCGTTGAAGGAGGACCATGTTCTTCCTCACATTGTCGATAGCCCTCCAAGACTGCTTCCATTGCTCCTTCCCGGTGAGGGTGTGATGCGCCGAGAATCTCAAACAGAACATGCAGGTCGATGCCGTAAAGTTCTGTCTCGAATTCGATTTTGGCAAGACCAAAGTCGATGAGAACTGCACCGCCTTCAGGTGTAATCATGATGTTGTTGGTGGAAAGGTCACCGTGGACAATGGCTTGCCTGTGGAGCATTCGAATGCTACGGCCTGTGGAACGCAAATGTTCGATAACGGCATCATCATCGACTGAGCGATCGTTGAGTAAGTCAATGAGTGGCTTGCCCGGGACGTTGCTCATGACCAGTTGTTGCGCTTCAACATCACAATCGTACAGGATAGGAATGTTCAGCCCGTTTTTGTAAAGCCGCACCATTAATCTCGCTTCGGCAAGCATTCGACGACGACCTAAACGATCGTCTAGATCTGGATGGCGCCACGAGCGAAGACGACGCTGCTTGCGAACTGCGGGCAGGCCCATCCACGAACCACGCCACACTTCCGCCTCTGCACCAAGGTACAGTCGTTCACGAGCATCGAATGCCATCATTCCCATGGAATTGGCTCCTTTTCATAAGTTCAGCGATGGCAATGGGTTGAAATTAGGAGGCGGTTTGGCAAGAGTGATACGCATGTCTGTTTCACTTGCTATGTGCGCTGTCGACTTCTCATCGACATCGATGTCTCCCGAGGATGTAGCAATCGCTGAGCGAATCGCTGAATTAAAACAACAACTCGGTGATGACTTGTTGATTCTTGGCCATCACTATCAGCGTGATAGCATTGTCATGCATGCTGATTTCCTAGGAGATTCGTTCATGTTGAGCCAGAAAGCCGCTGAGTCTGATGCGAAGTACATCGTCTTCTGCGGTGTACATTTCATGGCAGAATCCGCAGATATTCTCACATCGGACGAACAGGTCGTTATGCTACCAAATCT
>CAXQWT010000032.1:0-19833 GCA_964227855.1 Salipiger bermudensis | reverse complement strand
CGCGATTCCTAGGCGTGACTGGAGTTCAGACGTGTGCTCTTCCGATCTCGTCCGAGATCCGTGAAAATAAGCAAACGGTCTTTACTGAAACACGTAATGATGGATTGTGGTGAATCTTCATCTTTTGTTGTCACACCTTTGAGGCCCTTTCCACCCCGGTTCTGGACACGGAAGGTCTCCACAGGCACATGTCGAATGTAATTATCATCAGTGAGAGTGATAGCAATAGCACGCTCCTCAATCAAATCTTCACGATCCATCGATAGAGGCATCTTATTGATTTCTGATCGACGCTCATCGCCATGTCGTTCGACCATCTCATTGAGTTCTTCAATGAGAATGTTTAGCCGGCGAACTCGAGATGCAATGATGTCCTGCAAATCAGCAATTTTGATCTTCAATTCATTGTAATCGTTTTGGACCTTCTCAACATCAAGTCGGCTCAATTGGTACAATCGTCGCTCTGCGATAGCCTTGGCTTGAGGTTCTGTGAAGTCGAATACTGCTATACCTGGCATAATCTCTGTTCCTTGCAAGACTGCCTCAAACTGTTCACGGCTTGAACTAGCTTTTCCGACCGCGATGACATCATCAATGCGGTCTTGGGCCTTTACGAGGCCCTCCAAAATGTGAGCACGAGCTTCGGCTTTTTCCAACTCAAACTGTGCACGGCGTTCGATGACTGATTCTCGATGCTCAACATAAGTATGAAGCATGATTGGAAGCGTTAGTAAAACCGGACGACCATCGAGAATACCCATCATGTTGGCCGAATAGGATTCTTGAAGTCGGCTGGATTTGAACAATTGGTTCAATACAGCATGAGGATCTGCGTTATTTTTAACTTCGATAACGACTCGAATCCCTTCCTTTGATGATTCATCTCGAATATCTCGAATACCGATGACTGAACCCTTTGAAACAAGATCTGCGATATGCACGAGCATGTCCGATTTCTTGACTTGATAAGGAATCTCATGAACAATGATGCGCTTTCCGGTTGAATCGTCGATGACGTCACAGCGTGAACGAACGTGGAAACGTCCTTTTCCAGTCGTATACATATCG
Organism: Salipiger bermudensis; assembly: GCA_964227855.1. GTDB lineage: Archaea > Thermoplasmatota > Poseidoniia > Poseidoniales > Poseidoniaceae > MGIIa-L2. The sequence goes on along the minus strand of CAXQWT010000032.1, from coordinate 18,765 downwards.
ATGATTCCATCGATTCCGTGAATTGTAGCACCCGTTGGGAAGTCTGGACCTTTGATGTGTTCCATGTACTCCTCAATAGTAACATGGGGTTTCCCTGTGTTCTCTTCACCTTCGTCAAGAATGCGTTCGACGTGGAGATTGATGGCACCTGCAACTTCAGTCAAATTGTGCGGTGGTATGCGCGTGGCCATACCAACTGCGATACCATCGGAACCGTTGAGCAGAAGATTGGGGAGACGTGCTGGAAGGACTGTTGGTTCCATCTCCGAATCGTCAAAATTCGGTTGGAAATCTACTGTTTTCTTCTCAATGTCTTCGAGCATATGCTTGGAAATTCGGTCGAGGCGGCTCTCTGTATATCTCATAGCGGCCGGAGGATCTCCATCGATTGAACCGAAGTTTCCTTGGCCATCGACCAGAGGGTAGCGTAGGGAAAATTCCTGAGCCATTCGGACCATAGTGTCGTAAATCGATTGATCACCGTGAGGGTGATATTTACCCATGACTTCACCAACGGAACGAGCTGATTTACTGAACTTTTTGTCAGCCGTATGCCCTCCCTCATGCATTCCGTAGAGAACACGACGATGTACCGGTTTCAGACCGTCTCGGGCATCGGGCAAGGCACGACCAATGATAACTGACATTGCATAATTGATGTACGATGTCTTCATTTCATCATTGAGTGAGCGATTCAAAACCGTTCCAGTTTCGGTCGCTTCACCAGTTTCGTTTGTTTCCTCCTCAGATGTCAAGATTGGTCACCTCCTTTGCATGGCGTTCAATAAACGCCCGTCGATCAGGTACGTCTTCTCCCATCAAAATCTCAAACATGCGATCACTCTCTTCTGCGTCCTTAACGGTCACCTTGAGCATGGTTCTCGTCTCAGGATTCATTGTCGTCTCCCACAATTGCTCAGGATTCATCTCACCGAGACCTTTGTAGCGCTGAACCCCAATCTTTGCATTCGGGTTGTCACCACGAAGTTCTAGCAGAATGGCGTCTCGCTCTTCATCTGTAAAAGCGTATTTACTGACGCGACCTTTCGACAATTGGAACAATGGGGGTTGTGCGATGTAAACATGGCCTTGTTGGATAGCAGGACGCATGAATCTCCATAAGAACGTCAGCATCAATGTCCTGATGTGTGCCCCATCAACGTCAGCGTCTGTCATGATGATGATCTTACTGTAACGTAATTTCTCGGGATCAAAACTACCCTCATCTTCGCTGTTGTTACCGACACCAGCTCCAAGGGCCCGAATCATTGTTTGAATCTCTTGATTTTGAAACACCTTGGCTGCATTGTGCTTTTGACGTTCAACGTTCAAAATCTTTCCACGCAAAGGCAAAATCGCTTGTATGCGCCGATCACGCCCGGTTTTCGCCGAACCGCCTGCGGAGTCACCTTCCACAAGATAAACTTCGCACTCGCTTGGATCCCTTGATTGGCAATCTGCCAATTTCCCAGGGAGGCCCCCCCCTTCGAGGACGCCTTTACGACGAGTCAAATCTCGGGCTTTTCGTGCTGCTTCTCGAGCCTTTGAGGCAAGGAGTGCTTTCTCGACGATTTGCTTTGCAACAGCGGGATTTTCCTCGAAAAACTCTCCGAGTTTGTCGTAGACAATCGTTTGAACAATCCCTGTTACCTCGCTGCTCACAAGTTTATCCTTTGTTTGTGAGGAAAACGAAGGGTCAGGATGCTTGACGCTGACGACCGCCGCTAGGCCTTCCCGGACGTCATCGCCAGAGAGAGAATCCCCTTTGAGGAGATTCTTCTTCTTCGCATAAGCATTCACGGAACTTGTTAGGGCTGTGCGAAGACCAGACATGTGCGTTCCACCATCTTTGTTTCGGATGATGTTTGTATAGCAACGGATTGATTCACTGAATGCATCCGACCACTGCAATGCAACTTCAACTTCAACAAGACCCATTTCTATTTCTTTTTCTCCTGATATTGTGATGACGTCGGCGTGAAGAACTTCTCTTCGTTCGTTCAATTGGCCGACGTATTCGGCGAGGCCACCTTCATAGAGGTGTTCAACGTGATGTGGTTCTTCGCCCCGGGCATCAAGAATTGTAATTTTGAGACCGGCATTGAGGAAAGCAGTTTCGCTCACACGGGTTTCGATCTCTTCGAGATTGAATTCGGTCACATTGGTAAAAATGGAGAGATCGGGTTTGAACGAGATTTGCGTACCAGTTTCATCTTTACCGCAGGTCCCAATTTCTTTGAGCGATTCTGTAGGGACGCCTGCTTCATACCGTTGAAAATAGACAACTCCGTCTCTATGAATGGTCATCTCCATCCATTGCGAAACTGCATTGACAGCTGAAACACCTACGCCGTGTAGTCCTCCGGATACTTTGTATGAACTGTTGTCGAATTTCCCTCCTGCGTGGAGTTTTGTCATGATAACTTCGGCTGCGGAAATTCCAAAATCTTTGTGAACACCAACCGGTATGCCCCGCCCATAATCTCGGACAGATAGAGAATGATCATCATTCAATACAATATCGATTTGGTCCGTGTGGCCTGCGAGGTGTTCATCTACAGAGTTGTCAACGACTTCCCAGATGCAGTGATGCAAGGCGGAACCATCGTGAGGATCACCTAGATACATTCCCGGTCTTTTTCGAACAGCTTCAAGCCCTTCGAGAACTTGGATGCTTTCTGCATCATAATCATCTTCCATAGTATCATCAAATCCAGTCAAAATTCAGTCGCTGTCGGCCGTTTTGCATCGCGGCTGTTGCCTCATCCCTCTAACTGTTAAACATGCCCGACGAGAGAGTATAAACCTACCCCTGAAGCAGTCTTCTGTATTGCGTTTTTAGCATCCAAAAAGCACCTTCAAAAACAGAGGAAAAGAAATCTAAAATCCATGATTCTCCTCCGTGAGCGTTAAGAAGAAGACGAAGGTCGGTTGAAACATGCCTGAACCGACCATATGCGTAGCACTCGACTCAACCAACGTTGATGACATGGTCGATGAAGCCGCTCGAGCATCAACTGCAGGAGCCGACCTTGTTGAAGTTCGTTTTGATCGACTTTACCTCACAAAGCCTGAACCAGTAATGGTCGAACAAGAAGAAGGCGAACCAAAAAGCGTCATGCCACCTGAAGCAGAGTGGCCAATTTCCGATGCTTCGTCAATCAATGCTGAAGAAACCATTCAGAAACTTAAGGACTCAATCGCTGTCCCAGTCATCTTTACTGTACGACCTCCACGAGAAGGTGGATTCTTCCCAGGAACAGAGGAAGAGCGACTTGCAATTCTTCAACAAGCTGTTGATTCTGGCGTGACTTGGATTGACTTTGAATCTTCCATCCCTGAGGATGCTCTTGGAGGCCTCCTTGCCGCAGCAAAGGAAAAAGGTTGCAAGATCATCTACTCCAGCCACGACATCAACGGCACTCCAAACTCAGAGGACATCGCTTCCTTTGTTCGAGATAATGGAGATAAGGCAGATTTGATCAAATTCTGCTCGACCGCACATTCCCACCTTGACGCATTGCAAATTGTTGATGCAGCCATTGAGTTGAAGGGCGAGGGCGTCGATTACAGTGTCATGGCAGTCAACAGCGGTGGCGACTGGGCTCGCATTCACGCACCAGTTCTCGGAGTCTCCATGGTCTATGCCACCCTCTCAATGGAGCATCGAATCAGCGACAAGGGCCTGATCAATGTTCGCGACTTGCGAGATGCTTGGACCCTCCTCGAGTACTAAGTCGAATATCATACCTGATTGAGTGAAGGCATAAGTTGCTTTTCAGCCTCCACAGATGGCTCTAGTCCAGCGTTCATGTAGCGCTTGTTAATGATGACAGGAGCCATCATAATGGATGCAAAGAAGACAAAGAACACAATCGAAACGGTCCAATTCGGAAGGACGATTGAACGTTCAACGGTTGAAATTGCAACATCGGCTGCAATCACTTTATCCTGAACTCCTGCATCACCCCTTCGAGAATTGTCCCACGCATCGATAACGATGAAAAATTCTTGATATGTAGCCCCTGAGAACAACGAGCTGTGTACTTCAGGGCCATCCAATGAAACACTCATGACCACAGAATCAGTGTTTTCGTAAGCATGGGCATCCCTGTAGGTCTTCCATCCTGTTACATCAAAAGCGCCCCACTCTGGCGAGACCTCAGTAACGAACTCGTCTTCGCTCAGGCTTTCACGCTCAAGCCAGAATTCAAGATCTTCACTGTGCATTCGATCGTAGGAGCGCTCGTAACTTTCGTATTGAGAGGTTGTCATCAGATAAACATCGGCTTTTGCGGGAACGGTCACATCACCAAGAAGGCCTTGGATTTCAACACATATTGTAGTTCGGTGAGCACTTGAGAGATTTACGCGCAAGGTTCCAACACTATCGTTTCCAATCAACATAGAGGTTGCAAGGTTCGTTGTTAATCTCTCAACTGGAGTGCTGGAATGGTAATTTTGGTACATCCATGGTTCCTCTGGCGATAATGTGGGATCATGCGGCTCAGTACTCGATTCATCTCCCCGAGGTGGCGCATTTTTTCCACGCCCACCATCCTCCCAATCATCATCAAAAAAAGAGTCCCACCAGTTGTTGTTGTGAGGAACTTCAGCATGACGAGAGATGGTCTCATTCCAAACGATAGGAGATAAATCTCCTTGACAATCATCAATTGCAGCCGAAACTGTACCATAAGACGGTGCAAAGCCTCCACTGAGCAACGGTACGAACAGAATCGCTACGAGAAAAATAGCTTTCCTGTGCATCATCGTATTACCCCTTAACCCAAGGTTGACGACGAGGTTCTTGAGGCATTCGTTCACTCGCGACGACGCAATGGCCGAATGTAACCGCTCTCGTCGTTTCTACGCTCTTGTTTGGAAAGAATCTTTGGAGCAGGTGGAGGGGAGTGATGATCCATTCCAAGCAAGCCTCCGTCATCTGCATGCTCTACATCATACGTCTCAGCATTCTGCTTTGCTTCCTCTTCGATTTCATTTGGTTGACGCATGACCAACCAACCTAGAATAAGAGCTGCTAGGATCAGTGCAATGAATCCGAGAGCATCGCCTCCTGCATCGGACATCCAAGATTTCCATTCGCTCCAGCTGAAGTCAGAGAGAGATGGATCTGCGACTTGTTCTGGCAACACAGTCACGTCAGTTACAGCCTCATCGCATAGCCCCATGCCATCGCACACTCTCACTTTGAGGATAGCGTCCTTTGGATCATCCCAAACCATAGTTGCTAGAGTTACGAGGGAGTTGGTGGAAGTAAACCAGTCATTGTCGACGATTTCATCACCATCAGCATCTGTGAGAAGATCTTGCTCCCATTCGATGATTAGGTCGTTGCTAATTGTTTCATCCCTGTCAGAATTTGAACCATCAAGAACATCAAGGTCTCTATAGAACACGAGGTCTGCCAACGATTCTGCATCAGAAACATTGACGATAACAGCAGTTGCGAAGTCTTCAAAAATCTCATCGGGCAAGTCAACTCCTGCAATTTCTGGAGGTGAATCAACGTGTACGTTGAATTCAGCCCGTGTCACATCACCGGTTCCAAAGGCATCACGAACTGTAAGCTTCACAGTGTACAGCCCTGGGCGTTCGTAAGAGTGCCATGGCATTGGATCATGAACAATCGGTGTTGCGTCCCCGAAGTCCCAGGTGTATTCGAGCAATCCATTCCAATCGGGTGATTCTTGCTCAAGAGGCACGTATTTTCCTTCGAATTTCTGATCGCCATCCCGTGTCCCACTGGAATCAAAGTAAAGCATTGCACCTGGTATTGCGACATTCACTCCGTTTTCATCAAAAGTCCGTGACCATTGGTCTGGCAACCCATTTTCCGGGAAAACGTCGGTATCCATCAGCAACTCCCCATTCACCCAAGCATCCAGAATTTGCAACTGAATGATCGGGAGAGGATTGGCTACGACGACGACAATGACCTTTGGACTGCTTTGTTCTCCGTTTTCATCGGTGACAATAAGCTGAATGATTTGTTCACCCGGTTCTAGGAAGGAATAGGCGGGAAGGGTTTTGTCGCTGAAAGTTCCGTCAGGGAACGTCCAATTAAAGGTCAAATCGTTGTATGTCCCGGTGGTCCCATCAACATCGAAACTGGTTCGCCCATCAAAGGTGTATGGGACGTTGACTTGGGCTTCATCGATAAGGAAGTCGATTTGGGGATCCCCTGTCGCCCCAGATTCTTTGACAATGTAATTCGCAACAGGCAATTGATTGATGACGTTGACGCGAAGTTCAGCAATGGAAACACCCCCATCTTCGTCTGTGACGGTTACAGTGATGTTCTTCATGCCTGGAGTATCCCAAGCAGGTGCAGGATACAAAGCCGCAGATGATGTTGAGGAGAAGTCATCGTTTCGATCAACTTCGATCCCATCAAGATTGACTCCATCATCGAAAACCCAACCCAAGGAGAGGTTCGCTCCGTCGTCATCTGTGAAAACGTCCGGCATGAGTAAAGGCGTATATGTGTAAGTGGTGAGTTCATCTGAAAAGATTTGATAAGGCAAACGGTTGTTGACAATAATCTCGATTGTTTTTTGCCCAACATTGATTCCATCTGAGACTGTCAAGGTCAGAATGTAGGTCTGATTTGGCCCAACAACATCGCCCCATTCATGGTTTGCCGTGTACAGCCCTGTTCCAGATGTCACGGGTGAGCCATCTCCCCAATCCCATTCAAAGTCAAGGAATTCGAGGGGAACGTTGTCAGCAGTTTGGTAGGCCGAGAAGATGATGCGCTGATTGGTGAGAATTTCGAGCCGATCGGCAACAACATTATTGTTGACTGTGATGATTGGAATCGGTTGAGTATCATCTGTTATGTTGATTTGATTAATGCTTACATCAGACCACGTACCTCCAACGTCCATGACTCGAAGCGTTGTATTGTAGACGCCGGCTTCAGAAAAAGACCGCAACGGGGAACGCAATCCAGACGTCATGTTGTCGTCAAAGTCCCAAGCGTAAGCAACCGGCTGATCGAAATAAGGAAGTGTATTGTTGTCCAATGAAAGACCCCATGCATCAAATCCATCCCCAGTGAACTGAATCTTTTCGTAAGTCTGGCTAAGGTTGGTTGATACGGATGCATTAGCTACTGGAGCCATGTTGGTCAGCGCCTGAGGTGACGTGGTTTCCGTATCAAGCACCGCTCCAAGCATGTTTCTCATGGTAAATCGGACGGTGTATTGGTCGTTCTTGTTTGCTGTAAAGTAAAGACTGCTTGGAACATGAACGCCGCCACCTGCTTGAACTCGGGTCGAGATGGTGTCGACAACGGTTCCAGGGCTGTCTCGCACGATCGCATCGACATCGAGGTCTTCGAAGAATGCGTTTGAGAGGATAGAATAGTTCACTTGAACGGTGTCAGCAGAACCATCTCCATCACGATCTCCAAGCGTCGTTCCATTCAGCATCATGGTCGCTGGAGATGTGATTCTTGCGGCTTCAATATCGATTGTTCCTTGTGGATAGGAAGGACCACAGGAAGTGTAATCGCAGTCGGCAACAGTACTTGCATACCAAACAATCGCGTAGACTTCATCGGTCAAGTTTCCAAAGCCTTGAATGAGGCCTGTTGCAACGTTATTGGTGAAATCCAAGTCCTGTGTCGACCAAAGTCCGTCAGCGGTTGATTTGTAGACGAGAACCCCATCGAAGTTCGAAACGTCGGAAGTCACCCTCAACGTGAGGGGGGCAGGGGAGGCTGAACCAGGAGTGAATTTGAACGAGCGGATTCCCCATCCTTCCATAGTGTGCCCAGTCGAACTCCACGGAGTTGACCAGTCGGAGTTGGTGTCAGCAGGGGTGATTCTGCAGAAGGTTGAGCCTCCGCAGGATGGATTTAGATCGAGATTTGAAAAGCCATAGATTCCTTGGTCAGAATCAATTGTTGCTGCAATCGAGAAGTTCGCAAAGATTTCACCCATGGTTCGACCGATTTTACCCGATTGTCCAGAAACTGGAGACAGAGCGAGGTTTTGGACACCTAAGCCTCCGGTTGCTGAATCTTGGACCAATTGTCGGATTGCAGGACCTCCTCCTAAATGGTCAGCAAGATACATCGTGAAAATGAATCCTGCACCATAATCGGCATTTCGTTGATTCCACCAACGCACACTCAAGTCGGATTGTTGTGTCCATCCATTCAGATGCCCAGCGAGGGTTCCATCGGCTCCAAAACAGAGGTAAATTGCAACGTCAGCGTTACCTTCGTCCAACCATAGGTTCTCGTATGGATCCTGTGCGTTGTGCAAGAGATGCTGGAGTTCGTGAGCAATAATTGACTTACCCCATGAGAGTGTAATGTCTGCAAAGTCGACGTAGACCACTTCTCTCGTGGCAGCAGTTCCGGGGGAGAAATATCCTCCGATGTTGAACGCTCCGTCGATGTCGTAAATGACAATTTCAACTTGACAGTTGTTGTCGTTGTCTGGAGGTGCTAGTCCGCGTCCATCTTGGTAATCCTTACCGAAATACGTCGTCATTGTCGGATAGATTGTTTGATCCCATGTCGAGGCAAGATTTTGAAGAACGGTTGATGATAGTGTCCGACCCGATTGAACGAGGAAAGCCACAGTTGCGGTTGTTTTTGCGACGTAGACGCTGGTCGAGCCTCCTGAAATCGGAACGGTGAGTGTGTCACCCACAAGGTGTTGTGAGCACGTTGAACGGGCCATAGAAGGTTGGTAACGGATTTCATCAACTCCGGGTCGCCCCTCATCAATCCAAGCTTGTTTGATGAACGAGGTTGCAGAAACAACCGGTTGATCCTCTTCAATCAGAAGATATTGTGACCCAGTATCGACATTAAAATCAGATAAATCGCCGTATACAACTCCAATATCATGTTCGACATCCTCGACTTCATTCTGCGTTTCATTCGCTGCCGCTTGACCCATAACCGAGGTCAACATGAGGAAGACGAGAAAGAGGGCTTGAGTGGAGCGTCGTTCAGACATATGAAATCCTCTGTAAAATGTGATGCTGTATCACAATTCATTGTGTGGAAATGAGGTATTTAATACCCCGCGTCTTTAGCATCATTACACTGGAGGCCTAAATGATGAGGATTACGGCACTTTTGACGTTCATTCTCTTGGCATCCTTGGCAGCACCAACCGCAGCATCGTCTGAGGTTTGTTCAACAATTAGCGAACTTGAATTCGATGGACAGAGCGCAAATGAGAGCGTAACCATACAGATTGAATTTGGACCAAGGTTACCTGGATCAAATGCTTCAAAGGACCTGCGTGATTGGTTCATGGAGACAAGACCTGCGTTTGATTGGACGTTGGACCCACACTCAAGAGAGGGATACAATCTCACCAACTTAGAGGGCCGACTACTTCCCGCTGACGCTCAAGAATCCAGTCCAGTTGTTGTTCTCGCTGCACACTACGACTCAAGGGACCGTGCTGAGAGAGATTCCAATCAGAGTTTGATCGACCAACCCATACCCGGAGCGAATGACGGAGGCAGCGGAGTTGCCGTCCTTTGGGAACTCGCCAGAATCATCCCCTCAATGAATCTTGACCATGAGGTGTGGATTCTCCTCACGGATGCAGAAGATCAAGGTCCAGTGCCCTCAATGCTTGGAGCTAAAGCATGGGCGGAGAATCGTACCGATGAGGACATCTCTCGAATTGAAGCATTCCTTCTTGTCGACATGATTGGTGATGCGGATTTGAAAATTCATCGCACATTCCCTCCTTACATTGGAGACGTCGAAGGCGATCGATTGTGGGCCGCAGTTGAAACGCTTTCAGGACCTCTAGGCCTAATCGATAATGTCACAGACTGTGATGGCAACCTTGGCCAAGATGTTGTCAACTTTACGAAAACCGATGGCGTTATCGACGATCATGTCCCAATGCTCAATGTAGGCATCCCTGCCATCGATTTCATTGACATTCGCTATGGAGAGAACGCAAGTGCTTGGCAAGGATACTGGCATACACATGAAGATACACCGGACAAAGTCTCTGCCGAATCTCTCGCCCACATAGGGCGCTTGATCGAACTCGGGCTGCGACAAGGTTCATGGTTGGGCGGAGAAAATGAAACCGAATCGAAACCGGTCGTCGAGGAGGATGTTCCTTCAACCTTCAGCCCTGTTGTCGCAGGTGCGGTTTACGCAGTAATCGCCCTCATTTTCGTAGGTTTCGTTGGACTTCACGAAAGCGTACGTTTGAAACGGTAGGCCTGCGTGCGCGGATATAATGGGGCGCGATGTTTTTCGCGCACCAGTTCACACTTGAGGCTCTATCATGGATATAAACGAACGACGTGAAGCACTTCGTGCACGTGTTCGTGAAAAACTCTCAGGTGAAGATAATACAGAAGAGGAGGAGCTCATTGTCCAGGACACAGATGTTCAGGCTGCGACAACGCAAGGCGATGATCTTCTTCTCATCGAGGAGACCAATGGTCTTCTCACACTTGCATCATCCCTCATCTTCATTGGCAGTATTCTCGGCATCATTACTGGTTTACTCCTTTTACAAGGCAATCCTGCTGAATTGCTCAACAACTCATTGGGTCAAGACGGCGTGGTTGACGTCTATGGAATCGTGCTCGAAGGTGAATCAGGTGAATCGATAGAAGGGGTTCAAATCGAATTGATTGAAGTTGATACGGGCAACGTTCTTCAAACAACTGAAACCAATTCATACGGATATTATCAGTTCGAGAATGTTGTTACCTCATCCCATATGTTACGAGTTTCTCACGATACATACTTCACCGTTGAACGAACCTTCACTCCAGACACTGCAACGCAAGCGCCGTTCACACTCTCCAAAGGAAATGGGACTGTAGAAGAGGATTTCACGCAAACCAATTCCGGCTGGTCTTTGGAAAACGCTATAGCACTCTCAACTGGAATTGCATTGGTGACCATCCTCGCTGGAGTCGTAGGGCTCAAAGCAGCGATTGATACCCGTAAAGCAAGCAACTATCGCCGAACCCAATATCTTGCTGGGTTTGCTCTATTCAGCCGTGGTTTCATCGTCTTTGGTCCGTTTTTGATTTTATGCGGCATGGGATTAATGATTCTTGCACGAGATGAATTTCAGGGCCCTGAGGTGGAGTGATGTACCTCATCACCGTTGAAGGCGGAGATGGTTCCGGCAAAGGCGAAGCAGTTCGAATTCTAACAGAACTTCTTTCCAATTATCCATTCAACGAAGTCCATCGAACACATGAACCTCGACGTCACAGCGATTTGGGAAAATTAGCGCTTGAAGCAGTCAAATTTGGCGATAAAACTCCGCTTCAAGAAGCAGGACTGTTTGCTGCGGACCGTCTCGACCACTCCCATACATGGATTAAACCTCGACTTGAACGAGGCGAAGTTGTGGTTTCCGATCGGAACATTCACTCTTCGATCATTTACCAAGGGGTTGTTGGCGATTTAGGTATTGATACAGTTTGTCAAGTCAATTCGGCCTCAATGATTCCTGATCTTGTCGTTTGGATTGACTGCGACCCAGATCGGGCAATCGAACGAATCAAGCATGCAACGTTGCGAATGAGCAGTGACAAACAAGAATATTTTGAAACACCTGAAATTCAGAAGACCATACGACAAGGGTTCAATGACCTGTTTACTGGCGAGATTCAAGTTGCTCCACCGTTTGATAAATGTTGCATCGTTGGACCAATCTTAAACGAAGGAGGGTTGGATGAACTCCGTCAAAAATTGCGACGAGAGTTACGCCAGTTCTTCAATCGAAGACCAATTCCTTTGAATGTTGACCCGGATAAGGTAGACAGATACTTACTCAACAAACTGGCCCATGATGTTCAACAACAGACGAGGTTGCCTGGGGCGCCTATGGAGCGTACATCCGTACACATCGGATGGCTCACCGGACAATCTCCCGCTCAGTGGATGCAACGTGCTGAGGAGGAATGGGATTCAAGCCAAGCTCGACAATCGGATGTTCCAAGCAATCCGCTCGCTCGATCAAGTTGGTCGATTCTCGGGACGCTCTCCTTGATGGCAGGCTCATGCGAAATTCCTCGCTTGCACAAATCCCTTGGACCGCACAGAATGGTTACTCAACGGCATACGCAACGACTGGTGAAATGGCTGGAAGAGGCGAATTGGATTCATCGTCAACAGAATCATATCCCATTTGCAGAAGGTCAAGTGTTCAAACTTCGCGATTCTTGGATTGGTTTTGCACGCCTAACGTTAGCCATGTGGCCTTTCCGTGTAGCGTTGTCGACATGGAGAAAGAACAATCCTGAAGCACCATGGGAAAAATCGTTAGAAGAGATTCTTCAGCAAAGCAATGCTCAACTCAACAAAGCAATTGAAAACACCATTGAGCGCTTACAAATCCTGACAAGCGGACACGAAAATTGCCCTGTTCCTGAGAATGCTGAACAATTGGTGGTGTGGTGGTCAATGCCGCCGCCCGATCATTCTTCTTCCTGAGGAGGGCGCTGGAAACGTACGTTTCCAGGTAGTTGAACTTGAGATGGCTTGTCGAAATTGTTTGGCCTTGCACTGTATGCTGCTGCGAAGAAAAGTCCCAGGCCGAGTCCGAATGGAACGCCCGTAATCAATCGAAGGAACGCTGTTGATTCCCTGTCGGTTAGGAGTTGGGTGAAACCATCCAAAGCCATTGGAACCACACAAATGATTCCAATCGTTACGAAGAGGAGCGTTCGACGATTCTTTCTGTAGATAGGCTGCAAGGTCTCATCGGGTAAAATGGAGAGGAATGTGTCGCGAATTGTCCATCGGTTTACACCTCGGCGGGAATAGACAAATCCTCCGAGTGCCAACCCCGCAAAGATGCCGATATCACGAACGCAAACGGGCATCTGATTCCCGTTTATCGACCATGATCGTTCGTGTTTGTTATGGCAATTCAGGTCGCCAAAGGCATAGATTCCAGCGCTGTAAACATTCAATTCTGTCCACGTGAAGTTCTGGTCGTTCTCCTTATGATAATCGAACATGTTAGCTCGTCCAGAAAGCTCGACGATTGTCCCTGATTCAACGAGTGCTGGTGCAAGAAAGAAGGATGCAAGGAAGAAAAAACTGATTCCACCTATCCATAAGCCAACCTTTTGATCTCGGGTTCTCGATTCAAGACCATTGCGTTCCACAGCGCCTGCTAAGAATCCCGTCTATTAAGCATTGAGATATCGACGGTTTCATTTTATCGATGTCCGTAGATTGACCATGGCGGAGACCTCGACGGAACCTGTAGGTCTGTGGCTTGGAATCCAAGCGGGGGCATTTCTCGGCCTCTACTTTGGATTCAGTCTCGCTCTCGTCTCAGCCCTTACTAGCCCTGAGGAGTTGATGCGTATCGTCTATCTCATCACCGTTTTCCCTCTTGTTGGTGGAATCCTCTTGGGCCCCTTTCTCGCCAAAAGAGAACGCCCAGTTATATCCGACATACCTCCAATTCAACGGACCATGGCAGCGCTTGAAGGAATGGACGAGGGACAAGGGAAGTGGCGGATTCTCAGCCACGTTCGTAGCGATGGACGTACTGTTCGAATCGATCTTCATGACTCAAGTCGGGTCGAAGAAATCCTTGAGCGTTCAAAAACATTGACCGACGAATTTCCTGTGCGTTACATGGTCGGGCGTGGTATCAGCAGCAGTCGTCAACCTGAGTTGAGGGGACAAGTCCTTACTCTTCTCGATGCCCAATTTCCAAAAACAAGACAATCACGGTACACCTCTGCGATAGAAATTGCCCCGGAATTACCTGAGCGACTACGCAATCAACGCAAGCGAATCAACATGCTTCTCGCTATTTTCTTACCCATTGCATCCTTCCTAGGATGGTTGGAAATGAGGTAAACATTGCACAGATTGACTTATCTTGAAGAAGGCTGAGTCCTGCTCATGCGGGAAGTTTCCTTTTTTTGGAAAATCGACCGCCTCGACGCAATCGGGCTCAATTCAATTTTGAAGGTTGCAAGACGAATTGAATTCCTATCTTACATCAAGCGTGTGCCGAAGGATATACGATGCTTATTCAAATTTCATCTTCACGAAGGACAGACCATTGATGAATTGGAAAGCATTGATTCATTGCAAGTGCTCGAGGTTGTTCAAGAATCTGAAAACCCTGAGGAAGGACATCTCGTCATTTGTAAAGTGATACACCCTCTTCCAATCCTCAATGCTCGAACCAACGGAACGTACGCAGTCGCAGGCTCTAAATTGGACGAGCAAGGGTTGACCTACATCCTACAAGGATCTTCGATGAAATTACGCCTCTTATCCGGTGTTCTTCGACTGATGGCGAAACCAGACAGGACAAGTGCGAGAACACTGAAACTCACTCCTCAAAATCGAGAAACGGTTCTTACGGAAAAGCAACTCAAACTTGCAAAATTCGCTTATGATCGCGGCTATTATGACCTTCCGAAGCGCATCAAGATTACCGAGCTTGCTGAACAACTTGGATTGGCTCGAGCTACGATTTCCGAACATCTAACGAAGATTGAAGGAATTCTAATGGATGATATGTTCTCCTCAATGACGGATGTTCGGCTCTCAGTTGAACAAGCAAGAACCATCGTTGAAACAATGGAAGCAGATATGGATCAGACTGAGGAATACCAAAACGAATCGTTTGCAGGTTTGATTAACCGAATCAAAGAGAACATTGCTGAAGAGTTACCTCATGACATCGAAAATGTTCCTGAATTCGATGCAAGTGAACACCCTGAAGAGATTCTCAAACGCATCCAAGATGACATCTCCTAATTCGCTCATGTTTTTATGAGTCAATGTGGTGACAAGCATATGGAGGAGATGAGACAACTTCTCGACCGGATTTCCGAGTCCGGCATCGAAGTGCCTCAACTTGTCAGAGACGCCATGTGCGAACTCCATCTTGGACAATTTACAACGTATGACTTTGATGGTTTTTTTCATGATCGCCCAGTTGTCTTCATGGAGACAGAAAACGGTGGCGTGAAAACCATTTCTGCACCTCATATGATCGTAACGCTTCTTCACCATCTTGAGTTAAAACGCGGTCAAGAGGTACTTGTTGTTGGTTCTAAGGGAGGATACTTGGCAGCTCTTATCGCAACCATAGTAGGTGAAGAAGGGAAGGTCATCGTCATTGATCCCTCGGAAGAAATTGTTCGTCATACGGCAAATGCACTGGCTGGTTGGCCAACGATTGACTTACGACATGTCGAATCAATCGATGTTGCTCCAATTGAATTACCAGGTGAACTCAGTCGCGTGTTGATCACTGGAAGCATTCCATCTGTACCGAAATGGATGGAAGATCGGATTGTTGAAGGTGGATTTGTCATCGCACCAATTGGAGATCATCATCATCAAGAATTGATGAAAAATGAGTGCCAATTCAATGCCTTGCATCCAACGTCTCTTGGCCCAGTATCTTTTGGACCGGTCGATATAATCGAAAGCGAACCTCAACCACTCACTGCATTGGAAATCGCCGATTTGATTGAAACGTTAATCGAAACGTGCCACGAAATGGAACTCTGCGGTGCTGAAGAGCTCCAACAACTTGGAGCGATTGCTGATGAATTACGGACGATGATGGATGCTGAAGAGGGTGAGTTGGAAGACTTCATTACGGCACATATGCAACATTTTGTTCAGTTATGGCCAATGATCCAACTCATGTTTGCGCCAACGCTTGCTCGACCAGGCGATGTCAACCAAGACGACAATTCAGGGTTTCATTTTGATGAATTCAAACCATGAGGCAGAACCATGGTCGCAAACATTCAGTCTACCATTGCCAAATTGAAACATAAGGATGTTCGACAACGCAGAAGGGCTGTTCGGATTCTCTTCGACTCGGATATTCACGAAAGCGTCGAAGCCTTCTCTCCATTCCTCAAAGACAAGGACATATGGTTCCGCAACAAGGCGATTGAAGCATATCGCCGATGGGCTCCCAAACATGCCCCTCATCTCCTTGAGGACCTTGCAAAGAGTGATCTCATTGATGGTCAACGGTGTGTTGCAACGGTGCTTGAATCCATCCAAGAGAGTGGATATGCCGCAAAACTTGCCCGTTTGTTGTTGGATTGCGACGATGATGTGGTTGTCCGTCGAGCAGTAAATCAACTCATTACCAGCAAAGAAGCAACTGATTCAGAATTAAAGCAATTCCAAATTTCGAACGATCATGTCATTCGAACATACGCTACAAGGGTCAACAGCAAAGCTACCGAACTTTTTGCATGCTTGGAGGATTCACATCCAGATGTTCGTCGACAAGCGGCTTCATCCCTTTTGCTGATGAAGTTGACCTCTGAGGAAACAAAAACCCTTCAAGATTCAATCGCCGATGACGATGCATTGTGGAAATTTGCAATACCTATTGCCCTTGAACAACACCTTCCGAACCTCGCCCAACTGATGGCTGCAAAAAGCAATACACAACGTAGGTTTCTTGTTCAATCATTGAAGGCGTCCATCGCTGAGGCGGATGATGCTCGACTTCAAACCCTTATCGATGGAGATTGTACATCGATTGTCGCCCGTTGGCTTGTTGGTCGGAACGATGAGAAAAGCGATGTCTTACGAAGCGAATTACTGTTCAATGAACGTGTTGATAGCATCGATAAATCGAGATTGCTTGAGCGATTACTGCACCGACAAAACGAGCCTGCGATTCAAGAACTCGCAAACAAACTGCTCTCAGAATCAACTGATGAACTCGTCCTGAGTGCAGCACAGAACCTATACACTGCATAGACCAACGCTTGAATCATGATGAATCCAAATGTCGTTTTCCGAGTGGATGCGACCGATGCGAGCGACCAACGTTTGAGCGTTGAAATCGAAGTGAGTGCGCCTTTTACATCACCTTCATTGAAACTGTCGTTTCCTCGATGGGTTCCTGGATCGTATTTCCTTCGCGAACCGATTCAGCATGTTTCACACTTGGAAGCCTTTGATGAGGAAGGAAATACATTGAACGTTGTCCGGAAAGACGTTGATTCGATTGTTATCAAGGGTGTTTCATCGGTGACAACGGTTCGTATTTCTTACAAACTGCTTTGCGTTGACAACACCGTTCGTTCAAACCATTTGGACGAAACACATCTGCACCTGATGCCTCCCTTCACATGGTTCTTGCCTACCTCTGGAATTGATTTGAGTCGTATGAACACAACCCAAACTGTTGAGTTTCTGTTGCCATCGGACTGGAATGTGTCAACGCAATTGAACCACCATCGAACATCAAATGAGGGTAAGGCAAAACTGCACATATTTACAGCAGAACACAGAGATGCATTGTTGGACGGGATTGCTGAGTGCAATGCGAATGAAATTCATCGATTCAAGGTTGGAGGACGTGATCATTCACTTCACTACTGGGATGCAGGGGGACATACTCCGAATAAAATCATGCTCGAACGATTTCTTCATGATATGAAAAGCATCATCTCAGAACACCACGCATTGTTTGGCCCACTTCATGAACCGTACCATACCATCCTCCACCTCACCGATGGTGGAAGAGGTGGTCTTGAACATACAAATTCACAAACATCAATGGTTCCTCGTACCTCACTTCAACCCGGTAATGTAGAGGATTATCGTGATCTTGTTAGTCTTTTCAGCCATGAATATGTCCACCAATGGAACGTAAAGCGGCTGCGTCCAAAACTGTTCCTCGATTATGATTTGCAACGAGAAGTCAACACAGATCTGTTGTGGTGGTTTGAAGGAGCCACTTCATGGATCGGAGACATCATGTGCTTACGCTCTGGGGCATGGAGTGCTGAAGACTACTTTGCTGATATGAAGCGTAAACTCAAACGGCATCATACCCGAAGCGGTTCCACCTGTCAGGCCCTTTGCGAGGCGAGTCATGAAGCTTGGATACACCTCTATAGAGGGCATGCCTACTCGAGAGAGACGCAAATCTCTTATTACCTTGAGGGTGAGTTAACCATGTTCGCCCTCGATGCAGAGTTAAGGAAACGTTCCAAGGGAGAAACGGGCGTCTGCGATCTGATGAAAGCATTGTATGAAAAACATAACATCAATGTCGAGGACAGAACACAAAGAGGCGTTCATTACAACGATATTCGAAAAGCTCTAACATCATTACGAGGCGGTCGTCGCCTTGGTTCATTCCTCGATGATATCACCAAGGAAGCGGGTAATCTCGACTTGGCAAGAGCATTCTCGATTTTTGGTTTAAATTACAAACCATCGGATGAACCAAAACGAAAGGAAGGTACTGAAACGGTGGTCTGGGAACATTTCTCTCAGGGATGGCTCGGCGTCCACGTTCGTTCACAAGGAAACAAACTCAAAGTCACCAGCCATATGCAAGGCTCTCCCGTTCGTGAGCACCTCCAAGTCGGAGATGAGATCGTTGCCATTGATGCCATTCGAGTCACCAACGATGAACAATTAAAATCCAATCTCAAAGGCAAGGTCGGCTCTACAGTCCGGGTGATGTATGCTCGGAACTCGGTCATGCACGATGCGTTGCTGAATGTTGCCTTGGAACCAAATTATCCAACTTTGACGGCAAGTGAAGGAAATCGTATGTGGAAAACTACGATTCGTTCTCGCCAGGCTGACTCGGTGTAAGCAGTGAAAGACGCTTCAACGATACGTGAATCGGCGGAAGGTGATCAGAGATACGATGTCTTGTCGTTTTTGGAGGGTACAGGTCTCCTGATAGCGCCATATCGATGACATCCTGCTTTGAGATAGATTCC
>CAXQWT010000031.1:0-24575 GCA_964227855.1 Salipiger bermudensis | reverse complement strand
GATACGGCGACCACCGAGATCTACACGCAGCGTTACACTCTTTCCCGACACGACGCTCTTCCGATCTACAAACGGAATGTTCAATTCAACAGCAAGTCGTCGCATCATGTTCCCATCACGAACAGCCCCTCCTGATACGGTAGGTACATTGACGATGAAGGAGATGTCTCCTCGACGCATCAAATCCAATGCATCTGGATGCTTTCTTTCATTGATTCTATAGACTGTTGTAACCTCTACATTGGCTGCTCGAAGGACGTCAGCTGTTCCAGGTGTTGCATAAAGTGTGAATCCAAGATCGCACAATTCCTCAGCAATTGGAATAAGGCCATCTTTATCCTCATCTCGAACAGTCAAATACACGCCTCCAGCACTTGCTACGGGAACTTCAGTAGCCAATCGTGCCTTGAGATAAGCAACGTCTGCTGAAACATCGGAACCGTAGACTTCTCCAGTGGACTTCATTTCGGGACCTGGGGCTGGATCAAGCCCTCGCAGCTTGATAAACGGGAAAACAGGCGCCTTGACACAAATTTGACCCGACGTTCGCTTCGGAATTGTTTGTTTTGAAAGTGGGATTCCAATTGTGATGTTTGCAGCAATTTTCGCTAATGGTAATCCCGATGACTTTGCTACGAATGGTACGGTGCGTGAGGATCGCGGATTGACTTCAAGGACATACAAATCATCGCCCTGAATGGCAAACTGAATGTTGAAACAACCCCTGATGTTGAGTCCTAAACCAATGGTTTTCGTTTGTTCTGCAACCCGAGTAAGCATTTCATCACTTATGTTTTGGGCAGGAATAAAACATGTTGAATCGCCCGAGTGGATGCCCGCTTCCTCAAGGTGTTCCATGATTGCTCCAACAAGAACCTCTTTTCCATCGGCCGCTGCATCAACGTCGAGTTCAGTCGCATGGCCAAGATATTCGTCAACCAGCAACGGCTTATCTGGTGCGAGATAGGCTTCTTTGAGGTAAGCCTCTAGTTGGGTCTCATTGGATAATATCTCCATTCCACGACCTCCAAGGACGTAGGAAGGTCGAATAAGAACTGGGAATCCAATCTCGTCCACAGCTTTCCGAATATCATCTGCTGAGGTGCCAGTTGCACCATTCGGCATCCGCAGACCGTGTGTCTTGGCAAATGCTTCGAAGCGTTCCCGATCGCTGGCTTGGTCGATTCCATCAACACTCGTACCGAGAATCTGTACGTCTGCACCTTTCGATGCTAGGTGAGAGAGCCGCTTTTCGATAGGCTGTGCAAGGTTGATGGCCGTTTGTCCTCCGAATTGGAGAAGGATTCCGTGGGCTTTCTCACGCAAGAGAATCTCTGAAACACATTCGCTGGTTAATGGATCGAAGTACAGGCGGTCCGATGTATCAAAGTCCGTAGAGACCGTTTCGGGATTGTTGTTGATGAGTACTGCATCCATTCCAGCAGAACGGATTGCCATGACTGCATGCACACATCCATAGTCAAATTCAATTCCTTGACCGATGCGAATTGGCCCTGAACCAATCGCTACCATGCGTTTCTTGTCTCGCTTATCCAAATTTGGAACATGGTCGATGCCGTCATCTTGGAACGGCTCGTAGGTGGAATAGTAATACGGCGTTTTGGCAGCAAATTCAGCAGCACATGAATCGACCATACGATATCGAGGATGAACTCTCAACTCATGACGCTGAAGCATAACAGATTCTTCATTGCAGTCACGAGGCAATGCTTTCCAGCCTGATGGTTTGAATCCATTGAGAGCATCCGCAATGTGGGCGTCACTAAATCCATTTGACTTGTATCTAATCAGTGTCTTTTGATCAAGAGAAGATGGTCGAATACCCATGTGGATTAATTCGGATTCCATCTGAGCAATATGTTCGAACCGCTGCAGGAACCAACGAGTAATTCGAGTAATCTCATGCACTCGTTCGATGGTCCATCCTCTTCTGAACGCTTCCAAGAGAGCACCCATTCTACGATCTGTCGCAGTTCGAAGCCAATCAACAAGGACGCTGTCAGGAAGTTGTTCATGAGCGCGTTCAGCCATCCCTTCACCTTCAGACTCGTCCGCACGTGTTAACGGTCGTGGGTAAGGACAACCCTGTTCAAGGGACGCCCAAGCCTTGAGAAAAGCCTCTTCGAAGTTTCTGCCAATGGCCATCACTTCACCAGTTGACTTCATGGATGTGCCCAGTGTCCGATCTGCAGTCCTGAATTTATCGAATGGCCACCGAGGGATTTTGACGACAACATAGTCGAGTGTTGGTTCGAATGCTGCTGTAGTCCCTTCACCAGTGATTGGATTTGGTAGTTCATCAAGTGTGTATCCAACTGCAATCTTTGCTGCCATACGAGCAATTGGATATCCTGTCGCTTTCGATGCCAGTGCAGAGGAACGACTCACACGTGGGTTGACTTCAATCACTCGAATCTCGCCCGTGAATTGGTTAAATGCAAATTGAACATTGCAACCTCCTTTGATGTTCAATTCCCGAATCAGGGCAAGCGCTTTGTCTCGTAGCTCTTGGTGATCTGCATCCGAAAAGGACTGGAGCGGGGCAACAACAACAGATTCGCCTGTATGTACTCCCATAGGGTCAATGTTTTCCATAGTACATACAATGGTTGCATTGTCTGCCGTGTCTCTCATGACTTCGTATTCAAGTTCCTGCCATCCAAGAATCGATTCTTCAATGAGAACCTGATTGATACGTGAATTTCGCAACCCAAGAGTTGCAATCTCGACAAGTTGCCCCTTGTCGAATGCAGTTCCTCCGCCAAGGCCACCGAGCGTGAATGCAGGACGAATCAAAATCGGCCAAGAACCAATCTCTTCAGCGGCTTTGAGGACTTCTTCCATTGAATTGCAGGCGATGGCCTGGGAGATTGGAAGATCTATCGATTCACAGACTTGGTTGAAGAGTTCACGATCTTCTGCTTTGTCAATAGCATCCAGATCAGAACCAATCAACTCAACGCCCAATCGTTCAAGGGTTCCATCGTGCGATAATTCGCTTGCAATGTTGAGGGCCGTCTGGCCACCCATTCCTGCGAGAAGTGCATCAGGCTTCTCGATTTCCAAAATCTTACGAACGGTATCGGGTAACAATGGTTCGATGTAGACACGGTCCGCCATTTCGGGATCGTTTTGGATGGTCGCTGGATTTGAATTGACGAGAATCACTTCGTAACCATCCTCTCTCAATGCACGGACGGCTTGCGAGCCTGAAAAATCAAATTCTGCAGCTTGACCAATCTTAATCGGCCCCGAACCAAGGACAAGGATGGTATTGAGATCGTCTCTTCTGGGCACTATGCATCACCTCGAAGATGCTCATCCACCATCTCACGGAATCTGTCGAACAAAGGCTCTGCATCATGAGGCCCTGGACAGGCCTCAGGGTGGAATTGGACGGTGAAGCATGGTCTGCCTAGAACATCAAGACCTTCAACAGTCTTGTCATTTGCATTGATGTAACGGACCGCTACATCGTAACCATGGAGGTTTTCACCTTCTGGCGATGTAGCCCCGCTTGGATGTGCGGCAAGCATCCCATGTTCAGGGTCTGCGACAGCAAACCCGTGGTTTTGTGATGTAATCCATACACGGCGGGTCTTCAAATCAACAACAGGCTGATTCGCTCCACGATGTCCGTATCGCATCTTGTAGGTTTTGAGGCCAGATGCAAGTCCCATCAATTGGTGGCCGAGGCATATGCCCATGACCGGGAGTCCTGAAGCCACAGCATTCGCCAATGTGTATCGAGCAGCAGTTGCTTTCCCCGGATGAGCCGGATCACCAGGTCCATTTGAACAAAATAGTGCTTGTACTCCAAATCCATTGAGTGTTTCTAAATCCACGTCGGGAGGGCACCAAACAACCTCAAACCGTTGAGAGAGATTTCGCAAGATGTTGTACTTTACACCACAATCTAATGCTCCTATGCGAGGCAATGGCTGGCCCAAATCGTCGGTTGCACCCGGATTGAGGATGACCGGTTCATCAATAGAAACCAGATCGACCAAATCCTCGAGTTCTGGAGAGGTCATCACTTCAAGTCGCTTCAACATTTCTTGTTCCTTCTCTTTCGGGCCAAAAATGCAGAGGACGGTCCCAAGTTCTCGAACACGTCGTGTGATGGCTCGTGTGTCAACGTTTTCAATTCCTGGAACACCATGAGCTTGGAGAAGTTCAGAAACGGTTCCAATTGAATCACGATGGTCCGGATCTGTCATCGCATGTCGAACAACAACGCCCTTTGGCCACACTGCTCGAGATTCAGATTTTCCTCCGTGAATGCCGTAATTTCCAATCAGTGGATATGTGAAGGTAAGGATTTGACCAGCCCAAGAGGGGTCTGTTAAAGACTCCTGATAGCCCATCATTCCAGTTGTGAACACAAGTTCGCCTTCTGCAAAGCCTTCTGCTCCAAACAGCGTTCCTTCAAATCGACCACCGTCAGCGAGCAAAAGTAGCCCTTCACCACCTGCTTTTTGTGGTAGGTTGGATTTGTCAAAAAGGGCATCAGCGGCGTCTTGGAACCGAGGCGCATCAACGACGCCATGGTTGAGTCGACCCGGGGCGAATCCGGAGGGGCCGTTACCATCCATTGACATCAGCGGTATTCGTTATAGGCCATCCATAATGCTTGGGGATGGTTTTTGTTTGATTTTGTCACGACTCTTTGGTATCAGTGACATCTTTTCCAGTGTTGCTTGGGTTGATAATCAATTCTCCGCCATCGAGAGTCCTTTCAATCGAGCCTGTACCGTACCAACCATCCAGAAACAATGCCAATGCTGCAACTTCAGAGTGTGGTTGGTTTCCTACTGCGAGATTGTATTGTGAAACTTGGAATACCTCGGACGGAACTTTCGCTCCCCCTACAACGACGACAAGAGGACGGTCACGTCGAATCGTTGGTGTTACGCCTCTGTATGATGCACCGTACATTGTAAGATGTACTGCGGTACCGGGAGGATTGCCATCAACACCGTCCTTGACAAATTTCCTTAGCCATGCCATTGGACTTTTGATGTGTTCAACAACCATCTCACCACCAAATCGTTGATTGACAGAATCAATGTTCTCTGGAAGGCGATCATCTTCATCTCCTGAAAAAAGAAATCGATTGGCTCCAAGTGCCCTTGCGACCAATGCGAGATGTGTTGTAATTCTCGGATCTCTACCGAGTCGATATCCGAGGCGCAAGATGATGACATCATGTTCGGCCATATCCTCGCCTCAACAAAGGTATTCAAGAAGGAAGCGGATATCATTCTGTTGCTACACTTTCGTCTTGTTCACCAGGGGGTGTCAGAACGATGTCTTCGTTTGCTTCGAGGAAGCGACGTAGCCAGAGAAGCAGGTATGCATCAACAATGAGATGGCCACCGTACACTGTTCCTGCCCCTACCAGTGCCAAACGAGCACTACGCCAAATGCCTGTATTCACTTCGATTGAGTCCGACATGAACGCAGTAACGAGTGGTTCTCCGACGTACAACAGCACCATGATGATCATAACACCAGAAATCAAAGAAGGTACAAGCGACCCCATTTCTCGCCCAAAGTCGCCAAATGCAGAATGAAGGAATGCCAGAAGCATGACAGCAAGGGCGACCTCATTGTAGTCGAATGCAAAGAATTTGGAGACGCCTATGGAAAGATCGTCCGTGGAGGAGTTGCTGATCAAAAGCCACCAAAACAGGCCAGATACAGTGATGATGCCTGCGCCAAGTTTTGCCCTACTTGAGAGCATGTTGAAAATCGCAGGTTTGTCGTAAATATCCAACCGTAGTGCTACGCGCTCAGCAAGTTCTAGCGAAGCCTCGCTGACGCCTAGTTCAGCCGTTGGTGAAACGGAACCACTCATTGAATGGTTGCCTTCGCTCTCCGACATGCAAGAGGCTTGGGTATGAGGACTTATGAATCCATCCTTGGTGCAACTGCTCATGGCTGATGCCTTGGCACCTTTTTCATTCCGCCGTAAGTCATCAATGCCAGGCCTCATGGGTATTCTCAACATTACACCCGATTCATTTCACGGTCCATCACGACTTGATAGTGTACTGGAGGCAACGCAGAGAGGTATAGCCATGATTTCAGCGGGTGCGGAGATCATCGACATTGGAGGAGAGAGCACGCGACCAGGTTCCCAACAAGTCTCTATAGAAGAAGAACTTGAAAGAGTAATTCCAGTGGTTAAAGCAATTCGGGAAACTTCACAATCGGTCCAGATTTCAATTGATACGAGAAACGACGAGGTTGCTCGACAAGCATTGGATGCCGGTGCAACCATCATCAACGACGTTTCCGGCTTACGCTCACCTGAAATGATGGATTTAGTCTTGGATCAAAAGGTTCCAGTTTGTATCATGCACATGCTTGGTGAACCAAAATCGATGCAAAGTAATCCTACCTACGGAAATGTTGTGACTGAGATTTCATCTGAACTTCTGGGTACAGCACAGCAACTTGTTGATGCAGGACATAAGCCAAACAGCATATGCATTGACCCAGGAATCGGGTTCGGAAAGACATTGCAGCATAACATTGACTTGCTCAAAGGCTGGCAAGCATTTCGAGGTGAATACGATTTTCCTATTCTGTGGGGCGTATCTCGTAAGTCGATGATTGGGCAGATTACTGGTCATTCAAGTACTGAAGATCGATTGTTTGGAACACTCGGCATAGCAGCTTATGCGAATCAGGTAGGAATTGATTGGTTAAGGGTTCACGATGTCCAAGCACATACTGACGTACTCAACGTGCTTGATGTACTTGACTAAGTAATGCCGCCGCCAATGAAACCTGCGGCTGCAAACCATGCTCCAAGCATACTTCCAAGATTTGTTAGAGCAGTTACCAAAAGCACTCGTCCAGCACGATTACTCCAGAATCCACCAATCGATGTTCCTTTGAGAAACAGTTGCAGATCTTCTGTAGTCGGTTCAGAGATACGTAATTGTACGTATCCAGCGAACCATCCCGCAGCAAGGGCAGGATTCAGTGAAGTGATTGGACTTGCCAAAGCGGCTGTGAGAATTGCTAAAGGATGGCCTCTTGCAAGAATGCAACCAATCGCAGCAAAGACTGCATTGAACAATGTCCAAACAGTGAGCATCTTGACAACATTGACTTCATCATTGTTGAACAGAGCAAAACCAACGAGTCCCATTACAATCAAAGGTATGGCAAACGGCAATACTTTGCCGAAAATTCCTTTCTTTGGCACTGTGGAGATTGCTTCGAATTCTTCCGGAGGTAATGGATTGTACGGTGTTAATGCCCGTTCTATTCCTTTTAGATGACCCGCTCCAACCACAACCAACATCTTCTCTTCGGTCTTGGATTGCATGATTTTCTCAGCAATGTAGCGATCACGCTCATCGATTAACGCCTCTCCTGCACCTTTCGAGAATTCTTTCAAATCATCCATCATTGAGGACAATAAATCTGAATCCGAGAGCAAATCGTCGAGGTCAAAATCCTCGTCAACTTCTTCATCATCCGCAAAAAGAGAGAAGAGCAATCGAAACCGTTCTCTCCATTTCATTTTCTTCCATGCTCGTCGCATGGTAACTTGTATGTCTCGGTCGACCAATGCAACTTCGAGTCCGGCAGCCTTTGCTGTTTCAACAGCAGCCAGTAATTCAGCACCTGGTTCTTGCCCTTCATTCAGCCCCAAGCGCCGTTGTTCAGCACTGAGCATGGCCTGCATGAGTACCATTGGGGCTTTTCCTTCCTTGATGACCCTGCGGAGGCCTTCTTTGTCGAGTCGCCGACCTTCCACAAGGGCGTCATGGCGAGTTTGGCACAATTCGACACCTACGACCTTTGGTTGATAACTTTCGATTTGATCTCGCACTGCTTCAACAGAGGCGGTAGCAACGTGAGCAGTGCCCAGGAGGCGGAGTGTCGGTGAGATATCGATGAATGGAGAAGAAGAGGTCAATTCTCATCATCTCCGGTGAAAAGATTCTCCATACGTTCGGTAAATGCAGAAAGAATTCGGTCTTGCGAATCATCATCAGAAGGATTCTCCACTTCAAGATTCGAGAGGAGAATCTGGCCACCTGCCATGCCTCGATGACCTCCTGCTTGTCCATCAGGGAACTCCTTGGAGAGTGTTAGGCCAATGTGTAGATTCTCTCGTCTACTTCTTGCAGAAAGGAGCATCTTCTGTCGTTGAATGCCATAGACAAGAACCAAATCTGTATTTGATGTTGCAAACAAGAAATCAGCAACTTGTGCAAGGTCATCACGGTGAACGAGATTTTTGATTGGAGCCAGAACAAGTCGTTCATGTTGGACCATTGTTGTGAGTGCTTGTCGGAACGATTCCAAAGTCTCAGGAGTCCGAAGCGGTGCTTGGATAGACTGGAGGAGTTCATTATCGACCCATGTATTGAGCCACATGAGAGCGCGGAGATCGACTTGGTTGAACGAACGAGTAAACGAGAGTGTATCGGTTCGCAACCCAAACGAGAGTGCTGTTGCTAATCTTGGCGTCATTTCCAAACTCATGTTCATGAGCAGGTTCGCAATAAGTGAAGAGGTAGCAGAGTATTCAGGACGTAAGAATGCAACATCTGCTGAGACTGCTTTGTCCGAGCTATGGTGATCGATGATAATATGTGGAACGCAATCTTTTGGAAGAATGTTGTTCGCTCCAGGCTGGTGGAAATCGACAGTAATGATGCATTCAGTTTCATTCAGAACATCTTCCAATTCCCAATCGAGAATGATTCTACGTAGAGGGATTTCCAACAATCGTACCATGGCTTGATTTTGTTGATGTTCAATCAATCCACCATGATAGATGGTTGGTTGATGGCCAAGGGAAGCAACGAGTTCATGCATGGCTAATGCTGATGAAAGTGCATCCGGGTCGGGGTTGTCATGGCAGAAAATCGCTACCTTCGAATTAGCAGGAAGGTGACGTATGTACGATTCAAGTACGGTTGCTCCTGCATGCCGTTCCCAAGCTCGAACCTTTTCTTTGTATGCTGCGGTTATGATGTCTTCAGCATCGATTTTATCGACGGAATCAAGTTCTTTACCACTTTTCTTTTCGCATAGAATTGGCGTCTCAGGCCATCGTTCCCTCATGGCAGATAGAGGTTGATCTTCTTCGAGAACATCCTCGTCAACCAGAATAACTGCTGTCGGTTTCTGCCCACCATCAGGCAGTGTCGAAACGGGCATAGGCCCGGGAAGAGGTAAGATTTCACATTCACCGAGTTCTTCAGTGATCTCAAGCATTGAAGCAAGACCAACAAGCCGTGTTGGCCTCCGTTCAGAACACCAACGCGCCAATTGGACTGCAATCGGGCTGTGTCCTATCACCAAGAACATTGGATGCTCCTCAGGTTTAATTTTCTTCGTTTAGACTTGAAGGTTCGTATTCAGAAGGAAATCTGGACGTTCTCTCTCTGAACACCTTGGACTTCGAACAAATCTCTTCGAACGCATCCCTTCATTCCAGCAACGAAGTTGGTTGGAATCATTTGGATGGCTGAATTAAAGTTGGTCGTTGACGCATTGTAGAATTCTCGGCGGTCAGCGAGTTGATTCTCGAGGGAAACCAGTTCCTTTTGAAGATTGACAAAGGATGTATCCGCCTTAAGATCGGGATATTGTTCTGCAACCATGTTGATTCGTGGAAGCATTCCAGAAAGAATTCCTTCTGCAGCACCAACACCTTTGACGTCGCCTTGGGCAAGAGCACCAGCAGCTGTTTGTCGAGCGACAGCAAACTGTTCAAAAATTTCCCGTTCATGCTCTGCATATCCTTTGACGATGTTGACCAGATTTGGAATCATATCGTAACGCTGCTTGAGAAGTACATCAATGTCAGCCCAAGATTTGTTTGCGTTCTCTTCGAGGCGCACCAAGCGGTTCCATGTGCTGAAAAACCAGATTACGAAAATAAGGAAAATGAATCCACCAACAACAAGTCCGATTATGAGCCCTTCCATAGACGGTGGTCGTGTTGGGTACCTATTTGAACCTATACCACCAATTGCGTTGATATGATATGCTGGGTTTGAATGGAGATGGCATGGACGCCGCAACAATGGCCTTGGTTCTCCTTGGTAGCGGTTTCATTGGATTTCTCTTCGCACCGCTTGGACTAGGTGGTGGTCTTCTCTTCGCACCACTGCTCCATTATGGTCTGGGCTGGGAAATCGATGGAGCGTTACTCATCGTCTCGTTGGGACTTTCTGCAACGGTGGCATGGGGTTCGGGTCTTCGACATCGGAAAGAGGGACATGTATCCGATGAACGATTCAAACAAAGCCTGTTTGGAGCATTACCGGGTGCAATCCTTGGCGTCATTATTGTGGCTTCATTGAGCGGATCGTTCGATTTGATCTTCAAGGCCTTGAGTCTCGTTTTCGTTACTTGGGCTATCATCAAGACACTTCGTTCAAAGAAAACTCAAATCGCTGCTGAGGTGGAACCAAACATGTTACCTTTGTATGCTGGCGTGGCTTCAGGAGGCTTGTTATCTTCCGTTTTAGCCATTGGATCGGGCGCAATCTATGTTCCTGTCCTTCGGGCTTATGGAGGATTGGAATCAAGAAAAGCCATCGGAACCAGTCTCCATATCATGATGGTTGTTCTCCCGATTTCAATATTAACCCATTTCGTTGCACTCGATTCAAGTAAACTCGATGTGCTCACTTCGAATCTTTTCCTCATCATTCTGATGCCACTGGTTGTGATTTTTGCTGCAAACCTTGGTGCAAGGTTCGGTATAGCAAAAGTGTCCGAACAACGCATAATGCATTTATTCGTTGCAGTATTGTTCGTCATTGGCGTACGTTACGTACTCGACTTGACTTCAAATCTTTTCTGAATCAGCAAGCATCGAATGCTTCGATCAAGTATTCCGTAATTGGGCTTGTCCAAGCCAATTCACTGATTCCATCACGACCTTGAAGAGCATAGGCCCGAACAACGTCTCGTACACGCACGTTACCTTCTGAAGAGCGTGCAAGAATCGTGGCTCCTTTGACGGCCTTGCCAGTGCCGTGCGGATCATACACCGTGTCCAATGCCTCTTCGAGGAACCAGTCAGCTTTACCACCAGGTTCCCCTTCATAGGTCTTCTTTGGACGCTTTGCCCCGAAAAGCCCGCCAGATTTTGGCTTACTCTTTGCCTTCGTCTCAGTCTTTTTAGGTTGAGACTTGGCTTTCGTTTCTGACTTTTCCGTGGATTTAGATTTGTTATCTGATTTGAATTCCTTCTCAAGTTCTGTGCGTATTTCTGACTCAAGTTTCTTCCGAAGGGCATCCTCGTTACCATCTGCTGCGGATTTAGCAGCACGTGCAACGGCATCATCACGTTCATCTTTCAGGGCTTGAATGACGTTTACGTAGTGGCTGGCGACTTCGATAAGAGCGGTTTCCATCGCTGCTTCCATTTGCATTGAAACAACATCAGACGATGATTCTCGCCACTTACGCCATTGCAACATTGTGTTGTTGTGAATATCTGAACCACATTTTGGACAAAAGCTTCGCTTTGGTGGTTTCAAAACAGGGATGGCTCGCATTGCATCGGGGTCGATACCCTCATGCTCACCACTTGCAACATCGTGGATGTGTGTTGAAGCATCCATTCCATGATTCATCGCATCGCGGAACATGCTATCGGACGTGTCAAGTGTACCCGCTTGAATCATGTCCCAGCCTGTCGTGCCTCGAACAACCGCTCGAACCGCTGCATTTGCTGCTGGTGATTGGCCAAATTCGTGCTTTTTGAAAGGAGAGATTTCATCGCCTGCCCCCTCAAATGCTTGGCCGATATCAAACTGTTCACCATCATCCGCAGCAGCAGCGATACCCAACGAGATTGGATTCGCACCTTCTTCAACACGGGCAATCATGTCGAATTTTTCAGCCATCGAGAGGTCTTCACGATGTCGAATAACTTCCTTGATTTGATTCAAATCGTGACCAGTGGATGTGATTGGTCCTTGGACCATTAAATCATGACCACAGGAGAGGCAGAACTTTGCTGCAGCCTCGACTCCCGCTTCACAAGTTGGGCAAAAGACCCCTGCCATGTTGACGACATAGTCCAACCTCTTTTCAACTCTTAGGGTCAAGAGGATGCTAAAATCAGGATTCTTTCTTTGATTCAAGGCAGGCGTTGAGGAGATTCAAAATTGAGTTCTGATCCAATTCTGCCAAAATCGTAGGGAGTCTTGGTCCTCGTTCTGTACCCATGATGCAGAGATACAGTGCTCTGTAAGCATGTCGAGGGGACATGTCAAGCGATTTAGCACCACTCGAAATTGCGGATTGAATTGCATCTGCATCCCAATCACATGCCTTGAGAGTCTCGATAAGTACAGGCAGAATTGCAATGTTGTCTTCATTCAACTGGTCAATGGCTTCTGATTTTGGCTCATCAAGAATTGTGATTCGTAACTCATCGGGAAAATGCCGGGATTTAACCCACGTTCGCATTCGGTGGAGTCGGTCGATCATGGTTTGAGGGATTTGGCTATCGAGTCCGAGTGAAGTCCATACATCCTCATCTCTCGATTTTGTTTGAGCAAGCATAGCGAGATGCCGGAACGTGACTGTCGCAGTTTCCTCAAGAGGTGAGATGAGTGAGAGTTCGAGTGCTGTCTTTGCATCTTCAATAGCCACTTTCTGCCTACGACTTAGGTCTTCTTTCTCCATTTCTATAGAGAAATCACGCGCTGTTGTTCGTTCAAATTCATCAGCAAGATTAACCAAGCCCATTCCCGTATCAAACTCAATTGCCTTGTTCGGTTTTGTCGAAGCGATAAGGTAACGAAGTATTTCTGGCGGCACGAGGGATAATGCTTCCAGTGGACCGATTGTGTTGCCTGAGGAAGAGGACATCGCACCTTGGCCACGGAGACTGATCCATTCGTAAGTCAAGTCGAGCGGAGCTTTTCGGCCGAACAATTCAACGATCTCTTTTCCTGTGTCGTACGAACCTCCTGCAGCACCGTGGTCTTTCCCAAAAGGCTCCATGGTAACCCCAATCCATGCCCATTTTGCCGGCCAATCAATACGCCAAGGTAGTTTTCCTTCTCCTTTTGTGACATCGCTGGTTCCTTCATTACCCTCGGAATCGGTCCAAGAGACAACAGGATCGTTCCATCCGGTCACCCGAATACCATCGATGGATCCATTGGAATCGATTGGGTTCCAAGGGAACCAATCATCTGCTAGTTCTCGGCTGGAAACACGTTCAATGATTTCACGAATCTTGTCAGCATTGTTGCAAGCAATACGTGCAGTATCTGCAAATTTGCCAGATGCATAAGCATCGAAGTTGTCGATGAATCTTGGACGAACATCAATCTGCTCGAGTGCTTGTTTAAACGGTTCTAGAAAGTGATCTGCATATGAGATGCCTTTGTTGAAGCGATCCATATCGGGGCGTCCATCTTCATTCGGAGGCGGTATTCGCTTGAGTTGATGACCAATATATTGCGAATAAGAATCGTCAAGGAACGAGTAGACTTTTCGTAATGGGTCTGCACTGTCAACAATGAAAACGAATTCAACATCGTGGCCCGCTTTAGCAGCTGCTTTGGAAATCATGTCGCCGGTCAATATTTCACGGAGATGGCCAATGTGAAACTCTCCACTCGGCGTAATACCCGTTGAAACGATGTGCTTTGTTCCTCTTTCGGAAAGCCGTTCTGCGACAACATCCGACCAATGCATGGAATCACCTCAAACTGGTACTGCTCGAATCAAGCCTCGAAGCGGTACATCATCCACTTCATTTCGCACGGTCTTGTTGACAAGAACCAGTGCAAGAGCAACATCTCCACCGGATGCTCGAATCGCTGCAATGGTATGACTCATTGT
Source organism: Salipiger bermudensis (assembly GCA_964227855.1). Lineage (GTDB taxonomy): Archaea > Thermoplasmatota > Poseidoniia > Poseidoniales > Poseidoniaceae > MGIIa-L2. The sequence goes on along the minus strand of CAXQWT010000031.1, from coordinate 10,694 downwards.
AACCCCGCTGGATAAGACGTCATCAATGATGACGACTTTCTTTCCTCCACCAACTTGGCCATACTTGTTTGATAGCGCACCTGCTCCGGGTTCTCCATCGACGTTTCGATGGATTGCAACCTCAACATCAAGGGCTTGTGCAACCTCGTGTGCAAATGCAATTCCATTGATTGAAATTCCAACGATGGTATCCACTTCTTCGACTTCTTCCATGACGACGTCCGCCATAATGTCTCCAATTGCCGTTATGCGGGCAGGTCGAACGCCTATGGTTCTCCAGCCAATACGGACGTCTGTCGGTCGTTCAGATTTGGAATCGGTTAGGAGCCATTGAATGGTGTCCTGAGAGAGCGACAATTCATCAGCAATTTGTTGCGAATTGAGTCCATCCTTTCGCAAATTTTTGGCGATGGTCTTCAACTCTTCAATACTCAGCGTCATGTTATCGTGTTAAGCGAACATGCTTACCTCCATGAAGGCTTTGCATATTTTTCATCAAAGACTTGAAGAGAAAGGGGTGTCACGTGTCATCATGAGCGACTTTGATTATGAGACGTTGCTGAACCGAGCACGTGACAATATCCCTGAGGATATTTCGTCTCGAGCACGTTGGCGATTACCAGAACCACAGATTATGATTGAAGGTTCAAACACCATTCTCCGTAACTTTACTGAAGTCGTAGGTATGATGGATCGGGACGATAATCACGTCTATCAATACATTCTCAATGAGTTGGGTACCTCTGGTTCACGCGATGGTCCACGTGCACGATTCAAGGGACGAATTCCTCCAAAGCGTTTGAAGAAAGCCATCGTTGGATACGTCAACACCTACATCAAATGCAGTCAATGTTCCGCACCTGATACACACTTTATCAAAGAAGATCGTACAACTCTTCTCAAGTGCCAAGCATGTGGTGCAACACGGCCAGTCAAACTTTGATCAGTCTTGAAAATCCATAATCAGATTGGAATCGATGCTTCCATTCTTGAGATGTTGAACCAAGGATTTCACGTCGATATCAGTATTCAGACGGTACCATGTTCCCTCAGGATAAACGACGCAAGCGATTCCATTTTCACAGAAATCTAAACATCCAGATTTCTGTATTCGAATATCGGATAGACCTTCTTCACGAGCCACAGTTTTGATTACTGAAAGCAGTTCAAGACTCCCTCTTTTTTTGCATGATGGACGTGCAGCCCCTTCGGGACGTTCGTGTCCACAAATGAACACATGACGCTGATAACCAGGGGCGCCACGTCCTTTTGGATCGCTTGGCATGGTTATTCCTCAATTGAATTGATGGCCATTGCCACATCATGATAAAGTGACGTGACCTTGCCCTTGTCATGCGTGGTGAGTTCAACAACGACATATCCCCATCCGAAGTGCAAATCAGCATGATGATTTTTTGTTTCACAGATTTCGCTGATTGCATCAACAAATGCTTTTGCTTTTGCGAAATCCTCAAACAAGAACTCCCGCATGAGATGGTTTTCGTGAATTGACCATCCTTCAGGAGTATTCATGCTTTCATCCCCAAAGATGTGCATCGTCGTTACCGGTGGTCTCTTTCTCGACCTTTTCATGAAGTGTTGAACGTCGCTTCATGTCCTCTCGTTCAAAAGCAAGGAGCTCTTTGTCATCGATGTATGCGGGGCGGGTATGTGCAATCAGTACGATCTGTACAATCGTATCTCGAGCAATGAATCGCGGGATGCCATCACCATCAAGGATTTCGAGGCTTGTCTTTCCAGATGAAATCAAACGGCCACGAACCCATGGGTCAGAATCAGGTAGCAGTGCGCGCGCATCGATGAGAATCTCTATGAGATCATCCCGCCGAAGTCCGTTCCTTCGTTCGAGCAAATCCCCGTTGTGGACGCCTTGGAGTTTGTCAAGAGAAGGTTTTCCGAGGTCATTCCATAATCCAACAGCCCAGCCTGGAAGGTCAACCTTGTTCGTTTTTTTCGGCATGATGTCCTCTGGATGGCGACCCTACATAACCATGTGCAATTTCTTTCTTCACACGTAGAACGGGGTGAGGGGTTCTTGAAGTGTTGGCACTCCGCTTGATTTGGGGTTCCCATGAAAGTGACGTGGAGGCAGTTGCCAACAGTCTTATTCGAGGACGAAGTTCTCGATAAGGCGTTCTCACGGGCCCGCAAAGCAGCAGACCGTGTTGAAGATTCAAATCGGGTTTTCCGTACACGTAAACAGATGACTCGAATGATACAAACTGCAGCAGATATCATTCATACGATGCTGACTGAGACCGTCAAAACATGGCCATCATTGGATCAATCGCCTCAATTTGACGTGGCTATGATCGAAGCTTGTGTTGGTACCGATGACTATCGTCACCACCTTTCTATGTTGCAATGGGGTGCGTCACAAGTCCAGCGTATCGCAACCCAAAACAATCGAAAAATCATCCGTACCGCCCGAATTGAATTGATGCACGAAGCTCGTCGCGAAGCCTATGGCCGCATTGGTTCAATTATGGGACGGGTTGGCCCCTCCTTGAAGTGGCTGAATGAATCACGTGAGATTCTGAAAGCACTTCCTCAAATCGATAGCAGCTTGCCTGTCATCGTCGTGTGCGGCGCTCCGAACGTGGGCAAGTCTGCCTTCATTAGCGCATTATCATCTGGAAACATGGAAGTGAATCATTATCCCTTTACGACCAAGCAAATTCACATTGGACACTTTACGCACAGAAGATTGCAGCATCAAATGGTCGACACTCCAGGACTGTTGGACCGGCCGATGGATGAACGTAACTCCATCGAGTTGCAGGCGATTGCGGCATTGGAGCACATCGGTAGTTTGGTTCTGTTCCTTATCGATAAAACCGAGACCTGTGGGATGTCTTGGGAGGATCAGATGAGTCTCTTGGAAGATGTAGAACGTCTTCTTCCAGGCACGGAATTGATGGTGGTTAGTTCCAAGGCCGATGCGCTCAAACCACTCCCTAAGGATTGGGAATTTGTCAAAGAGTCTGAACAACGATGGCGAGATAATGGTTCTCAAGGGGTGCCAAAATTACCACTTCTTCACGATGATGAAGGCCGGCCGACTATGAGTGCTCTGGAAAATGTTGGACTCGATGCCTTGCGATTGGAAGTGGTTCGTAAGGTCAAGGCTTCAGAAGTCGTCGATCCGCTAACGCTACCCGAAGGTTGGCATCGTACAGGCTGAACTTACATCAACCGGGCAAGTACCGGAAGGATGGTCAAAAAGGCGAAGATGCCGAAGAAAACGAGCATCCATACACGCATTCTTTCCTTATTTTTCTCATCTTTTTCGTACTTTTTGATGCAATCTTCGTCTTTGCATACACGTTCCTCTTCTTTCGCAGGAATATCGATGCCACAGACGCGACAATGTTTGTGCGATGGAACATGAGCAAGCGCTTTCATGCGCTTTGGCATGTTCTTGACTTTCTGTTTAACTGCGGATATATCGACCATCAAATCACTCCGGTTGAACTAAGGTGCCCTCAAACGGTCGTCCTTCCAATGCATCTTCAATCCGACGGATGTCACGTCCATCGAGAACGCCAATTCTCAATCCACAATCAATCGCCCAATTGACAGCGATTGGATCCACAGCAGCGCTTTGTCCTGGTCCGAGGGCTTCCTTTCCTGTAATTTCTTGAAGTTCCCTCAGGGTGAGAGTTTCGATTGGTTCAGCATCCTTGTTGGTCCTCGGGTCTGCGGTATAAACGTGAGATACGTTGGTGGCAATGATGACGTGAGCGGCCCCTGCATCTCGTGCCAAAGCAACACTCACTGCATCGGTCGTATGACCGGGTTTTGTTCCACCCATGACGACGATGTCGGAACTCTCGAACAAGTTTGCTGCTTCATCGGTCGTTGTTGGTATGATGTTCGCAACGTTGCAACCGATTTCTGCCAACATCGTTTGCAAAACTGTTGCGTTTAGGCGAGTTGCGGCAATACCGATTTCATCGAGTTTGAATCGATCTGAAACGAGGTCCTGAGCCAGTTGAATTCCATCTCGAGCAGGCTTCCCTCCTCCGATAACGAGTCCGATTTTTCTGCCATTCCCTTCAAGATGAACAATGGTTTGGCGAAGTTGTCCTAGCCACGTTTTGACGTCATGGTCGCCGTAGAGCAAAGAGCCCCCTAGGGCGATGATGGTTGGTGCGACCATAGATTCGCCTCGTCAAGGCGTTTCTTATGGGTTGTCCTATCAAATCCAAGGCGAGAGTTGAAAACCCTTGGTCCGACCCCAATAGATAGGGGGTCAAACGTTGTCGGACGATGTCGAACTAGCAGCGCGAAGGCTCCGCCTCAAACTAGCGCTTGAAGACCTCCGGGAAATGAAAGGATTTGGTACGGAACTTGTAACGGTCATTATTCCACCAGACCGACAAATCAGCGATGCGCGCTCACTGTTACAGAATGAGCATGGGCAAGCGGCGAACATCAAATCGAAATCCACTCGGAAAAACGTGCAAGGGGCGATTGAATCCGCTATTTCATCACTCTCCCGATTCAAAACCGCAGGTGAACGTGGTATTGCACTGTTTACAGGGGCAATCATTGTTGGCAACAACAAGACCCGACAAACCACGGTTGTCGTTGATGACCCACCTCAGGCACTCCTTTCTTTTCGATATCGTTGTGATTCTTCGTTTGAATTGACCCAACTTGAAGATATGCTGGTCGACAAACGTTCCTACGGCTTGTTTGTTATCGACCGATCTGAGGCCGCTTACGGTATTGCGTCAGGGAAGAGAATCCATGTACAGGAACATTTGGTTTCAAACATCATGGGTAAGCACCGACAAGGTGGACAATCTGCTCAACGTTTCGAACGTTTGATCGAAGAAGCTGCTCATAATTTCTTCAAGCGTGCCACAGAACATGCCTGTTCGTATTGGTTGCCGAATCTTGAGAACATTCAGGCCATCATTATAGGTGGCCCGGGTGCAACGAAAGATTACGTTGTACGCAACGAGTACTTTCATCATGAAATCGCAAAGAAGATTGCGAAAACGCATTTCGATGTAGGCTATTCCAATGAATCGGGTGTGCGTGAGCTTGTTGATAACGCTGGAGCCTTGATGGGCGAGATTGAATTGGATGCAGAACGCCAAATCATGAATCGCTTCCTAGCTGAATTGATCAAGGCTCAACCACGTGCGACCTACGGTGAGATGATGATTCGTAAGGCTCTTGAACAAGGTGCAGTTGATACCCTTCTCATTTCTGAAAGCATGCGAAAGAACTCTGTGGAAATCGAATGTGGGGGTTGCAGCCATACATGGACCTCCTCTCTTTCTCGTACCGATGAGCTTCCTGAATGCCCTTCGTGCGGAGTAAGTAACGACTCACATAAGGAATTATCAAACACTTCACTGATTGATGTGCTCAGTGAGATGTCTGCCAACTCAAACAGCGAGATCGCCTTCATTTCCATCGATACAGAAGAAGGTGCTCAACTTGCACATGGTTTTGGAGGCCTTGCCGCAATTCTTCGTTATCCAATGATGTGAGGTGTTCCAATGAAATTACTTCAAGCAATGATTTCACCTTCTCTCGAGAAGATTCTTTCCAACATGGGTATCAAAACACAGTCATGGGAACCATTGCTTCAACCAAGTCGTGAAGCTAGCCAAGGCGATTTGACCTTGCCTTGTTTTCCCTTTGCTTCTCTTCTCAAAAAGTCACCACAAGCAATTTCAGATGAATTAGCAGAAATGTTTCCGCCTTTGGACGCCTTGCTGCATGTTTCCTCTGTGAACGGTTATCTTAATTTCAAAGCGAATCCAGAATGGCTAGCAGATGCAATTCTCTCAAACGAAGTGCATGTAGGAACTGCTCTCAAGAATACAGGTCGAACTGGAGAGAAGGTTCTCATTGAACACACCTCTGCGAATCCGAACGGTCCTTTCCACGTTGGTCGGGCACGAAATGCCATTTTGGGAGATACCTTAGTGCGTTTGCATCGACTTCATGGGGATGATGTTCGGGCAGAATATTATGTCGATGACATGGGAAAGCAAGTGGGTGTGCTTGCCTGGGCACTCGAACACCTTAGTGAGTCTGAAGTAAACGAACTTCTTTCTGAGCGAGAACCGCCTTCAGAACGATGGCTTACCAAAGCAGATCACCAACGCGTTCGATGGTATCAAGCGGCTCAAGTCTTGCGAAAAGACGCTGATGAAGAACGCAAAGCACAGATTGAAAGAGAGATTGGAAAACTTGTCCATGCAAGTGAACACGGCGATGTTGGTGTTTTGGAATCCTTTGAATCAGCATACAGCCCAGTTCTTGATGGGATGCTAGCGACGCTTTCCCGTCTCGGAATCTCCTATGACACATTTACGAAAGAATCGACCTTTGTCGTTGATGGAACTGTCGCACAACTCATGAAGACATTAGATGGACTGGATATTGCTGGAACAGCAGAGAATGGTGCAGGTTTCCTCGATCTTGGCCAACGTGGGCTGAAAGGGAAAACTGAATTCTTCTATAGACGAGGTGATGGTTCGAGCCTCTATGCAACTCGGGACGTGGCTTACCATATTTGGAAGTGGAGTCAATCAACCCGTCTTGTCAACGTTCTAGGAGAAGATCACAAATTGCAAGCAAAGCAAGTAGGATTAACTCTCGAAGAACTTGGCCATCAGCGTCCTGAGATTTTGTTCTATTCGTTCATCAAACTTCCTGAAGGAAAGATGAGTACGCGTCAAGGTAATGTTGTCTTCATGGATGATTTGCTCGAGGAGGCTCAAGCACAGGCTTCTGAGGTTGTTCGAGAATTACGTCCAGAATACGATGATCAAAAAGTAGCTTTAATTGCAGAAGCGGTTGGAACAGCAGCGGTTCGATTTAACATTATCAAGGTCAGTCCAGAGAAAGGATTCACCTTCCGATGGGAAGAAGCGTTGGCTTTTGAAGCAGGTTCTGCACCTTTCATCATGTATGCACACACGCGTGCATGTTCAATCTCGAGGCGTGCAAGTGCTCTTCCAACCTCTGATATTCAACGTCCATCCGTTGATGCAATGCCTGAAGGTTTGGTTGAATTGTTGCGGTTAATGTGTACGCATAGTGACGTCCTTGAGCGTTCAGTTCGTGAACAAAAAGCACACCTGTTCGCACTCTACATGCTCGAACTTGCGAACGCTTACAACGGATTTTATCGAGATTGTCCAGTAGTTAAGGATGGGGAAGTGGATGGCTTTGCTTATGCTATCAGCGAAATGGCAAGGAAACTTATGCGATCAGGGCTTGAAGGATTAGGAATCACTCCAATCGAAGAAATGTGATTATTCAGTTGGCTGATAGGTTGACTCGAACATTGTTTGCGTCACTGAACCAGGATGTTCATCCATTGAAGCAAGGACATCCGCTCCAATGGTTCGCAACTCGTTGTATGCTTCTTCAATCTCTTTGACTTGCTTCAAGAATCGTAGTGGAGGCCACCCACAATCGATGATTTCAGGGTCGACCGTACTTTGCTCAATCCAAGCAGAACATTGAGATCCATAACAAAGTGCAGAGAGGTGTTCAAGGTCAACCCAAAAGGTTCGACGTTGACAAACAGGACAGATTTTCCCTTCGAGTTTTGTTAGGACCGTCATTCCATCTTCGCCGACAACATCCACATCCCAAGCGACAATCGTTGCTTGTTCTAGATTCATCTGCTCGCTCTTTCCAAGAAACGCTTTCATGACTTCCCAAGCGATTTGTTCGGTACTGAAACAACCCATGCCGATGGCGTTCCCATCTGCTTCAAGAACCGATGGGACATAGACCCGGCTCGGGGAATCCATGGTTAGGGTTGAAGGCTGAGGCCTTTGAATCCTCCCATTTAGAGGGGGTGGAATCAGCGATTCCAAGTGTATTCGATGTAAGGCAGTCCACCTGGATGGGGTAGCGGTGCTTCGGGTTTTTCAATCCGTACAAACACTTTTTCAACAATTTTTGCACTCTGGATTTCCCCTGAAATCCTTTGAGCCATAGATTCCAGTAAACGAATTGGTTCAGAATTCAACACAACAGCATCGATGGCTTGTTGCAGATGTGCATAATCGATTGTGGTTCCAATCTTTCCATCCTCAACAGTGCTAGAAAGATCGACTCGAATCGAAACATTGAACGGTTGAGGTTTGAGATGTTCTTCATCGTAAAAACCGTGTATACCGTGAACAAGATAGTCGTCCAAGCCAACTGTGATGGACATGCCATTCACTCCTCATCGCGTTCATGAACCCAAATGAGATGGTATCCAAATTGGGTCTTAACCGGCATTGAAACCGTTTTGAGAGGTGTATCCCAAACGGCTTCTTCGAACTCGCGAACCATGTTTCCCTTTCGGAACCAGCCAAGGTCGCCGCCACGCTGAGACGATGGGCACGAGGATTTCTTACGAGCGAGTTTCTCAAAATCCTTGAGTTTCCCGATCTTTTCGGAAATCTGGACGGCTTCAGATTTTGAAGCCACCAAAATGTGGGAGGCGTGGGCGCTTGGCTTTACCATGGCTAGTCCACCATTAACGCCTTCTTGAACTCAACGCTTATTCAAACACGGGCCAGGCGAGGTGGCGGATGTAGGTTCCATAAGCAATAACGGATACTCCGAGAGATTCCTCATTGAATCGATCCATGGTATCTGCATAGGTGTGGTATTCCCATGATCCGGATCCATAACAGACCAATGCATTTCCTGTTACCCCATCCGGGAGATCGTAGACAAACGGTCCATGATCTGAGTTGTACGGCATGCCATCAGGCTCGCCCTTTGCACCTTGATACAATCCGGTCGAAACAGAATACTTCGGGAAGAGATCGTTGCGTTCCTTCTCAAGAACATCAAGAATGTCCTCCATGGCATTGATGTCTTCTTTTGAATTTGAGAAGAATCGAAGGCTGTTTCCTCGGCTTGCGGGGTCGATATCGACGTGATTCATGTCCAAATTGATGTAAAGACGAAGATTTCGAGCAAGTTCGTTGGCGTTTGCACCAACATATGCTTTACTTCCCCAGAGACCTTCTTCCTCCCCTCCCCAAGTGCAGAAGCGTAAGGTGTATTCAGGCGTTCCACTTTCGTTTGCAATCATAGCGATTTGACGAGCCATCTCGAGAACGCTTGCAGTGCCTGATGTATCATCAACAGCACCTTGGGCGTGATACACTGTATCGTGATGGGCTCCAACGATGATGAGGTCCTCACTCTTACCATAGAGTGTGCCGCAAGGAACACTCACGGAGAGTTCTCCAGCATTGTCGACATCTGAGAACAACCGTAGGAAAGCACCCTGCTCTGCCAATTCAAGCATCTGGTTTCCGGTATTGTTTGAAACAGCAATAAATGGAATGTTTTCTGGAATTGAGCCACTGTTTGCTGCTTTCATGTCATCAACTCGAATCGATTTGAAGATTGGGATGCAGTCATCAGCGACGATTTGTCCACAGTTGGATTGATTGTTGATTCGCAAAATACCGGCCAATCCAAACTCTGCGGCTTTGATGTAAATTCCTGTATTTCCATCAATGCTGTTGCCACCTCGGACAATACCAACCTTGCCAGATGCATCCGTCCATAGGCCATCATTGGTCCCATCTTCAAGGTCGATCAATTCCATTTCCTGGCCAAATTGGATGTCTGCGGAACCGGAATACCCTTGCAGAACAAAGCTGGTTCGATGTTCAAATGTCGTTATTTGCGCCCCAGCGCCCGAATTGCATGATGCCCCAGTGACAACAGCGCCAAGAAGCCCTCCTGCAGGCGGTATGCACATCGAGAGCACCGGTGCGCTGTTGATTGCAAACATTGGCACGGGATAGGTATTCAATTGCGGTGAATATCCCATTTCAGTGAGATTATCAAGAATCATTTGTGCGCCGGCAGCTTCCTCAGGACTTCCTGACATTCGACCTTCCCATTCGGGGTGACCCAAATTGACAAGTTCTTGCGCATACCAACGTGTTTGATCTGCGTCGAAATCAATCGGTTGATAAACGGGTTCATCCTCTCCAAAACCGAGAATCGAGGGGTTGAATATAACGACCATGAGAAGAAGAACTGCTGCAACAGATCCGACCGTTTGAGCGAGGTTAAACTGGCCAACGACGTTTCGAGTCCAGACGGAGGTTCCTAATTCGATCACCTTTTCTTCCTCTGAAGCATTGAGCCTTTCAATAAGTTCGGCTTTTTTCCCAGACTTGGAGAGTCCACGATTGCCTAGCATTGTTTTGAGTTGCTCAACTGTCATAGAATCAAGCGAACCTTCCTTGCTCATGGGTTGAAACAAACGGTTTGCTCATTTGAACCCGTTGGCTTGGTGCGTCTCATTCATCCAGCTCTTCGCCAGTCCAACGCTTGCCAATGGTATGTTCAAGGCCAATTTGGTCGAGGATACGAGCAACAACGAAATCCACCATGTCATCAATCGAAGTTGGATGATTGTAGAATCCAGGCGAGGCGGGGATGACGATGGTGCCCCAACCTGAGAGTTTGGCCATATTTTCGAGATGGACGGTGGCATAGGGTGCTTCTCGAGGAACGATGATGAGTGTGCGTCGTTCCTTCATAGCAACGATGCCTGATCTTGTAATGAGGTTGTCTCCAATCCCAGCAGCGAGTTTTCCGAGAGTCGTTCCAGAGCACGGGCAAATCACAACAGCATCGATAGGTGCGGATCCGGAAGC
>CAXQWT010000030.1:0-11358 GCA_964227855.1 Salipiger bermudensis | reverse complement strand
CAACTGGAAGTTGTTCTCCATCTGCAAGTCGCTTGACGGTTGCTTTACCTTGTTCGAGATCTCTTGGGCCAATGACGAGTGCATAACTTGCACCAATACTATCAGCCCAACCCATAGCCTTGCCAATCTTTCTTGATCGTAATTCAATCTCGACACGGATTCCAGATCGTCGTAATTCTCGAACCATATCGAGTATCTCGGATGCTTCGACATTGAATGGAATCATGGCAAGGAGTGGTGTTTCATCGTCCTCACCAGGAACGACTTCACTTCGTCCTTCAGCAGCAGCCTGTGCTTCCAAAGCAAGGAGCACTCGGTCGAAACCGAGTCCAAACCCACAACATGGATCAAGATCTGCAAGTCCGAACAAGTGGAGGAGTTTGTAAGAGCCTCCTCCAAGAACCTGCCCTTCTCCACCAAGTTCTGGTACGTGGACTTCGAATACAGTTCCCGTGTAATAATCGAGACCTCGCGCTACGGTAAGATTGACTGAGAGTGATGGAGGTGCTGGAGCAAGTTGTCCAATTGAATTGATGGTTGATTCAAGATCGTCCAATGCATCGAGCGAAACGCCATCCATTGTGGAGAGGAGTTCACGGGCGGATGCAATTGTTTCTTGTCCCCCTTTCAATTCTGAGAGTTGTTGAAGAGGTGCTACGAAATCTGTTGAAATCGATTGAGACTCAAGCAGGGATCGTAATCCATCGAAGTCTGCTTTATCCAAGAAACGCATAGCAGAAGCAAGAGGCGGCTCTCCAGATTCAGCAGAATCACTCAGTCCAATACCAGAAAGAACTTGTTTGAGGACACCGACGTGACCGATGCGTAGTTCCCAATTCTTCAGTCCAGCTTCGGTTAACATGTTGATAGCTAGTGCAATGACCTCAGCCTCAACAAGTGGACCCGTTGCACCGATCAGTTCGACACCGTACTGGTAGAATTCTCGATATCGTCCCTTCTTGAATTCCTCGTATCGGAAGCATTGACCGTAATAGGAGAGGCGCAATGGTTTGGTTTCATTGCGGAGTTCTTCCGCAACCATACGCATCACCGGGGCAGTTAATTCAGGCCGAAGCGTCAAATCTCTCTCGCCCTTATCCTGAAAAGCATAGAGTTGGGAAACGACACCTGGTCCAGACTTTGCAGTAAATAAGTCGAGGGATTCGAAGATGGGTGTTTGAACGCGCGAGAAACCGTGACGGCGGGCTTGCTCCTCAAGAAGAGATTCAAACGCAAGTCGCCGTTTCATTTCTGCTGGTCCGAAATCACGAGTACCCCTAGGACGTTGGACCATGAACCTTCGAAGAGCCATCCCCTCTAATGCCCTTCGCTCCAATCAAAGGTGTTGCGTTGATTCCTACACACTTAAGAAATCTCAAAACCGATTATTCTTCCTCGTTAACTTCAGGTAATGTTGGAGCATGTGGCAATTCGGGATGTGGGAGTTCTTCAATATCATCGGATTCTGCGATGCGTTTGAGACGATCGACAAGCTCCCAGTCCGGCTCTTGAGGTTCTTCTTCGTTGTGTTCCTCACCATCCCATGCATCTTGACGTACTTCAACAAGGTCTGGAATGTCTTGAACATCGGAATCGTCGGGTTCTTGCTCCAGTGCAGTTCCTACTTCAGACACCTCATTGGAAGGCGTCCCTAGAGACTCAAAGGCTTTGGCAACAGCGTTTGCATCAGGTACTGTTCCAGAAGATGCTGCAACTTCACGTTTGATCTGGAAGGCCGCCTTTCGTTCTGCTTCCTCTGCTTCTCGACGCATTTGCATCTCAACAGATTCCCAGACCTTACGTTCCTTGCGCTTCTCTTCTTGTTCCTTTTGCCATTCTAACGCAGCCTCACTTGGTTGATCATAACGCTTCCAGAACCATCGAACAACCAAAATGAACAGGAGGGAGACAACAAAACCTCCCAACAACCACTGAACGAGTGGTTCCATCTACAATCACCTCGGTCAATCGACAGCTTCGGCAACCAATTCTGCCATTGGCGCCTCATCACCGAGAACAGTGATGAGCGGGTCGTCTCCGCCAGGGAGCAATGAGATGTCAGCATCTGCTCCTTCTGGTACATTCCGATACAACGGCCGAGCAATCAAGAATTTGTTCAAGGCGATGAACACAATTGCAACAACTGACCAGAACATAAGAATGATACCCAGTCCTTTCGGATTGCCTGGGTTCCATACATCTTCTGTATTCGCAATCATGTCTCCAAAGTACGAGAGCATTAGGACGGTGAAAAGGATAGGGAAGGCGAGGTAAAGACACAAATCCCACCAACGCCCAACTTCAAGGTCGTTATCACCGGTGTTGATGTAATCATCACGGAATGCTGAGACGCCGACTCCCAAATAGCCATAGAAGCCTGGAGGAGCCTTGCCCAATTCAACTTCTTTCTTCCACTTGATGTAGCCGTACTTCCAAATTGAGAATGCAATAAACAGTCCACTGAACATCAAACCATAGCCCCAAATGTGATCTTGAACTTCAAGGAATTCGGGGAATGCGACACCAGCGGCATCGAGTTTGACCAACATGATCGCAGAAGGTAGGCCAAAGAAGAAAATCGCAATCGATGTGATGAGAACTGAGCGTTGTCGATCGTATCCATGGTCGACGAAGTTTCGTACGCACAATTCAACGGTTGAAATCATCGAAGTAATCGCAGCAAATGACAGCGCTAAGAAGAATCCTGACATCATGACAAATGCACCTACTGCTCCACCAGGGGCTTGTGCAAAGACTTCTGGCAATGCAAGGAAGGTAATGGCTGAAGAGCCATTGGTTACGGTTGCAAGAGGGTCTGCACTTACTGCAAAGATTGCAGAGAGAACAGCGAGTCCAGCAATGATGGATATGCTGTTGTTCGCAAAGCCCATTGTGAATGCATTGAGGACTGTGTCCTCATCCTTACGCATGTAAACAGCGTAGGTAATGGCCATACCCATGCCTGCTGAACCGGACCATGCTGATGGTGATAATCCATTGATCCAAACTTCGGGTTCCGACAGCATTGCAGGGTCGACTGTGAACATGAAGAGGGCTCCATCCAGACTTCCATCGGAGAGGTCCATCCACAATGAGAGGCCAAGTGTCATGAACAAAAGAACAAACAGAGAGGTCATCAAGATAACGTTGACCTTCTCAATGGCTTTCGCACCCTTCCAAATTGCGAGTAGTGTGATGGCAATAACAAGGAATTGGAATGCGATAACCTGCAGAGGATTTTGCAAGAACGTGTTCCATACTTCCGTTGTATCGACACCGTCTCCAGTTAGACCACCCGAAATACCGAGTTGGAAGTATTTGAGACACCACCCTGCCACAATGGCGTAGTAGAAGCCGATGGCTGTTGAAATCCAAGCAGTCCACAACCCCATCCACGCGAATTTCTTACCTGCAAAGATACGGAAGGTACCAACCGTTCCTGTTCGAGAGCGTTTACCCATTGCAAATTCTGCTATAACGAGCGGAATCGACCAAATAAAGAGGAAGATTACCCAAGGAATGAGAAAGGTTCCTCCTCCATTCGCACCAACCATTCGGGGAAAACGCCAGATGTTCCCTGTACCGATAGCTGCTCCAATCGAAGCGAAGATAAGACCGAGACGGCCTGAAAACTGGTCGCTTTGTCCCATAACAATCGCCTCAGACAACCTCTGCGTCAATTGCTTCATTATCGCTTAACATCAACCGTAAACAGGCCCCTAGGCCGCCCCAAACGGCCCCTGCAATAATGACGAACAGGAACAATGATCCTGCTAGACTACCGTATGCTGAACGGTATTCGATTCCAAGTTCAAAATACGAACCATCCGCAGGATAGATCGATTCTGATCCACTCAAGGTCGTGAGTTGCGCCTTGTAGTGCAGTTTCCCTGTCGCAGATTCAGACACTGGAATCTCTGCTCGGAGAATTGTTCCGTTACCTTCGGCAGTTGAGCATGCTTCATCAACTCGCTCAATTGGAACCGATTCCCACGGAGTTGTTGCCCATTCACGAGGACCATAATCGGATTGAAGTCGGCTCGGCTTAACCATTCGGTACTTGACAAAACTGTTGGCTTCGCTGTATGGGAACTGATTTGAAACGCATACGTCGATTGGGATGTCACCTGATTCTGGGACATCAACATCTGTTGGAACGACGAGATAGTTCTGTTGAGAGATGTTGTCCATAGCAAGGTTCGCACGCTCCCTCGGGTTGTCAGCGATCTCGAGAACGTAGAATGGAACTCCGACATTTCGTACAGCGATGTGGTTCACATCTTCTGGTCGCTGGTGGAAGGCAGTCCCGATCTCCATGGTGTAACAATAGGCATCATGAACTCCATATTGCCAATCGCAATAATCGCCAGTCGTAGGGTAGAGGTCACTGCTTTGCATGTTTGTATAATCGGTCATTTCAGCCATCTGATCACCGTGATAGATGAGTTGTTGATGGTCCGGAGTTTCGCATCCTGTGCAGTGTCCCCATGGGTAGAGAACGAGTTCAGAGAAGGAGTGCCATGAGAGTGTCATCTTGAAGTCGGAGGCAAGGTTGTTATCGTCGTCGTTCATTTCTGTCAAATCCTGAACAAAGAGCGTTTCAGGCTCACTGTTTCCGCCTGCCCAGTCTTCATCCAATTGACCGTCGTTATCGTCGTCCTCACCATCGACGTTGTCTTCGTTGACAAGACCATCTCCGTCGTTATCGGTTGTATCGTATGGCCCAGTATACACATCGTTGTTTGTGATACCTGCTCGTTCATCCTCAGCAGGCGTGCATGTACCTGGAATGAGTGGTACTGTGGCACCCAATGGCCATCCCCACTCGAACTGGAAGTTTCGGTTAAGATCGACTCCATCACAGTCTTCATCAACTTCTTCGTTGAAGTCAGGGAGTGGTTGTGGTCCGTTGTTTCGTAGGTTCTTTCTCCATCCGCCGGTTGGGCATGTTTCCCATGCATTCTCGCCACAGAACTCTTCACGATCGTATCGGTTTCCATCGACGTTGAGCATTGGTACGAGGTAAATTTCTCGAGTGTTCACCAAATCGGTAAGTTGCTGTTCTGAGAAGTCCTCATCGACTCCAAGATCACCTGGTCCACATGGGTTTCCATCTCCATTGGAATCTTGATGTTCGGCTGCAAGAGACAGGCAATCACCATCATCGTCAAGGATTCCATCGCCGTTTGAATCGCCCCATGGGTCTTCATCGACCAATCCATCACCATCGTTGTCAACACCAACCGAACCGTAGTAATGAGCAAGCATTTCGAGGAACATCATTGGAACTTCGTAAGACATCCATTCTCGAGCGTGGAAATTTCCAACCATTTGTACGTCAGGTATGTCCTCGTAGTTTCCACAATCACCAACGAAATCGTTGCATTCACCGCCAAAAACACCTTCGAGATCTTCTCCACCACCGGTAATTTTCATCCAAGGAGATGGATGACTGTAATGATGACCTTTGTAACTGTCTGCTGTCATTTCGACTCCGCGTGCATTGATGCCTCCATTGAGTCCTTCATGGAAAGACATGATCTCGACATCTTGTCCTTGGTAGGAATAGGATTGTTCGGCGAGCTGAAGCATTCGTTGTCGCATGCTGTCATAATCGTGGTATTGCTTGAATTGCACTCGATCATCGCCGCCCCACGGATGGACATGGTTGGCATAGTCCTCGCTCCAGATGCCCTCGGGTGTATTCCCTGACTCGTTTTCTTCGAACGAAGTCGCAACAGTAGATGACACGGAGGTCAACATTAGCGGCATCATGAGGAGGAAAATCGCGACAATGGCTGAGCGTTGACGGCGTTTGGACGACATGCTATCATTCCATCCACATACTACCCACACTTGAAACCGTCGCGCGAGCGTTTCTCTCAAAGAGGAAAAAACCTTGAAGAAACGACATTACGGTAGACCATGGGCCTGTACGATAATTTGACCTATGAGAGCAATGAAATGTTTGGTTTTTCTCAATCTACACTTGTCGTGCTGGGTACCATTTTCATTATCGCAATGGTCATTCGATTGATTGTGAGTAACGTTTCTCATGGATTCTTTGGCGTCATTGTGCGCAACGATACCATCCGTCAGAAGACGGTGAAGAAAGGTGACCAAGCGCTTGGCAGTGTTGCAGGATATGCCTTTGCCTTTGTTACAATCGACATTCTCGCCACTGAACAATCCGATAATGCAAACATATTGATGCCATCATGGGCAGAATACATCCCTGGCATCCTCCAATTTTTACTTGTCATTTCAATTGTTATCTGGGCATTCCGTCTTGTGAACCTCGTTTACGATCTCGTTCGGTTCCTGGATAAGGATGGGGAACTCGACGGTACTGAAAAGACGCTCATTTCTGCGCTTGAAAGTGTCCTACGGTTCGTCATCGTATTCGTTGGATCGATTTTCATTGCTGATGCGCTTGGCTTTGAATTGACTTCACTCTTGGCTGGATTAGGAATCTCTGGATTGGCATTCGCCCTCGCTGCAAAAGACACTATTTCCAATTTCTTTGGAGCCATTACGGTCCTACTGGATCGCCCATTCAAGGTCGGCGATTGGGTAATCATTGGAACCTCAGAAGGTGAAGTGATCGAGATCAATCTTCGAACAACATTGGTGCGTACTTCTGTCGATACCATCATCACAATACCAAACGCCAACCTTGTGAGCATCCCTGTCGAGAATTGGGGTAAGCGAAGGTGGCGAAGATGGCAATCCATGGTCCATCTTGACATCAATTCAGATCCTGAAAAGGTCGAATCGTTCTGCCAACGTTCGCTTGATTTGATTCAGAACCATGAAGCAACAACCAAAGAAGATTCGTCGTGGTGCAGCATCAACACAATTTCAGCACAATCAATTGATATTGAACTCAATTTGTACTGGAATGTGAGCTCATCGATTGCAGAACGCAAGGCCCGTGAATCGTTGATTATCGATGTGATGGAACTCGCAAAAGAACTGGAACTCTCGTTTTACGATGGTCGAATCCGCCAACAACGATGATTAGAAAGCAGGAGGATCCTTCTTCCAGTACAACATATTGGAGCCAATTGAAACGATTGCTCCAAAAACCGCGAGACCAATTGAATTGGTTGTTGAGAGAGTATCAAGTTGCCAGGAATAGTAAGCGACGACCATTGTCATAATACCAACCCAAACTCCACTTTTCCATACTCGCAGAACACCAAGATGCGCTTGAAGTCTCGAGACATCCTTCAACCATTTTTGAGCGGATTCATATCGTGATTCATCTCCATACAGGACCGATTCAGCATTGACGACGAGGACGTCGTAATATCGCCAAATCCATGCTCCACCAAGAACAGTTGAGAGTGCTTTTCGATTTGTCCATCCTGAAGGAACTTCTTGTTTCCAATGTTCAAAGAGAACCTCGATTTGTCCTGGCTTGTACCCCATCTCTTCGACCAACCGACCTTCAAGATGGATGAATTCTGCAATTCCAGGAAGCCGTTCAGTACCACAAAGGATCAGTTCGCTGACACTCTGGTTCAGCGGTAATGCGCGATGTTCGCCATCGACTTCAACAATCCAGTTTGGATGGATTCGTACAGATGGTATACCAACAGTGGTAGATGCGTGAGGAGCCCTCCACAATGTATTCGGTTTCAATTCGTCTTCAAGATCTTTCAATCTCTGATTCCATCGTTTCTGGTCGTTTGGGCTTGAGAGCGTTGCCAGATTTTTCTGGATTTGACCGAGTGTTTGACCGAGCCATTCAGGTGATGTTTCGATAAGTTCACCCGTTGGAAATACAACCAATGCATCTTTTCCATCGACCAACAATCCAGCAGTTGGAAGAAGAACATTGGTTGATTGGACAGCATCTCGAACATCCGAATTCCGATGAAGCGATGATGTACGATTGCTGGTTGGAATCGAATAAGCAAGAGCGATATGCGAGTCATCAAGCCGAATCAAGGTTCGATTTCCATCTGTTCGAACGACTTCAATTGATGATGGGTTGAGTTCATTCAAACCTCCCCAGGAATTATCCTTCGATGACGACCACCATTCCTGTGATAGACACTTGCGGACGTCCCAACAAGCCACAGCACCCCATTTCGTATCCACTTTACCAAAATCAAGAGCCTGTTCAATGGAAGAGATAGCAACGCCTTGAGGCCACCACGACTCCTCCTCCATGACCAGTCCAAATTGGCACTTCCCATTCAATGTGTCTTTGTTGTCAAGGGGATGCAATCAAACAAGAGAACCGTTTGGAAGAGTTGGGACGGCCATGGGAATCAGCGAGAAGATGGGTGACGTTCTCGGCCAAGCGGTTGAGGCAAAACTCCTTCGTGAAGTCCTTGAACATGAGATTCAACCCAAACACCTTGCAATCATTATGGACGGAAACCGCCGCTTTGCTTGGAGATCGAATCTAGCCACCCATGTCGGCCACCGTATCGGCAAACAGCGACTTGAGGCGGTTCTTGACTGGGTACTTGAACTCGGAATCCCCTGGTTCACAGTGTATGCGCTTTCGACCGAGAACCTTAGCCGTCCAGAAGCAGAATTGGACACGCTGTTCAAACTCTATGTCGAGGGACTCAAGTCAATTGCAGAAGACCCACGTATTCACGAAAACAACGTCCGAGTTCAAATCATCGGACGACGTGAGTTGCTTCCTGAACATGTCAACGCAGCCATCGATTATGCCGAATCAAAAACTGCGGACTATGATGACTTCGTGTTCACAGTTTGTCTTGCTTACGGTGCTCGAGAAGAGCTTATTCATGCAATTCAAAACATAGCAGCACTTCACAAATCCGGAGAATTAACCCTTGAACAAATCACTGAACAGACCGTCTCAGAACATCTCTACACAGCAGATATGCCGGACCCAGACCTTGTTATCCGAACAAGTGGTGAAGAACGGATCAGCAATTTCTTGCTCTGGCAGATGGCTTACTCTGAACTCTATTTCACAGACGTCTTTTGGCCTTCGTTCAAGAAGAAAGATCTCCTCAAAGCAGTTCAAACCTATCAAATGCGAAAACGACGATTTGGTGAGTGATATGGCTCTATGCGATGAATGTCAAGGCTATCTCAATCCAGCCTTAGCAGTGGATGCCTGTGTCCGAAGAGGAGATTCCATTCTTCTCGTTCAACGTAAATTCCCTCCTTCTGCAGGTTCATGGGTTCTACCCGGAGGTTTTGTTGACCAAGGGGAACGTCCTGAGGAAGCAGTCCTCCGCGAATTGAAAGAGGAATCCGGACTCGATGGAACAAAACCCCAACTTCTCATGGTCATGGGAGACCCTGCTCGAGACCCAAGAAAACACATTGTCAGCATCGTCTACGAAGTCAATGCGACAGGGGAACCTGTCGGAGGCGATGATGCACAAGATGCTCGCTTCTGGCCAATTTCAGAGATTCTTGAAGGCCGTCTCGTTTTAGCTGGCGATCACGGAGAAATTGTTGAGCGTTGGCTCAATCAATCAATTCAGAGCCAATAAATTCAGCAAATTGTTGACGAACATTTGGCCATTCAGGAATCCTAAGTGCTTCCGTGAGGTGCAATCCTGCTAGGAATTGTGCATGTAGTTCTTCGACGTTTTCACCTGTCCGTAATCGAAACAAAGGATACCCTTCAGATTCAAGTCGATCAAGGAACCCACGTTGTGCGTCACTTACAAGCAACGTTGGAACGCCCATCAAGACCGCTTCACTTGCAACGGTTACGGATTGCGAGATAACACCATCTTGCATTGAAATCATGGATGCAAAATCCCATGCATCTCCCTTATACGCCCCCTCATCTGCTTGTGTCAAATCAATGCCATCTAGCAATGCATCTGGCAATGCAAGGACTTCATCAGCATCGTGAACACCGTCACCAATTAAGCGACGAACTGCGATTTTTGGTATCGCTGCTACCTCTTTCGGACGGAGTTGAGGGCGCAAGTGAACCATTCCGTGCAATCCATTCAAGCGATGGATTGTTGCCCCTTTTTTGCTAAATCGCTCAAGCCAGCCGCCATCAATCGAGGTGTTCCAATGTGTCGGAACGAGCACGTCCGTTGCGGCATTCACCGCAAGACGGTGCGCTAAATGATTGACTTCCGTGTCAGAAATGTACCATCGTTTCGGAATGTTCAACCGCTTAGCTACTCGTAATTCCAACGGAGCACCAACAGAAATAATTCGATCCAACCGTCCTCCGGATTGTTGAACCTCCTTGAGAAATTGACGAACCTGTCGCATGCGTTTCCATGCAATGCGCGCTCGCTTTTTCCCGATCGGACGTTCAACCCAGATCTGTTGACGCCTTGGCAAAACACCTTCAGACGATTCCAGCAATTGTCGTACTTCGCTTCTGTTTGTGGCAATGAGAACATCTGAAGTTGTCCCACTTCGTATGAATGGAGCAAGTAAACGCACATGAGCCGGATGGTCCAAAACCCAACAGGTGCGCATACATCGCCCAGTGGCTCTTGGTTAATGTTCATGAGCATTCAAGGTTTAGGACCATCATGAAAGAATCAATTTCGCTCGATGGAATCGTAACATATGCACCCTACACACCAGGCATACGACACGGCCAACATTTCTGGCTCTCTGGACAAATCGCAATCGATGGAGACCTCGACATCAAATCACAGACTGAAGGAGCCCTTGCAAAAATAGATGCTCTCTTGGAAGCAGGTGGCCTTTCGAAGAACGACATTTGTTTTGCTCAGGTTCTTCTGGATACCATCGAAGACTATGGAGCAATGAATGAGGTCTATGGCGCATGGGTTGCAGACATGGACATGCCTCCAGCACGAGCTGCTTTTGAAGCAGGTGCGTTACCGAAAGGAGCACTTGTTGAAATTGTCGTCCAAGGCATCACATCATGAGGATCAACCATGCCTGGTTCACCCTATCTTGAGGAACCACCCAAAGGGCTCCTCACGTGGCCACTCCTCTTACGGATGACGGTTCCAACACTGATAGCACTTACAGTCGCTGCATGGTGGACTGGTTTTCTGTTGGAATTCCTCGTTATCTTGACCATCAGTGGTCTTGTTTTACTGGTTGTTCGACGATAGGCACCCTTGATAACAAAGAGGCTGAGCAGAACACATGGCGGAATGGCCAGTGTCGTGTTTCAAAGCCTACGACATTCGCGGATTATCTGGTGATGAATTGAGCGATGAGTTCGCTTATCGCCTTGGTCGCGCCCTTGCAACGTATCTCGAGTGTGATTCGTATGCAGTCGGACGAGACATTCGCGAGACCAGTCCGGGCTATGCCTCAAACTTGATTCAAGGACTTGTCGATTCAGGTGTTCAAGTCCTAGATCTTGGTATCGTATCAACCGGTTGTGTCTATCAC
>CAXQWT010000029.1:0-21292 GCA_964227855.1 Salipiger bermudensis | reverse complement strand
TGGCGCTTTTCAGCTGCAGGGCGAACGCTCATTCTTCACCAATACAACATGCCGACAAAATCAGATACCATACTCCAAGCTGGTGAAACAACACTGGTCGCACTCAATGGAACGTCTCAATTCTATCTCAAGCACACGACTCCTGACCAGATTTTCCTTTACGATGGCAACGGTGTTGCTGTTCATTCGGCCCAGTGGAGCCATACACTCGAAGGAACATCACTCATTAACAATACAGAAACACACGCAGGAGCCGGCCCCTCTGGAACGAACGCACCATCCTCTTCGACGACCTGGAGCATGGATGATTGGCTCAACAGTGCTTGGGCAACCCCCGGTGAGGAAAATCCAATTTGGCCCGCTTATTCGGGTAGTGAAAGCATCGTTGTTACTGAGATTGTGACCTCATGTGACCTACCATCCTTCCAACCAGCCGCCGACTGGATTGAGTTGTACAATGATGGAAGCAGTGACGTCAATTTGAGTCGATGGATTCTGGGTGCGGATTACACCTCGAACCCACTCATGGGTCGCCAATTTATCGACGCAAGCATGCTTTGGGATACGATGTCAGATGACACAATTCTTGCACCAATGAGTCGAATTGTTGTTGAACTTCAACACGATATCTTTGGACCCGATTTGGACGATGTTAGTTCCATGAATGTACTCAATCCTGACGGTGAACTTGTACTGACCATAGCACCTCCTGCTTCATCCTTGAGCACAACCTGTGGCTCATACGGATACAACGCGACCAACGACGAGTGGGTGGACTTCTTGTGGCCCACACCCGGAACACCCGAACCAGATGCTACGATGATGGCATCTCTCGATGATATCAAATTCAGTTCGATCATGTGGGATGGTGTTTCGTCAATTTCCACCGAAATGGAATTCTTCGAACTTACGAACATTGGAACCGAATCTGCCGTTCTCAACGGATGGAAAGTCAAGCGTATTGCATCAGATGGAACCTCCTTTGAATCCGATATTACCAATCTGCAGATCAACGCATCATCGTCGGTAAAACTCTCGAACGATGTATCCGCTTTGGAACTGTTTGAGGACGGTGAAATTATCGACATGGGTGTCGCTATGGAGAACCCAATCTACCTCCTCGACACTGGCATGGCCTTGCAACTCATCCATCCAACTGGCGTAGTTGCGGACACCATTGTTTACAAGAATGGCCCAGTCGATAGCGAAGGCTGGACTGGCGTCTCACTCTCCGAGCCTGTTAGTGGAATCGATAACCTGATTCTCTACCGTGGCGATGGTTGCGGAATCATGACGGATACAAATCAGTCCATCGATTGGCATCAGCGCTGGGGTCGATTGGGTGCGAGTGATTTCTGTGGCGACCGTTCGTTTAGTGATGCGACCTCGATAACGCCGCTGATTGCTCCTGAACATGGATTGATGGATCTGCTCAACTGGGTTGACGGTGCCCAAACCTCTCTTCATGTTCACCTCTACATCTTGCAATCAAGTGAATTGGCGCAAGCACTCATCAACGCTCACGATCGAGGCGTCAACGTTGTCGTCGTGTTGAACGAACCTGAAGATTGGTGGAATTCAAACGATAAACAAGCCCAGGAAGCTTATGCATATGCACTCAAGGATGCAGGATTAAGTGTGCATTGGTTTGGTGGTTCAGGTGACGACCCATACCTCTACCTCCACTCCAAGGTCGCTGTTCGTGACGATGCCTCGGTTTGGATTGGTTCTGGAAATTGGAAACCATCATCCCTACCCTATGATGGCGACAGAGGGAACCGTGACTGGGGTATCCTCGTCGATAGTGTTCAATTGGCAAACAACGTTCGAGCGAACATGGCCTTTGATGAAGGTTCAATGTACGTTCAGGCGGTTTCGCCGGTCCCACCGACCAACTCGTATTCAATTCCACAAGCACAAGTTATTTCTCAGGACACTGCCAGTGCATTCAGCGGAACCTACAGCGGCCAACTGCTCACCTGTCCAGATGACTGTGTCGATGGACTGACGCAGATGATTCAATCAGCTGATGATGAAATTCTGCTTTCGTTGCAATATCTCGATCTCAATTGGAAGTGGGGTTGGGGCGAGAATCCTGTCGTTTCAGCGCTTGAACAAGCAGCACTCGATGGAGTATCCATCCGCCTCATCATTAACGGAGCCTATCTTGACGAGGACATTCAAGATGTCGTTGATCGGATCAACAATGATTGGAACGTTACCAATGGATGGGATACTTCTGCAGTCATCATGAGCGAAGACGATGATGTGATGAAACTTCACAACAAAGGAGCAATCGTCGATGGTGAATCTGTTCTCATTTCAAGCATCAATTGGGGTGACTCCGCAATGGTCCGCAATCGAGAGATGGGCCTTATTGTCACCTCTGCAGAAGTCGCTGCACCGTACATTGAGTCATGGTATGTGGACTGGAACCGTCTCGACAACGTTACGGACACAGACAACGACGGAATGCCTGATATTTTCGAAGTTAATTTCGGTCTTAATCGGACCGTCTCTATGCCGGATGGTGTCTTGGAAGCAGATGCTGATAACGACAACGATGGCCTCTCAAACTTTGATGAATACACCCTTGGCGGCCACCCACTCAATCCCGATACAGATGGAGATTGTATACTCGATGCCGTGGAAGTAAGCTGGGCTCAAACAACAGCCCTCGATCCTTCTGTTGATACTGTTTCACCTTCTGATGCCATCAACCAGGCTGACGCCGATGGCGATGGTGTCAATGAAGCGGATGCACTTGGATGTGACCTTGGCGGAATCGAACCAATCAACCCTGGAACCAACCAAACCGACGATTCAAGCGTGGATGACGATGAAGATGGTGTTCTCAATTCCGTGGATGAGTGCCCGGACACACCAGAAGACACACCAACCGATGTTACGGGTTGTTCATTGGCGCAACGCAACGAAAAAGCGGGCGATGCAAGCGGTGAATCTGAGAAAGGATTTGGCGAGAATTTTATGCTCCTGTTGATGATTGGAGGTCTTTTGCTGCTGATTGGAGCCGTTTATGGAATTGTTCAATCCCGTCGAGGAAACGAGGCAAGAAAAGACTGGGTAACCGATCGTCACATCGATGATGTGGTTGGAACTGAAGCCCAGTGGGATCAACCTGTTTTGGACGGACGAAGCGAAGATACAGCCTCCCCACTTGCGAGCGAATTGGAGCGATTCCCAGGTTGGGATGAGGCCATGCTGCAACAGTACCTCGACCTCGGCTGGACTCTTGACCAATTGGAAGAATACTACCTACAACAAGTCTCAGAACAGGGATAAGTCGCGTAACCTTGACAAAGGACCGATTCTAAGGATTGTCATGGCATACAACTCGACGAACCCTGTCTTCCAACCGAATTTCTGGAACGCAATTCAAGGCAATGACCGAATGACCCTTGAGGGTACACTGCAAAAAACTGGCATTTTGTTTGGTTTGGCAACGGTTAGTGCAGTGGGATCCATTGCACTTGGCCTCATCATGCCAGCTCTTCTTTATCCAATGATGCTGCTGGGGATGTTTGGCACGATGGGAATGGGATTCTTCCTCTGGTTTTCTCGACCATCTGAACCGACAGCGTTTGTGCTTATTTACGCTACACTGGAAGGACTTTTGATCGGCCCTCTGACGCTCGTATTCGAGGTGTTTTATCCGGGAATAGCACTGCAAGCGGGACTAGCCACATTTGGCGTTGTTGCCTGTATGCTTACCATCTACTCGCTTGGGATTCTACGTCCAACACCAACATTCAACAAAATCGTGTTCACATTGGTTGGATCAATTATGCTGATGTACATGATCAACATCTTCCTATTCTTCCTCACGCCATGGACCATCCCGTTCCTTCACTCCTCTGGCCCCATCGGCATCGGGATCAGCGTTTTTGTCATCATTGTAGCATCGCTGATGTTGATATCGAATTTTGGTATGATCGATGCAGGCGTTCGCATGGGTGCTCCAAAGAAGCAAGAGTGGTGGGGCGCTTTTGGAATCATGGTCACAGTCATTTGGTTGTACATTGAGATGCTACGATTGATCGCCAAACTACGAGACAACAGGTGATTTGTTGACTCGCCCAGTGCCAATCGCTGACCTCAGTGATTTCACATCTGGTGATGAACAACGAATTGACTCATTCATACAAACGATTGGCGATTCACTGGCTGACATTGGATTTTTCGCCCTGACAAATCATGGCATTGATTTATCGTTAATTGAAGAAACGTATGAAAAGGCTGAATCTTTTTTCATGCTTGAAGAATCCCAAAAAAAACTCTATGCAAAACCCGAGATTTCTCATCAACGTGGCTATACCGCATTTGGCGTTGAACATGCAAAGGACAATCCTGCACCAGATCTCAAAGAGTTCTGGCAAACAGGACGAAGTCAACAAGGAAACGATTCAGACTTAAAATATCCAAAAAACATTTGGCCGAATCAACATATTCCAGCTTTTCAGGAAAAGGTTGACGGCCTGTACAATCAGATGGAATCCATCGCAAATCAGTTGCTATCAGCATGCAGCATCTACCTTGGCAAAGAGCCTCAATGGCTGCCTTCAATGGCTGAAAAAGGCAACACAATCATGCGCATCATACACTATCCTCCGCTCGATTCTTCAACACCAGAAGGTGCTGTGCGTTCGGCTGCCCATGAAGACATCAATTTCATCACGCTGCTCATGACTGCCACTGCAGCTGGCCTTCAGGTTATGGATCATGACGGCACATGGATCGATGTTGAAGGCAACCACGAACAAATCATCGTTGATTCAGGCGATATGATTCAGAACCTCACAAATGGTTTGTTCAAATCCACGACCCATCGAGTTGTCAATCCAGGTGATCCTACCCAGCGTCGATTCTCGATGCCAATGTTCGTGCATCCTCGAAACGAAATCGATCTGACACCAGTGCCCGAATTCATCGAGAAGACCAGCGGTTCTGCCGATTATCCATCGATTACAGCAGGAGAATACCTCCATCAACGTCTCGCTGAAATTGGCTTAGCGTCTGTCGATGAGAGTTGATTGCAATGCATATCCCAAACCTGCTTGCTAAGAAACGAGATGGATACGCCCTAGAACAGAGCGAAATCATGTGGTTTATTCAACACCTACACGAAATCCCCAACGAACAGATTGGAGCATTCCTCATGGCATGTCAAATCAATGGTTTGGATCCTCATGAAACAACGTATCTGACAAAAGCAATGCTCGAGGAGGGAGATCGTTTACCTCCTCGAGAAGGAGCAGTCGACAAGCATTCAACGGGCGGAGTAGGGGATAAGATGAGCTTGATTCTTGCACCAGCCTTGCGTGCTTGTGGAGCAATTGTGCCCATGCTAGCTGGAAGAGGATTAGCACATACTGGAGGAACCATTGACAAGTTGGAATCCATACCGGGATTCAACACAGGTTTATCGATCGAAGAAATGGTTGAAAATCCATGCTTCATTTCAAGGCAAACTGCAGAGATTGCACCAACAGATTCGATACTCTACGCCATTCGAGATGTGACTGCAACCGTACCGTGTATTGGATTGATTACAGCATCAATCCTATCCAAAAAGGCAGCAGAAGGGATTCACGCGCTTGTTCTTGATGTCAAATTCGGTCGCGCTGCATTCATGCAACATTCCGAAGATGCGCGAGCACTCGCCCAATCCATGGTTCGAGTAGGTACAGAACTTGGCATTGAAGTAACGGCTCAACTCACTCAAATGGACCATCCAATAGGAAGCATGCTTGGAAACAGCCACGAAATTGCTGAATCCATTGATTGCCTCAAGGGATTAGGCCCAAAAGATACAATGGAATTGGTACAAGCTCAAGCAGGTGCACTCGGTTTTGACATTGCTGAAGTGATTTCAAACGGTTCCGCACTGAATGAATTCAAGAGAATGCTTGTCCGTCAAGGCGTTGAGCCTACTACTGCCCAACAATTGATTGAAGATCCATGGAGCGTATTGCCACGTGCTCCGCAACAATACACTCTGAACGCTGAACAGACTGGGCATCTTGCAGACCTGGATGCCCTCATCATTGGCCAGGTTCTCTGTGAAGCAGGTGCTGGGCGGTCAGTTCAAGGGACCGAAATCGACCATGGAATCGGTATCCATATCCACAAGCACATTGGATCCAAAGTTGAGGAAGGTGAAATTATCCTCACGTTGGATGGTCCGTATGGAATCGATATGCAATTGATTCAACGACTCAAGAATTCAATCACCATTTCCGATTACCAAGTCGGCGTAGGTTCAAGGATTCTTGAAACAGTGAAAATTTCTGATTGTTCGACGACTTGAATTGATGGAAGCCATCATAAAGGAGATGTTAGTGGCCAAACTCGCCGATTTAGCTTAGCTGGTGGAGCGTGGGACTGTTAATCCCAAGGTCGTGGGTTCGAGCCCCACAATCGGCGTAATTCAATCCATTCAAAACCAAGGTGAACGCATGGTTTCCTAAACACTCCTCGGAGTGAAGGTTTGTTTCCTCCTTCCAATCTGGTGTTGCGGCTCGGTTTTGGCATTCGTACACGTTTTTCAAGCGGGGACAAAAATTGAAAATTACCACACAGATGCAAGAGGAACCTGTCGAGAAGTCGTTCTCTATTCCCACTCGATTGTACCCGGTGGTTTGTGCGTAATATCGTAGACAACACGATTGACTGCACCCTTGACCGTATTGGTGATACGCGTACTAATCTTCTGAAGAATATGATGTGGAATCTCAGAATATCTTGCAGACATTCCATCCATGCTCCTTACTGCTCGGACAACGATCGTTTCGCCATAGGCACGTACATCGCCATGAACTCCTACGGAGCGAACTGGGAGAAGTGCTGCAAAATATTGCCATGGCAATTCCATTTCGCCTGCAGCAGCACCTGCTTCAAATTCTTCTTCCACAATAGCGCATGCCTCACGTACAACTTCAACGCGTTCTGGCGTAAGTTCACCGAGTGTACGAACTGCCAGTCCAGGACCAGGGAAGGGTTGACGTTCCGCCACAATGATGTCAAGTTCTCTTGCAAGTTCTCGAACTTCGTCTTTGTACAACTCCCGGAGTGGCTCGACAACTTCGAGTGTCATGTCTTCTGGCAATCCACCAACATTGTGGTGCGACTTGATGGTATCACGGACACCACCTCCTGATTCAATCCAATCTGGTGCAATCGTACCTTGAACGAGGTATTTCGCACCGCATTTCTTTTGCTCATCTTCAAAAATTCGAATAAACAATTCACCGATGACCTTGCGCTTATGTTCAGGTTCTGTAACACCTTTCAATGCCTCAAAGTAACGATCAGCCGCTTTAACGGTGATGAGATTGATACCTTGCTCTGCGAGCATCGTTTCAATTTCTTCTGTCTCGTTCTTGCGCATGAAGCCTGTATCAACGTAGACACAATGGAGGAGGTCTCCAACAGCCTTGTTGGCAATGACAGCTGCAACAGTTGAATCCACACCGCCTGAACACGCAATGATTGCAACATCATCGATGGTTGCTTTCATTTGCTGAATCGATTCTTCAATGAATTCAGGCGCATCAAACATCTCAAGCCCTGCCGTTGACTTCTCGATCCATTTGGAGTACGCGCTCAACTTGGTCGAGTTTGTCTTGAACGAGGCGTTGTGCCATGTCATCATTAACGAGGGCAAGCATCTGTACTGCGAGATGACCAGCGTTGTCGCCTCGGTCAACACCAACAGTTGCTGCTGGAACTCCAGGTGGAAGTTGAACAATGGAGAGGAGGGAATCGAACGGTACTCGACCACCGCATGGAACACCAATGACAGGTTTGGTGGTCAATGCAGCAACTGCACCAGGAAGTGCTGCTGCAAGGCCGGCCATAGCAATGAAGACCTTACATCCGTCTTCCTCAGCTTTGTGAATGATTTCTTCAACAAATTTTGGTGAACGGTGAGCCGACGCTACGCGCAATTGATAGTTAACGCCAAATTTGTCAAGCACCTTTGTGCACTTTTCAGCAATCGGCATGTCAGACTTCGATCCAAGTAAGATAGATACATCCATGACCTTTCCCCATCGCGGGTAGTTCTTTTAGATGACCCTTCACTCTTCTTCAATCAAGAACTGCTCAAGATTGAAAATTTCTCCTGAAAAGACATCCAAATGCAACCAGCAACCCTCTTCGTCAAACTGACAATACATCACAGCGAGTTGCTGTTTGGTTCTGGATAATGCCATGATGCCATTGCTTGGTTTTGCATTGAGGACTTTCCAATGGTTGAGGCGATTTGGATTCAGATTCAAATACCATGTAGCGTCCCACTCTCGACGAAATTGTACACCGTATCCTGCTGAGGTTTTGTTCGCTACACGGAACGTTGTCACAAACAATCCTGCACAACATCCGAGAGCAATCCATTGCGAGATTTGTTCGGTAAAGATAGATACAATCGAGGCCAAAAGAAGGAAAACACTCACGTGAACACCTCGGTGTAAAATGAGGACTCTTCTCTGTGAAAACGTCGAGAGTAATGCCAAACCAAGAAGAACATCAGAAGTCAAGATCAACCATGGTACGAAGGAAGTATACTTGCCTGAAACGAGCATAAGGATTGGAAATGCCATGGTTAACAGAGACCCTGCCATTGTGAAAAGTGGGGTATTCATGATTGCCTTCTCTTCAGAGGGATACCATCCTCCAACGAACAGCCCAACCATGAACCGTCCAACACGAACGAGTTCTTGTGTCTGTTGGATATCGGCGATGAAGTTAAATCAACACCTTGATTTGCATTCATAATGGAGCAAGTTTACAGGTGCGATTCAGAATCGTTCTTGGCTCGATTGGAGGAGCACAGAGACTTGCAAGTTATTCATCGCGGACAAGAAGTGCAAGTCTATCGTGGGCTGTTTCAATTTGTCATTCTAAGTTACAATGAAATTGGAGATGAGTTATTGGTTCGGTTTCGACCAAGCATTACCGTTCTTGGATTGATGATGCTTTCATCCATGATTGTCGCAACTGCTTTTGTTGTTTCTTGGTGGTGGCTTGTTGTGGAGCTGATCCTGATATCAATGGCTTTCATCATCAACTCATCCCAACTGACATGGGAGTTGTTGCAGTTCACACAAGAGTCGATTACCCTTCGATCTCATTCATCATCGAATGGATGACGTAGGCAGAGATTACGTGCAGCATACACTTCATCAACACGACGGACAGGGGTCGTTGTCGGAGCATTATGCAGTGTCTCGGCATCGAGTTGAAGCACCTTGCAGAAATCTTCGGCAAACGTGTCAAGAGTTTCCTTTGATTCTGTTTCCGTCGGTTCGATCATCATACACTCCGGTACGACAAGAGGGAAGTAAACCGTCGGAGCCATGTAACCCATATCGAGAAGACCCTTTGCGACATCCATTGCTGAAATTCCCAAGGACTCCTTTGCAGGCCCGAGTGAGAGAGTAAATTCGTGCTTAGCAACGATGGTATCTGCCCCATCAACAAAGAGATGGTCAACACCTGCTGCTTTCGCCTCACGATGAATGGCATGGCGGAGATAGTTCGCATTCAGAACGGCATGCTCTGACATCGTACGAAGTTCCTTGCCATAGCGTCGATAATACGCCCAACAACGAAGAATTGCTCCAGCATTGCCGTGCCATTGTTGGACTTTCCCAATGGTGTGCTCTGGAGTGTGCCAAGTGTACCAGTACTCGTCAACTGCTTGCTTGTTCTCATCATCTGTGGGAGTACGACGAGCAACGATTGGAGACGGTAAAAACGGAGCGAGATGTTCCTTTACACCAATTGGTCCAGATCCAGGACCACCGCCTCCGTGCGGTTGGCTGAAGGTTTTGTGCAGGTTGTAATGTACAGCATCAAAGCCCATCAAACCTGGACTCGTACGCCCAAGAATCGCATTGAAATTCGCACCATCATAGTACATCAATCCTCCAACTTCGTGCACGATAGAAGAAGCTTCAGCAATATCTTGCTCAAACAATCCAAGCGTGTTTGGATTGGTGATCATCATTGCTGCTGTGTCATCACCAACTACTGCCCGTAGAGCGGACAAGTCAATTCGGCCGTCTTCCTGACTTGGAATCTCGATAATCTCAAAACCAGCCATTGCAGCACTCGCAGGATTCGTGCCGTGAGCAGAATCAGGTACAATCACCTTCGTTCGATGGTGTTCACCTCGATGACGGAAGTATTCTTGAAAACAACGAACCGCAGTAAATTCACCTTGTGCGCCTGCAACCGGTTGCAGTGTAACCGCATCCATTCCAGCACAGATTGCGAGCATCTCTTGCATTTCAAAGTAGATTGAAAGCAATCCTTGCAGTTGATGTTCAGGCTGATGAGGATGAATGTCAGCAATTCCCGGAAGTTGAGCAACGACTTCATTGACACGAGGGTTGTGTTTCATGGTGCATGAACCGAGAGGATAGAATCCGGTATCAATGCCAAAGTTCCTCTTTGAGAGCCAAGTGTAATGGCGAACCATCTCGGGTTCGGAGAGGCGTGGCCATCGTGGAAGTTGCTTGCGAACCATGTTCTCCGGGAGGTTGAGTTCAGTGGCAGGGAGAAGAGCTGCAGGTTGGGAATAGCCCTTACCTTCTGCACCATAATGGTCAAACAAACGACTCAAGCGCTCACCTCCTTTGCCCAATTTGAAAGTAACTCGGTTAATCGATCGATGTCTCGTTGGCTGGTCTGGTCGGTTACAGTCAACAACATTTGATGAGATTTATCGGGGTACCAATCCGATACATCGAAGCCTCCTACGACACCTTGGCCTTCGAGATACGCCAGGCATGAAGAAGTCGTAGATGGCAATTCAACTACGAATTCGTTGAAGTTGGACTGGTGGACGTAGGGGAGATTCAAACCTTCGACGTCAGCAAGTTGGCGCTTGAGTTGTGTGCAAGCGGCCATATTTCGAATTGCTAGGTGTTCAAGGCCCTCTGGACCGAGAAGAGACATGTGCATGGCCCCCATGAGTGCAATCAACGTCTCGTTGGTACAGATATTGGACGTTGCTCTGTGGCGTCGAATGTGTTGTTCCCGTGTTGAAAGTGTAAGACAGTAAGCCTCTTTGCCATCGACATCAATACTTCTTCCAACAATTCGACCGGGCATCAAACGAAGATATGTTTTGGTGCATCCAAAGAATCCGTAAAGAGGACCTCCTCCTGTGATTGGACTTCCAAGTGGTTGTCCTTCACCGACAACAATGTCGGCTCCATAATGGCCTGGTGCTTCAAGTAGACCAAGTGAAACAGGTTGAACACCAACAATGAGCGCTGTGTGTTCTCCAATAATTTCTTTCAACGAAGGATATCCTCCATCGATGATGCCGATGGGGTTGGGTTGTTCGACATAAACTGCACAAGAACCACGTGCTTGCTCGACATCTCCGAGATTGATACATCCGTTCTCATCGTGACGTAATGTCTTAATTTCAATTCCAGCACCCTGGCAGTAGTTGTGAATGACGGAGACTCGATCAGGAGGTGTTAATTCGGAAATATACACCGTATCCTTCTGTTCAGCTTTTCGATTGTGAACTCGAACAGCGCATGTAAGTGCTTCGGCTGCTGCAGTCGAACCATCGTAGAGGGACAGATTAGTAATGGGCATTCCAATCAACTCTGATATGAGCGATTGGAACTCCCACATGGCTTGCAACATGCCTTGGGACACCTCTGGTTGGTAAGGCGTATATGATGTGAGAAATTCTCCTCGAGTGACAAGTTGGAAGACACTAGATGGAACGAAATTACGATACAATCCAGCACCAAGGAACGATGGTTGATCGCCTAATGCAAGGTTTGCACCAAGCAATCGCTTTGCATCTGCCAGAAGTTCTTCCTCGCTCTGGGCCTCAGGCAACGGTAAATCACCGACCATTCGAACCGCTTCAGGGACATCAGCAAACAAGGCATCAATGGATTCAACACCCATTTCTTTCAGCATTTCTTCCTCTCTTCCAAGATTTGGTAATTGGTCAACCATGGGATTCGCCTCCTCAGGTAAAAGCAACCAAGCGCGTAGCGCTCATAATGTTCGTCATTGAACCATCAAGAAACGAGGGCCGTCTATACAAAAGGAGGACGAATTATAACAGCCCTGACAGAAGAACGCGGACTTGCAGCAATGAGAACTTCATCCCCTTCCTCAACACCAGAAATATAACCGATTCCAATACCGATGTTTCCAAGCGAAGGAGAGGGTGCCCCTGAAGTTAGTTGCCCAATTTTCGTACCATCGACTGAGAGAACGTCTTTGCCTGGTCGAGGCAATGGCCCTCGCTCAAGATATTTGATGCCCCACCATCGTTCATCGGAAGTCGCGTGTGAGAGAACACGATGTCGTCCAATGAACTCATGTTCCGTGTCAAGACCGAACGGCACATTGGTTTCCCAAGAATCACGCGCAAGGAAAGCATGTGTTCCATCATCAAGACCCGGCCAGAGGAAATCGACACCCGAAAGGAGATAGCCCTTTTCCAATCGAAGTGTATCTCGTGCACCGAGTCCAACCGGTGTGGCGCCAGCGTCAATCAACGCACGCCAAACCATCGAAACGTGTTCGTTTGGAACAAAAATCTCGTATCCGGATTCACCGGTATAACCGGTGCCTTGTATCCAACCGGCTACTCCGAGTTTATTGTCCGTAAATTCAGACCACTTGAAACGACCAACGTGTTGCCCATCTCCGAAAGCGGCGTCAAGATGATCCTTGCTATGTGGCCCCTGGAGAGCGATAATCGACATTTGCGGTGAAAGATTTTCAATTATGACTCCTGATTGTTCGGGAGAGCAACTTTGGAACCAATTCCACATGACGTCGATCATTGAGGCGTTGGGAACACCAAGAATTTCAGTTTCGGAAACAACTGCAAAAATCATATCATCGATGATAAGTCCGTCATTGTCCAAGAAGTGGGTATAGGCACACCGACCTACTGGAATCGACGACACCTTTTGTGTGGCAACCGACTCAAGCCATTCGCGAACGTTGGAGCCTGTGAAGCGAAACGTACCCATGTGAGATACATCGAAGAGACCAGACGATTCTCTGGTTGCAAGATGTTCCGCTTTGATGTTTGAATACCAAATGGGAAGTTCAAAACCATGGAAATCGACAATGTTTCCATCAAGGGCAACATGTTCATCATACAGTGCAGTCCGAATTAGTTCTCCATCACTCATTGCTTTCACATCCGTGTTAATACTGAGGCAAACCTCGCTCAATATCCTTTCCAAGTGAAACTACGCAATCCAAAAACGAATCAAGAGATGCTTCTGTTATGTTCCGATTGGCAATCACTGACCGAAGAATGATATTTCCGTTAACAGTACTACGGCTCACCATGAATCGCCCGTCCCGAATAAGGCGTTCCCTTAGATCTGCATTAATCCGATTCAAATCTTCCTCAGGAGAAGAGCCAACGTATCTGAAACAAACATTCGTCCACATTCTGCTGCTTACCATCTCGAGAGAATTGCGAAGTTTTACCTGTTGTTCCAAATAATCTGCCAGTTGCATGAATTTTTCAAGCATTAAAGCCCAACCTGCATCTCCGATTTCCCGCCATGCAAGCCACAGTTTCAATGCGTCGTTTCTTCGTCCACACTGAAGTGAATAACGACCTAAATCGACGTCTGCCGCACTATCGTGATAAAGATAGTGAGCTGTATTACCATGAGAACAAACGGTACCTAAAATCTCAGCGTCCTTGACAATGAAGGCCGAACAAATGAGAGGAATACCCATCAT
Organism: Salipiger bermudensis; assembly: GCA_964227855.1. Taxonomy (GTDB): domain Archaea; phylum Thermoplasmatota; class Poseidoniia; order Poseidoniales; family Poseidoniaceae; genus MGIIa-L2. Next base: position 7,510 of record CAXQWT010000029.1, on the reverse strand, counting down.
TTTGTGGGCATCCCAGCAGAAACTATCCGCAAGTTCGATTCCATCCATGAGGGACCGATATTGTGGTGAAAAGAGGGATGAACCACCCCACGCAGCATCCACATGCAACCACAGCTCATGCTTGTGAGCAATGGATGCGAGTTCTCGTAGGGGATCGAAACTACCACGTACCGTTGTTCCGCTGGTTGCTAGTACTGCAAATGGAATTTGACCGTTGTTCAATGCTCGTTGAATTTCATCCTCGAGCGATTCAGGAAGCATTTGACCGTCCTCGTTGCATCGAACTTTGATGAGATTCGATTGACCTATGCCAATCACATTAGACGCTATGCTAAACGAATAATGCGACTCTTCACTTACAAATGCAACCATTTCAGTTCCGTTGAAACCTGAATGCGAGGACAATGGCTGTTTTGCTTGCCTAGCACAAAGCATACCGAGCATGTTCCCATTTGAACCACCGGTCGTTAACGTCCCTTGACTTGTACCAAAGTCGGCAAGTTCAGCCATACGCTTGAGAATCGTCGATTCGATCAGTGTTGCGATTGGAGCTATTTCGTAGGTATACATCGCTGTATTGGTGGCAGCAGTAACCAACTCACCTGCAATCGATGCCACAGATAAACCGCCCCAAAGAGGATTCATAAATCCAGGAGCGGTTGTTCGGACCGAGTTACGTAGGACCGATTCGATGTCGTCCAAGGCTGATTCAAGACCACGTCCTTCAATCGGAAGTTTGAGATCTGTTGTCTTCTCAAGCGAATCAGCTGTACCGGGCTGCCGAATTCGCAACTCTGTTTGACTCAATTCGAGGAAATTCTTGACCCGGGCGAGGACTTCATCGAGAAACCCTTCAGCCTCCATGAATCGAACCTAGAGGAAGCGGTCTTTGAAGATGGTCATTCTTCAGTAGCCATACCAATAATATGCAAACCGCATTTTTCTTTACATACATTGAATAACTGAGAGGTTCTGCGTCAACCATGTTAGGAGATACTGGAGATGCTTGGCTCACTCGCCTGCACATGCAACTCGCCCGTGAACTACGAGGTCAAGGCTGGTCACAAATGAACATAGCAGCAATGCTTGGTACAACACAAAGCACAATATCAAGGCAATATCAGAAAGCAATCGCTCAACTTCCGGGCTCAGCTGATGAATTGACCGTTGATGGCTGGGCCAAAGAAATCGCTGGAGGTTTGCTCTCGGTTGGCCAAAGCGAAGAACTCTTGCGACAACGCTTTATTGTCGAATTTCAATTTACTGGAAATCAGGTTCTTCGTTTTGATAAAACATTGACTGGACTTGATTTGGAAGTCGATCAGAACGAACATGCACTGATTCGACGCCTCGAATGGGCAATCGGCCGTCTTGATGCTCGAATCATTCTACCTGTCCTTCCCAACGTAGGCATGAACATAGCAGCTTGCCTTAATTTTGCGAGTTCAATCGATGATGTTGCTGCTGTTCCCGGCAAAATTACTGCAGTAGAAGGGGAATTGCGAACTCATGGAAAGCCTCAATTTGGTTCATCCAAACATCTGGCTGAAATGCTTCTTGAGGCCCGAAAAAGTGATTCAACAAAAACAGCCATCATGAACATTCGACCGCCTGGCGATTACGAAGGCACGGACATTGATGCAGTGCAAGAGGCTTGCAACCAACTGGGCTGGGAATTGGCCGATGCAGATCGCTCTGGACTCGAAGATTCCAGTTCGACAATCGATGTCATTTTAGATATCGGAGATTTTGGTTGGGAACCTTCTCTCTATGTTGTTGGAACAAGCCCATTGGACGTTGTTGATCGCTGCCACACACTCATCAAAACACTGGGAGGATTGGAATGATACGCATCAGCATCATTCTTTCTGTCCTCCTTCTTGCACCTCTATCAGGTTGTTTGAGTCAACATACGATTGTGGAAGAATGTGTCATCAGTACATCTGTAGATGACAAGACGCTAACCATCATCACGTACGACATCATTGCATTGAGCGACGAGGTATTGGAAGAGTTTACCAATGTAACCGGATATCAAATCAAAATGATTCGTGCTGAAGATTCAGGAGGCATTCTCGATAACCTCCTCCTAACCAAAGAATCTCCACAAGCCGACCTTGCATTAGGGCTTGACAATACATATCTACAGACAGCCCTCGACAACTGTCTACTAGCACCACATTCTGCAACCCTTCCAGACATCGATTCTGCCGCTCTCGCCCCATACTCAGGAGAAATGGCTGTTCCTTTCGACCAAGGCTATGTTTGCCTTAACGTGGACACACAAGCACTGGACGAAAACAATGTGACCTTCCCCACTACTTTGGAGGAATTAACCAACGAAGAATGGAAAGGAAGAACTGCCTTTCCGAGTCCTACAACATCGTCTCCCGGAAGAGCATTCATGACAGCAACAATTGATTATTTTGAACGACAATCAACAATGGATGCGATGTCGTGGTGGGAAGCTATGGCAGAAAATGATGCAATCTTCACATCAGGGTGGAGCGAAGCCTACGAAATCCACTACAGCGGCGGTTATGGGGTATGGGAGGATGGTCACCTTGGTGACGCCTGGCTGACCGTATCCTACTGCCATTCACCTGGTGTTGAAGCCTTCTTTGGAGGAAATTACACAATCTCAAAAGCGGTCGATATCGATTATGCTTCATTCCACCAAGTAGAGTATGCCGCGAAAGTCAACGGTGGCGGATCGGCATCCGCTGTGGATGCCTTCATTGAGTTCCTGCTAAGCGATGATGTGAACAAGAACATGCCTCAAAACAACTACATGTATTCAGTCCTTGAGGGAGAAGACCTCCCCGAAACAGACGGTTATCGGCATCATAGCCCAGTTCCATCCCACCCTTCTGAATTATCAACAGAGCGTATCGATGAGGAGATGCAAGACTGGTTGATGGATTGGCGTCAGGCAACCCGTTCGCTTTGAGTTGGCAATATGAAGAAAACTCTTGGACGATACGTCCCTGTGTTTCTCTACTTGTCAATGATTCTCATCCCTCTTCTTTTCGCCCTTGAACGATTGATGTTTGTGACTGAAATGAATCCTTTCCAGGCAATCTTTCACCTTGATGAGCATCCACTTGGCACAGATGCCATCGTCTTCACATTCGTACAAGCCATTCTTTCAGCGATCCTTACCCTATGCATCGGCCTTCCTATCGCATGGTGGTTAGGTCGCTTCAAATGGAAAAGGATAGGAATGATTCGTGCAGCGTTGACGCTGCCCTTCGTTACGCCCACTGTCGTTGCCGCAATGGGATTCCTTGCTTTAATCAAGGAAGGGGGCTTACTCGATTCAATTGGAATCGACCTTCGTAACGAAACAGGGTTCATTGGCGAGTTTTCTTCTATGATTGGAATTGAACATTCAGGGCACATTATAGCATTGCTTCTCGCTCATGCATGGTTCAATCTTGCACTTGTCATTCGATTTGTTGAGCCCAAAATATCGACATTACCACCTCGATATGAGGATGCTTTTCGTATGTTACCCGCAGGCCATAACCGATTCAATCGAATCGTTTCTTTCTGGTGGCCTATGCTGAAGACATCCATCCTCTCTGCATTTGTGTTCACGTTCATTTTCTCGTTTACATCGTTCGCCTTGGTTCGCTGGCTTGCACCAAACATGTGGACGCTCGAAGCGCTGATGGCTGTCGAGGGTGGTGCAGCAGGAATACCAGGATACAGAGTGGATGTCAGTCGCTTGGTTCTTGGAGGAGCTACGCTCCAAGGCATCGTGTTATTGAGTGCGCTAGGTCTTGCAGGGCGATGGCAACAAAAGCAATCCAATGAGATTGAACTTGTTGCCGAAGGATATTCACGAAACTATGTTGGGAAACCGGGAACAGGGGCGCGAATTGGTATCGTCGCAGCAACTGTTTTTGCTCTTACCCCACTTGTACTCATGGTACTCTCTTCAATACGACTTCGAGATCGAACATCGGATTCGTATCGTTGGAGCCTCGAAGCTTGGGATTTGGCATTCAAAGGAGATCTGACCTATGCTTCTGTGCCAGAAGCACTCACGACTTCCCTTGTTTACGCCATCGGATGCCTGATTCTTTCATGTCTACTCGGTTTCTTTGTTGCACAAAGGATTCACTCTCTTGAACAACAAAATCGACCAAAAATGGCACAATTCATCGACGTTCTCTCTATGCTCCCATTAGCACTCTCTGGAGTCATGGTTGGGTTGGGAGTTTTGCTCGGCATTTTGAAGATATGGCCGGTCATGTTCTCATGGTACGCACTCCCAATCTTGCCCCATGCAATGCTTACCACACCGTTTGTCGTACGTATTTTACTCCCGGCAATGAGAGAGATCGATTCAGATTACGATGACACAGGAAAGATACTTGGCTACACATCGATCCAACGATTCACTCGGATTAAACTTCCATTGCTCAAACCACAACTCGTCGTTGCTGCTGCACTATCAATGGCTTTTTCCTTAGGTGAATTTGGAGCATCTTGGATTCTCTTGCGTTCGGGAGCATGGGATACATTGCCAGTGTTGGTCGATCAGTTGATGTCGAGGCCCAAATACTTCGAAATGGTTGAACCCATTGCGATGGCTACAGCCACAGTACTCATGTGCATGACGTTCCTATTGTTTGTTATTGCTGAACGATTTCGCAGTCACCAAGGAGGGGGTTTTTGATGAAGCTAACCATCAAAGAATTGAGTGTATCGTTTGATGAAAACCACATCATTCAAGATCTCAATCTCGAATTAGCATCCAAGGAAATTGTCGTCATTCTCGGGCCAAGTGGATGTGGAAAAACTACGCTCCTACGATCTATTTCGGGCCTCCAAGAACATGAAAGTGGTTCAATAACTCTGAACAACAAACGGATTGAAAGTCTTCCATCGGAGCACCGTAGCATTGGCATGTTATTCCAACGCCCAGTTTTATTTCCGTTCAAGGATGTACTTGGGAATATTCTCTTCGCTTACAAGAACAAGAAACACTCCGACATGGATGCTGTCCATTCAATCATGAGTGAAATGGGTCTCATCGGAAAAGAACAACAGAGGATTGAAACCTTGTCAGGCGGAGAGGCACAACGCGTTGTACTTGCAAGGGCACTTCTTACCAATCCAGAACTACTTCTTCTAGATGAACCACTTTCCGCACTTGATGTTGAATTGCGAAGAAAGATTGCCCTTGAAATTCGAACCATTTTGAAATCGAGATCTATCCCAGCCATCCATGTCACACATGATCCAACGGAAGCTGAAATCATAGGCGACCGAATTATTCGCTGGGACGAATTACAACACGGTGGGGATGATGAAGAGTAATTTGTTTGACCCTCGCCCATGGAGAATCTGGAACCTCGTTTGGAACAAACGTGGAAACAACATCGTTTTTGCAACCCTTATTGGACTGTTTTTCCTTGCTTCAATGGGAATCCCATACGGAATAACCAATCGAATCGCACAATACATTGGATGGACGGCATTTGATCCTAAGTTACCCATCGACGAATCCATTTCGTACATTCCGATGATGAATCTGGCATACTTCTCATTTTACGCCTATTACGTCATTATTCCATTTTTTGCTCGAACTGAAGTGCAACAAAAATGCGCAATCGTCTTTTCTCAGCGTCTCTTCATTGCGACCATTCCAGTGTTTCTCATCTTCCTCATCTTACCTGTTGAAGTTGACCTACGTTTGGAAGTGAACGGTGAGGATCTCCTCACAACACTGCTCACACTTGTCCACAATGTTGACCAGCCGTACAACGCTTGGCCAAGTTTACACGTTGCACACAGTTTGTGCGTGGTCCTTTGTGTCCCTCTCGTTTACAAGATCAACAAGGTTGCTCACGCCTCACTTTGGATTGCATGGGTCTTACTCACACTATCGACCATGACAACGCAACAACACTTTCTCTTCGATGTTCTCACAGGCATTCTCTTTGCCCTTATCGTTCACCATCGATTGATTCGACCAGTCATCTTCGAATGCATCGATGGAACTTACGATGACTCGTTTCAACAAACCTAAGCAAACAGCGTTGAAACCACTTCTGGCTGAGTGAGATAGATTGTTAATCCTACACCGGCCATAATCATCATCCATGAACCAACCATCTTGATCATTCCAGTCATTCGGCGAAGGAAATTGATCATCACTTGACGACCTAGACCAACCAGGACAGTAACGAGAATCATGAGAATAAGTAAGCCAAGCATCAGACCAGATAATCCAGAAATTGTGGCAGTCGTTCCAAGCGTGCCAAGGAAGATGACGAACGGTAACACAGCCGCCGCAGTACAATCGATAGAAGCAGCAGCGTAACCAATGCCATAGAGGTACATGTTTCGACGTGGCGTGAACGTGTCATCCATTTCTGTTGTCGACCATCGATCAACAAGTTTCTGTACAAAGCCAAGAACGTGGGAAGTAATTCCAAGGAGCATGATTGAACCGAGAATGACCAATAGGATGGCAATTCCAATTGCAATGTAATGCACCATACCCGATTGAGCGAAAGCCTCTCCCATCGCAAATGCAATGATGCCGATGATGATGAAGAACGTCCACATTCCCAATCCTGCAAGCGTACCAATAACCCATGAGGATGGCATTGCTGTCTTCAATTTCCCTTCTTTGATCAAGTCGTCCTCACGTGCTCCAAGGCTGAGATAGTATGAAATGAACCCTGGAAGGACTGGGAACGCACATGGTGAGAAGTAGACCAATATGGAGAGAATCATGCCAAGAACGAAGACTGCAACAAAGGATGTTGACGGCTCTTCCCAAGCAATTCGATCGTCGATGGTTGTTTGAACATCCCCAGTAATCGCATCCTCAACGGCAGAGTTGAAGTCACCCCAGCCATTGATTGGTGTCCCTGTTGCTTGACGCTCAATGATGTATCCGTCCACGTCAATCACCATGACGATAGGAATTTGTCCGGTTCCAGCAGTGGTGAACAATTGCTTAGGATCTGCTGAGGAACCATCCTCAAGCGTTGCTGCTTCAGTAGAACCCAAACCAGTTAGGTAAAGTGGGACAGTATACTCACCAAGTGAAGTATTGAGATAATCAAGCGATTCAGAGTACCATGCACCGTAGGCGATGATATGGAAACCTACACCGTTTTCTTCAGCTGTTTTCTTCCAACCGTCCATCTCCTTTTCAAGATGCTCTTGGACATAATGACAACTACCACAATCCCTCGCCATTAGATCAAGAATGATGACATCACCTCGCATCTCGGAAAGACGAATTTGTCCATCCGAATTTGTGTAATTGTCTTCAATTCCCGTCCTGTTTAGACTTTGAATGACGATTTCGGGAATAGGCGCAGGTTCAGCATCCGATTCAAAGATCTCATCCATGCTATCAAACAAGGAAAGACCTGCAAAGGCAATAACGCCGAAGAGGACGACAGCGACACCAAACGCTTTCCACGTTTCCGAGCGCTTGAACACACCCCAATCGGCTTGCTTAAGCATCCCCATAACC
>CAXQWT010000028.1:0-5337 GCA_964227855.1 Salipiger bermudensis | reverse complement strand
CGGTGCTTTTGTTCATCTAAGGTTTGCCCCGAATTTAGTACCAATTCATTTGTTTCATGAGGGCTTCGAAATGGGCATTCATGAATTCAAAGGGTACACTTTGCTTAGGCCTCTTCTTCGGTATTCTCATCCCGGTTTACTTCTTCCAAGGTAGCTTCAATCCATCCGCTATCAACACTACCACCATCCCACTCACCACGGACTTCAACTTCGATTTCTTCTTCCTCTTCTCGCCAAACGGGTTCATCAAGCGATCCTTGGGTAATGAAACGACCGAACCCATCGACTTGCTCCTCAAGGAGGGACATGTGCTTTGAGACAGGTAAAAAGTGGCCAACGGGCATACCTGCTGCGACGAACGGATTTGTGGCTATACAGATCATCAAACCGTCCTCTGGAGCGAGAATATCAACTGAGAGGCCAGGTGTTGCCGGATCGGAGATACGAGCCACTACATCTCCTTCTTTCATGATAGAACCACTATCGACGAACAAATCGAGAAGGCCGCCTTCGCCGGCTCTCAACCATGTCGATCCACTTGCTAGCATTCTGAACCTTGGTCTGTGAGGTCTTCCCGGAACCATCTTGAGTTTCCTAAGCACGTTCATGACTCCATGAACAGCAACCTTTACTGACGCTTGGTCAAGCCAATTAGCTCCTCCTCCTTCGTATGTAATCGAAGGAATATCCTCCTCGTTTGCGTTGAACCGTAGAGACCCTTTCGGTGGTTTTGAATCAAGAAGGATTTCAATCCCGAATGCTTTTGCAAGGATGTTCGAACCTGCATGCGCCAGGTCAACACGAAGTTGCGGCATGTTTGAACGTCCCTTTCCAGCACTATGTAAGTCAATGATTGCGTCTGAATCCTCGACAAGATATTTCCAAACCTGTGCGGCAACCCTTCGAGTGGATGATCCTTTCGAGTTACCAGGGAAATTACGATTCAAGTCTCTGCCATCCGGGAAATATCTTGATTTTGAACGATAACCAGGCATGTTGACAACTGGAACGATTCGAATCGTTCCTGCAAGTGTTTCAGGATCAAGTGGTTTCTCGGAATCTGTGAATGCAGTACTCAACAAATGGGTGCAAGCAGAAGGTCCTGTTAGTTCATCGCCGTGCATGCCACCGAGGATAGTGATGGTAGGGCCCGGCCGCTTACCGTGGATAATGGTCACTGAGGTTGACCAAGGGTCTCCAATTGAAACCTCAAGCAACGGTAAATCAATTGTGCGAATCGTTCCTTTCTTCACAAGTTTTCGGTAGAATCGATAATCAGGCCACTCCGAATTCCTATCCCATTCTGCGCGATCTTCGATTTGATGCTCTTCAAGTGCTTTTTGAATCGCCTTTCGACGAGTAGGCGAAAGCTCATGAGCAATTCGAACAGGCTTGCGCTTCTTTTTGCGAGCCATACGTACAACACCTCAGTTTTCCAATCCAGCAACAAGATCTGCAAGCACGGCGTCAACATCACTCGCTTTTGTTACACCAGATGCAAGAAGAACACCATGAGCGCCGAGTTCAACCGCAGTCTTGACGTCTTTGCCATCCTTTACACCCGCCCCACAAAGAACTCGGACGTCAGGATTGATGTTGCGAACAGCATTAACCGTTTCAGAAACGATGGCAGGATCTGCAGTTGTTACCGAGATATCACCGCCGATAAGTTCTGGCGGCTCTACCGCAATGAATGTAGGTCCGAGGTCTGCCAGTCGGTGTGCCTCATCAACATCTGCTGCACATGCACATATTGGGAAACCTTCAGGGAGTTGCTGCATGAGATTTTGAACATGTTCAATTTCGACTTTGTGTTCAGCATGATTTATGATTGTTCCTTTAGAGCCACGTTCTATAGCGTTATCAGGTTGAAGCCATCCTGTGAAAGAACCCTGACCTACCGGGTCGAGATGTTGACTCCAGACTTCAAGTGATGGTGCGGCTTGTTTTACCGCATGAAGGTCAAAGGCCGAAACAACAGCGACCATTCGAACATGATCTCTTGAGGCCCGTTCCATCGCCTGTGCAAGTTGTACCGCCTTGTGGCCCATGGCCGTTGCATAGGTTTTGAAGTTGACAACAATGAGAGGCTGCATGATAATCCCACACACTAATTCTTCTTGATATCTTCCTTCCAATCATTCGATGAGAGGCCATTGTGAATCTGAAAGAATTGTGTTGTCAGGTACATTTGAGCCATGATCCACCACAACATTATCTAAAGAACAATTCTTTCCAATCGTTGTGTTTCTTCCAATCAAAGTCTCATTTAATTCTGATTGTGCTCCGATTTTGACATTATCGAGTAAACTGCATTTTGATAGTTTAGCTGATTCAATAGATGTACCTGTAGAGAGCATGCTGTGCTCGACTGTGCTTTCACCATTGATTTGGATTGACTGATCTGCAAACCAATTCGAATCAACTCGTTCTCCGTGTTTCCACCGCTTATTTGCAATACTTGCTTGAACGCCAAGGGACCAACTCTTCGGTGTCCCTGCATCAATAAAATAACCTTCAAATGAGAAACCGTTCAATTTTCGCTCCTCTGCAAGAATAGGAAAGACTTCTCGTTCTAGTGAGCTTCGGCCTTTAGGAATGTAATCGAAAATCGAATCTTCAAACAAATACGATCCTGCATTGATCAGATTTGAAAAGACTTCCTCTGGTTTTGGTTTTTCCTTGAATTGCGTCACACGTTGATTCTCATCCAGTCCAACGATTCCAAAGCGAGTTGGGTCTTCAACTTGCCACAAGGCTAAGGTTCCTATGCCTCCGTTCTTCTCATGCAGATTGATACCAACTTGCATGTCCAGAGAAGAGATGATGTCGCCATTCAGGCAAACGAACTTCCCCGACACTACATCACGGCAGTTTCCTAAAGCACCTCCAGTTCCAAGTGGTTCGGTCTCTTTGACAATTCGAACATTGTACGGTACATCGGCTTGTTTGAAGTAATCCTCAATATCGTCAACTTTGTATCCACCTGCAACGACGACTTCATCAACCAGGTCATCAGGTACTACCTCAACAACATGTTCAAGCAATGTTTTGTCAAGCATGGGAAGAATTGGTTTTGGGATTTCATGGGTCCACGGGCGTAGTCGTGTCCCAAATCCGCCGGCTAACACGACTACCTGCATGCTTGCTGCGCATTGTTTTCGTTTTTCAACTTGTAGTGTTGATGGTCTGATTCACTGAGATAACTTAGCCGCACAGTTCAAAGGCGGTCTTTTGCTCGCAAAGGGCAGTGATACAATGAACATCCACGAATACCAAGGAAAAGCACTGTTCAAAGCACATGGCGTCAACGTCGTTGAGGGCGTTCACTGCACTAGTGTCTCAGATGCACTCAATGCTTACGATACACTTCAATCAAAGGTAGTTGCAGTCAAATCACAGATCCATGCGGGTGGGCGAGGAAAAGGAAATCTGTATCATCCAACTACGGGCGATTTAACGATGGAAGGCGGTGTGAAGATTGCCTTCTCGCGAGAAGATGTAGAAACGTATGCCACCAACATTCTCGGCAATATTCTCATTACCAAACAAACCGGTGAGGAAGGAAAACTTGTGAATCATTTGTACGTTGAATCAGGATGCGACATTGCTCACGAGTATTATTTGGCGTTACTTGTCGACCGTGAAGAAAAAACCGTTCTCATTATGGCCTCAACAGAGGGGGGAATGGATATCGAGGAAGTTGCGGAAGAAACACCAGAACTCCTTCACAAAGTCAACGTTGACCCGAATGCAGGGCTGCTGGGCTATCAAATCCGAGATCTCGGTCTCGCATTGAATCTATCTGGGGCTGCACACAAATCCTTTGCAAAGATGTTACGCTCCTTGTACCATTTGTTCGTTCAAGAGGACTGTGCAATGGTCGAAATCAACCCTCTCGTACGGACAGGCGAGGATGAAATGGTTGCATTGGATGCCAAGGTTAGCTTCGATGAAAACGCTGAATTCCGGCACAAGAACTGGGATGACCTCCGAGACCTTTCTGAAGAAGAGGATGTTGAAATTCGGGCAAAGGAAACAGGCCTATCCTACGTTAAACTCGATGGAAACATCGGTTGTTTGGTCAATGGAGCAGGCCTTGCAATGGCGACAATGGATGTCATCAAGTTGTACGGAGGAGAGCCAGCGAACTTCCTCGATGTCGGAGGAGGTGCAAACGAGGAACAGGTTAAGACAGCGTTTTCCATCATTCTTGAAGATCCAAACGTCAAGGGAATTCTTGTCAATATCTTTGGTGGAATCATGCGTTGTGACATCATCGCTCGTGGTGTTATCGCTGCAACCGAAGCATTGGACCTCAACGTTCCACTCGTTGTTCGATTGGCAGGAACGAACGTGGATGAAGGGAAAGCCATTCTCGCCGCTTCAACTCTGAACATTCACCCTGCCGACGATTTGGCAGAGGGTGCTCAAAAGATTGTACAACTGATTGGAGGTGAGGCCTGATGGGTATTTGGATCGAAGAAAATGCAAAAGTATTGGTGCAGGGAATTACTGGAAAGCAAGGTATGTTCCACGCTGACAAGATGGTTGAATACGGAACCAACATTGTTGGAGGTTGTACGCCCGGAAAGGGCGGTCAAACCGTTGAACTTCAAGGAAAGGAATTCCCAGTTTGGAACTCAATGTTTGAAGCGATAGAAGCTACCGATGCGGATGCTACTGTCATCTATGTGCCTCCTCCATTTGCTGGTGAGGCTATTATGGAAGCCGCCGATGCATTTGATCAAATCAAAGGCGAAGGCGTCGTAGTTTGCATTACTGAGGGAATCCCGACTCTTGATATGGTCAAGGCTGTTGCGTTCGTCGAGAATCGCCCAGGAGTGCGATTGATTGGGCCAAATTGCCCAGGAATCATTACACCAGGCGATGGCGGTGGAGCAAAGATTGGAATTATGCCTGGGCACATTCACGCCAAGGGTCGTATTGGTATTGTCTCAAAATCTGGTACGTTGACCTATGAAGCGGTCGCTCAAACCATGAGCATTGGCGAGGGTCAATCGACTTGTGTTGGGATTGGAGGCGACCCTGTCAACGGTACAGGTTTCATTGACTGCTTGGCGGCATTTGAGTCCGACTCGCAAACCGAAGCCATTGTCATGATCGGTGAAATAGGTGGAAATGCTGAACAAGAGGGTGCTGCATGGGCAAAAGACAATGTCACGAAGCCTATTGTTGGATTTGTTGCCGGAGCAACAGCGCCTCCAGGTAAGCGTATGGGGCACGCTGGTGCGATCATATCTGGTGGAAAAGGAACTGCAGAAGAGAAATTCGAAGCCTTTGAAGCAGCAGGAATTGCCTGCGCCAAAGACCCAT
>CAXQWT010000027.1:0-17399 GCA_964227855.1 Salipiger bermudensis | reverse complement strand
CGTTTGAGTGACCATGTTGCTTACCTCGATTTTACTCTCTGCGTTGTTTGCTGGGGTCGTAGCAACTCTGGTCACGATAGCCATTGAAAGATTTGGAGGACGTACGGGGGGTGTTCTTGCGACAATTCCAACGACCATCGTTCCAGCAGCGCTTGGAATGTACAGCATTTCCGGTGAGATCGAATTTGCTCAATCGATGTCGATCGTTCCTCTTGGTATGATGGTGAATGCAATCTTTCTGTTGGTATGGATTCATGCACCTCAGAGATTTGATTTGTCCCTTGTTGGAACAACGATTCTCTCTTTGATTGTATGGACGTTGATTGGAAGCCTGGGGCTTCTTGTTTCGAGTGAATTGCAAGCATCCGGTGTTGCTGCATTGACCTACGCAGTTTCTGGATTGGGGCTGCTTATTCTCCTCGGTGTTTGGACAACGTGGACCTCTCGTCCAGCACCGAAAGGAAGTCGTTCTGTTCGTCCAACAATCCTCGTTTTGCGTGGTTCTGCTGCCGCATTAGCAATTGGAATCGCTGTATGGTTCTCGAGTTTGTCCTATCCTTTCGTCTCAGGTTTGGTTAGCACGTTCCCTGCGATTTTCTTGACGTCGATGATTGCATTATGGCTTGCTCAAGGCCAAGATGTTCCCCAAGGCGCCGCTGGACCAATGATGTTGGGCGGAGCAAGCGTTGGAGTGTATGCAGTTGCTGCCATCGTCTTGTTTCCAATGCTTGGGCCCGTATTGGGATCGATTATTACGTGGCTGATTTCCATCCTTGCGTGGACCATCCCGGCCTACTTCTATTTGCAATGGCGTCAATCGTTAACCAGTCTTGTCCAACGTTCCGATGCAGGAACCTCAACAATGTCGAGTTGAAGGGAATTCACTCCTTTAATGTCTGCAAGATGGCGACGCAGTGCGCGTGCATCGACAAGACAGCATGGACAATGTGGCCTTGATGGCTGATATCGAATCTGAACATCTCCTTGTTCGGAGATGTTGACTGCTTGAACATACTTCGATTCGGTTAACGGCTTATCCATGTGAGGTTCTTGCCAGTTCCCCATCGCCTTGACCAAGCGACGTTGAAGTTTCTTCTGCAAACGATTCATTCTTTCTTCGCCTCATCAATCATTGCTTCAGCTTCGGGGAGTCGCAAGTTTTCGAGTCGTCCTTCAGCTTCTTTCAACTCAGTCTGACATCGTTCAAGCAACTTCGAACCCTCTTCGAAGCGTTGGAGTGTAGTTTCCAAATCCATACCCCCTCGTTCCAATTCTGCAACGATGGCTTCCAAGCGGCGCAGTGCATCTGAATAGGTCTCTTCGGTCATGTTTCTTCCTCGTGTTGTCGTATGTTGTCAATGTTTGCGTCGGCTTTCCCATCTGCAAACTGGAGTGATACGGTCTGTCCTTTGCTTAATTCAGAGACGCTTGAAATGACCTTACCCATGTCATCAACGCCCATCATGTAACCTCGCTCAAGAACACGTTTTGGATGCGAAATCTGTAATGCATTTTCAAGAACGGCAAGCCGCTGCTTGTGAAATTGTAGCGCTGTAATTGTACGTTGTTGAAGATCGTTTCCAAGACGTTCAAGATGTCGAACTGCTTGGGAAACCCCCTTACTTGGTGCAAGTTGCAACCGAAGTCTCAGTTGTTGCAGTCGCTGTCTCGTATCGTTGAATTGCCGTAGAGAGCCTTGCAGCATTCGATCTTCGCAGTCCATGAGATAGGCCAGATGGTCGTCCACCAATGGGATACAACATTCCACAGCATGGCTTGGAGTTGAAGCCCGAACATCGGCGACAAGGTCGCTGACAAGAATATCCGACTCATGACCTACAGCCGAAATGACGGGTACAGGCATAGCAGAGATCGCTCGTGCCACTGCTTCGAGGTTAAATGCCCACAAATCTTCAGGAGACCCACCTCCGCGACCAACGATGACAACGTCGCACGGAGGAATTGCAAGTGAATCAGCGATGTTGCTTCGACTGAGTTCTCGTGCTACAGCAAGACCTCGAACAATTTCCTCAACAGCACGGTCGCCTTGTACGGTTACACCTACAACGGTTGTACGGATTTGAGGCCAACGCATTTGAGACAATTGCAGCATGTCCGCCAATGCCGCTGAATCCTTTCCTGTCACGATAACGAGGTGTTTTGGAAAACTCGGTAGCGACTTTCTAGGCCTATCGAGAACACCTTCCTGGCGTAATTGGAGTAGAAGCTTCTGCTTTTGTTGTTCCAAAGCACCAATCTTTTGGATTGGTTCAATTCGTTCAACAACGATTTGCAATTGGCCCCGAGCAGGGTAAAGGTCTACGCTGCCAATGACAAGAACTTCTTGGCCGTCCTTGATACCATCTGGAATTCGGCAGCGTCCCTTCCAAATGACTGCATTGATCTGGCCCCCATCATCTCGTAAACTGAAGTAGGTGTGCCCAGAAGGATACGGTTTCCATTGACTGATTTCACCTTTGAGTAAACAATGTTGATTGCGATCATCGGAGCGTATCCTTGCACGCAATCCTTGAACAAACTTGCCAACAGGTGTTGGTTCAATTTCGTCCATGTTTGGTCTTGATGTCCAAGGTTCTTGAACTCAACTCAAGGGTCGTTCATGCGTCGATGAAAGGCTTGACGTTTCTCAACTTCCTCAAATTTCTTTTTGAGTTTTCGAACCAGAAAACGTCCAGCAATGTACAATGCGATTGCATTGATGACAAGAAGGATCCATTCGATTCCTCCCCATTCCTCAAACATCCATTCACCTCAAAGTGGGGGTCGAACATCAATGTCAACGTCACCTGATGGACAACCGATGCATCCGAGACGTGCCTGTTCCTCAACCATGTCTTCATCAAGCCCCGGTGGAAGTTCTTCAGGGAGTGGAACGTTGCCTTTGAGAAGCGTAATCATGCAGGTCCCACATGTGCCTGATGTGCAGTTGGTCGGAATGACCACGCCAGCAGTTTCTGCGAGTTCCGCAAGTGGCACATCTGGCTCAACAATCGCTTGCCCAAGAAGTTGGACGCCACGGAAAAATCGAACCACGGCAGGTTGAGTGATGGTTTCACCTCAACGGCCTGGCTTGTTACGGGTCCAACGACCTGTTTGCTTGTTGAAGAACAACCCTGCTTTCTTCATCCACTTGTTGAACTTGGTTGCACCTGCGCCGGTTCGGAGAATGAAGTCTTCACGATCTTCCTGTGCCTGGATGTAACCCTTGACGGCAAGGGTTTGATCGATCCAATCGTTGATGTCCATGAGTCCTCCACTCAGGCCAGTTGATTCGATTTCTGCACTGATGAGGTCGGCAGTAGCACCAGTTGCCTCGAGGTCTTTTCGAAGTTGCTCGTTGACATCTGCGAAGCCCATGTTTGCAGGCTTCGGAGGAACGGGATTTCGTGGAGGTTTGTCGATATCGATGTTAATTCGAGACCCATTCTCCAATCGAGTGTTGACCATGTCGCTAAGTGAAGGTGTGAAACTGGTTTCACATTCCCAACAAATGAGAGCATATTCTTCACTTCGGTCCATATCTCGTGACTGTCGGGGGTCCATCTCATCCCTACATTCTGGACATGCGTGGAAGATCAAGGCAGGAACGTGCTTTCGGCGGAAGTCGACGATATCTTGTGGAGTGCCCTCCAATTCAAGCATTTCATGATCACGAGCAGCTTCCAAACCACGGGTTTCGAGTTGATCACGAATCTTGACTTTCTGATCGTCTTTGCCTTCGTCATCGAGACTGTTTTCAAGTTTGACAATGAGCTCAACGGTCTTTCCGAGACGATTCATAATCAGTTTCTTGTCCTTGAATGCAGTAACCTTGGCGAGTTTGATACGTTCCTTCTGCTCCGCAAGTTCGCTGAGCACGTCCTTTTGTTTACGCTTGAATCGCATCTCTTCGATACGGCTTTCTTGCTTACGATCCGGGGCCAGAACCTTTGCCAAGAATCGTTCCTTACCGTGGCTCTGAGGGCCAGCAGCAATGATACTAATGACGCCTTCAGCGATGTCCTGCTTGAGACCATAATTTCCGACCAACTTTTCGGCGTCGATTTTTTTCAAGTCACCAATTTTTAATCCTGAATCAGCGAGCAGTTGTGCGGTTGAGTCGTCAATACCTCGACGTAGTAGTGCAAGATAGGTGTCTTTCTTTGCCATATCATCCCCTCCGACAATGTTAGCCGAGGGGACCTTCCTAAGAAAACCCTCCCCCGCTGTTGTTTACTATCATTCATCACATCGAGCCTTTTTCAACCTTCTCTGCAAGTTCGATCCAATCGCCCAACGTCAGTTCTTCTGGGCGTGCATCCATGATTTCCAAATCTTGGAGTGATTGGACGGCATCCTTCCACCGCTGAGCATGCCAGCCTTTGATTCGAGAGATGCGTTTAGGCGCCCTTTTGAGAGTTGAACGAATCTTCTTCCTCCGTTGTTCAAATGCAAGATGAATCATTTGTCGAAGAAGCCGCTTGTCGACTGGGAACTCTTTGTTGTGTGGACGTAATTCAATCACTTGGGATTGAACGGCAGGTTGAGGTTTGAAGTGATGTGGTGGAACCATATGATGTTCGATGACATCCCAATCTAGTGCAACAGTCATCCCGAGGGAACCGATGTCTGCAGGATGATTCATTGAGAGTCGCTGTCCGAATTCAAGTTGAACCATCAGAACAATTTGTTGTAATAGCCCATTTTGTTCTTTGAGGTATCGGGTGAGTTTTTCGATCAATGGAGATGATATCTGGTAAGGAATGTTTGCAACGACTTTGGTGATGGTCGTCGGCCATGCAACGTTCAACGCATCATCATGGTAAAGGATGAGTTGCTTTGTACTCTGCTCTTCACGAAATGCCTCGTCGAGATGCAAAACAGGGGCATCATCGATTTCAATTCCAGTTACGGTTGCTCCTGTTGCCAACAATCGCTGTGTAAGCGTTCCTGGCCCTGGACCGATTTCGAGAACGTGATCGTTTTCGTTGACTTCGGCGATTTTGATCATGCGCTCAAGCATGTCATCATCGATGAGAAAATGCTGACCTAAATCGGTGTTCGGGGGTTGATATGCCCGTAAACGGTCGACCAATTCACGTGCAGATTTCATGCGTTCACCGGGAACAGGTGGTCGATGAGGCGAGGTTGAAGCGTTCGGTCCACAACTTCAGAGAAGAATCGAAGAGCGAGAAGTTCTGCTGAATCGATTCCACACTTTTCGTTCAAATCTTCCATGGAAGAGAAACCGGATGTTCCTCTCAATTCCGCCATTTGCAGAGCTTTTTTGTTTCCAATGCCTGCAAGCAATTCGAAAGCGTGTTGCTTTAATGAGAGATTTCCTGCTTTGTTAAAGAACGCATCAATGAAGTGTTTACCGTGCTCTTCAACGAACAGTTGAATGATAAGTGGGAAGTCGAGCTTTGCTGAATTGGACATCTTATCCATTCGAGCACCGCCAAGGATTGATCCTTCTGGTGACCCCTTTCCATCTCCACCAACAGAGATTCGCATGCTAGGGAGGAGTGCCTCACTGGTTTCGATAGCAATACGACAAGGAATGACGGTGTCTTCGGTAAATCCGGTCACAACACCTTCTGACATGTCGTGCTCCACAACTCGGACCCATTTTGCATCATAGAGAGGTTGTCCGTCTCGTCGTCGTTGTTGAGGCCGTTGCGTGCCTCGATTGCTACCTCGTTGTTGCGGACGCTGCTGACGTTGCGGTTGTCGCTCAGGTTTCTTCTGAGGCTGTGGAATCTCTTTGCGGCCGGCAGCTGGTGGCGGCATAGAAGTGTCAACATTCGGCTTTGCCTTGTTGAATTTACGGGGTGTATAATCACGGCCTGGGCGGCTCATGCCAATCACTTCCAGTTACGATTTTCATTCAATGCCAATGTGTTGTCGAACAAGTTCGATAACAGCGTTGACGTCTCCATCATCGATGGAGGCACGGCGGCTTGCCATAACTGCCTTGATCTCAATTTCACTTAGTGGCATGAGTTCTGCGAGTTTTGCAGCGAGTTCAGGGTATTTCTCAAACGCAGGAAGTTCAGCGATTGCTTCCTTCAACGCAGCGAAGACATTGGCATCTGTTGGGTAGCCGTTGCGATTGTCACTTGCAGCCCATTCAGCATGGAAGAGGGCAGCTCGTTGTTCGTACGTCAAGTCTTTTCGACGATCCTGTGCTCCGAGCAAAAGGTCTCGAACAGTAGCAAAGTCGACAATTTTCTCTTCTTCAGTCATAGTGATCACTCAAGAGGGCGAAGGTGTTCTGGGCGGGCGATGACAGTCTTCTGCATGTTTCCGTCCTTTACGGAGACAACCCAAGCAACACCTTGTCGCTTCTGGATGAATCCTGTGCGGCCGTTGAATCGGCGGTGAGGCATGCCCATTTGTTGGCCACCGTCCAAGACGATTGCAACGCGGTCACCCTCTTCGTAGTTGTGCATAATGCGGTTGATGTACGTACGGGAACGGTCTTTTCGTCGTCGACGAAGGATGCTTCGTGTCCCTACTCGTAGTCCCTTGGATCGCTTCATTTTAGTGACCTCCATGGTTCGAAACTTGCATAACGCTGATTCGAGGCATCTCTGCGACCTACCCACTGCATATAAGCACCGCGATGAATCAAGTCCACTCAATCAGCGTGAATGTCCCCAACATCGAGCCATTCAACTGTGCATTTCGCCTTGATGAGGGAGGCAATGGATGGTTGAGTTCGTCCATCATCACCATGAACGGTTTCTTTGACATAGGTTCCAGATTCACAACGGAGTGTAAATTCAACAGCAATGTCACCAGAATCATTGACCTCAACGCTTGCATCACGTGTTTCTATGACTTTGCGACGTCGGACGAGATCGGCTCTGCGGTGTGCTACACGCTCAGGGGTTCGTTGAGCAAGATTTACGCCTTCAAGTTTCTCGATGATCGCCAGTATGGTTGCCTCATCGGGAAGCGGAAGAGTTTCAACAGGTTCAGGATTGGTGGCGAGAAGATTTGCAATAAGATCGGCCTTTACACCTTTTTCTGTACACTTTCGCTCTATGCACAAGTCGACAAGTTCTGCTTTCTTCATTTTTTTGAGTTCAGATTCATCGAGGATAGAGATTTCGACACGTTCCAGCGGCTTCTTCGGATTGTCCTTTCTGTCACCACGACGACGATGCTTGCGACGACCACGGCCACGTTGTTGAACGTCCTCTTTGGTCAAGTCAAGTGGTGCTGTAAGAACATCGAGTTCAGGTTGTGTGAGTGGTTCGACAAGGAATCGAATTGTGTAGGATTTCTCAGCAGGCGTGTCCTTGACACGTACGACTTCACTGCGGTTTGATCGGCGAACATCGGTAATTTCGATGGAACCATTCGCTCGGTCATTGACGGTCTGCATTGCTGACTTGTAATCAATATCCCAACGTTTTGGTTCCTTGATTTCTAGAACGAAGGGACGTCCACGGCCAAGGCATCGAACATCGATGTCTTCTCGACCCATGCCGTGGAAGGCATGTTCCTGCCCATCGAAAAATTCGATGATTGAATTGCCGATAAGATCCTGGACGCTTGAAGGGTATTGTTGCCCAGTGTCGTCGCATTTGGTACACCCTCGTCCTTTGCAAGCACGACAAGGCCAACGTGTTTGTGGGATTCCGCGTTCGTGTTTTTTGTATCGGCCATAGATGTACGCACTACGAACATCAAGGGAAACTGTCAGTGTTAAGACGTCGATGAGAGCCAAAATATCAGGCTTATCGTTAACGATTGAAACACCTTCCAACCGTTGGTTCAGTTTTTCTGAAATCGATCCAACGAGCGAAGGTTTCAATCCATCCGAACCGCCTGCAGCATACCGTTTTCGAATACCTTCTTCATGCTCAGTTTGATCTTTTGGAAACCGAGCCCCAATCTGTAATTTCTGGATGTCATATCCCTCAAGGGCATCTCCAATAACGTCAGCTAAGAGATCCACCTCTTCGAAAAGATTCTCGCAAAATGGGCACAATGGAATTTCCGTGCGAATGCTCAATAAACGCTGGTTCCCTTCACTGATCGATTCTCGAATTTGTTCTCCAGAGGATTCATCGCTTTGCTGAAAAGAACGCTTTCCACCCAATCTGCCAAGACAAGGATTGCACGTACCCATACGAAGCAGATGCTTCAAACCAGCCGGTGACGGTGCACGTGGAATTTCTTCAGTATGTTCCTCCAACTGTTCTGGTTCTTCCAGCTGTTCTGGTTCATCTTCATCTCCAGCTTCTTCAACATCATCCCAAAGGGAATAATCGGTTGAACCGAATCCTGAATTGGCGTATTTCATCCAATCTTCATCGTCTTCTGGTGTTGAATCGTCGACCATTGTTTCACCTACCGCCGATGGGACAACCCACTCGACCGCAACCTTCCGTTACTGGTATCCTTCAAGAAGACACCGATGCTATTCTTCTTCCGAATCGGACTTCGTAAAGTGATGCAAGAGCCCTAATGCTGCGGTTGTGAGAACAAGACTTGCAATAAGCGATAAGAAAATCATAGCTGCTGAGAAAATTCCAAAGTTGCTGAAGAGACCCATTGGGGATAATGCAATGACGGAGAAACCAGCAATATCAGAAGCGGCACTTCCAATCAGAGCAAGGCCACATGCACCGCCGACTGCATGCAAGGCTTGCTTGTGTGACTCGCCTTTTTCTCGACTTTCCCGATACCGTTCCGTGACGTGGATACAATAGTCAATTCCAACTCCAAGCGAGATGGTTGCGATCGTAACGGTAACGATGTTGAGGCTTGCACCTGAAACCTCCATCAAGCCATACAGCCAGACAACAACGAGTAGAATCGGACCGAGTGTTACGAGGGCCTGTTTAATCGATCTAAAACCAATTGCGAGGGATATGAAGACAAAGAGTGAGCCAAGCACCAGGGAGGATTGCATTTCATCTTGCATCTCAGTAGAGGCAACGTAACGGGTTACAGGTCGCCCGGTCGTCATAACCCATGTCAATGGCTTGTCTTCAGTTGGTGCAGTTCCTGACGTATCGTGTGTTCCTGTTGAAAGGTTGGTGAAGACCTCAAGATCTTCCCACAACTTGTCCATTGCAGGTGCCAGGCTTGGGAAGTCTTCAGGCCCAGTGATGCCAAACCGAATCAGCATATGCTCGTATTCAGCAGGTTGCCCGTTGATATCAAGCCAAGGTTCAGCAGGGTCGAGTTCGACGCTCGGCATAATGTACAGGCTGACGATACTTGCAGGAATTGAAGGGATTGGGCCGATTCCTGGAACTCCCTCAAGCGTTAGGAAGCCATACATGAAGGCAAGACAATCGCGGTCGTCCGTATCGATAAATCCAATCTGGGTCGTGTTGCAACCGACACCATTTCCTTCAACATCAGGGTTCCATCCTCGGGCTCTGAAGGGTTCGTCATCCAGTACCATCGAACCTTGTGCAGCAAATACCAATTCATCCAGAGCGAGAAGGTCAATGTTGCCATCAGGGGTCTTCGTAATCTTCTCAGGTATTCCTTCTTTGGGTGTGTTCATCCGTTGCCGTAATTCATCGATTCCTGCATAGACTCTTGGATCGAGAACGTCGCCCTCAATGAGTAGCATTGCAGGTTCACCTTCATCAGAGAAGCGTTCATTGACGATGTTGACACCTTGTGCGAAGTCTGATGATTCATCGAGGAAGTCTTCAACCGCAAAATCCCCCTCAAGGTTGGACATTGCAATGCTTGCAGGTATCGTCAGAAGTAATGCAAGGACGGCAATGACTACAGAATTTTTGAACCGGCCACTTTGAATGGTCAATCCTCGTAACCATTTTTCTGGGACGAGGTGCGTTATTTGGCGTTCTTCAATACGTTCGCCTTTCCGCTTTTCAAGCCATTCATCAAAACTCATCCGAAGCAGTGGGACCCAAAGGCCGGTTAGTAGGAACGCAGCGAGAATACCCATTGCAGCTTCAATTCCGAAACTGCGTAAGGCTGCAATGTCTGAGAACAAATTGGCTGAGAAAGCAGCCATCGTTGTCACTGATGTCAATAAGATCGCTCGACCAACTCGGGTGAGTGTAATCGTGCCAGACTCGGATGCACTTTTGCCAAGTTTACGTTCCTCTTTGTACCGATGCAATGCATGAAGCGAGTCATCGATTCCAAGTGCAAGAACCAAAATCGGAAGGAGATTTGAAAACTGCGAACGTGCAATAATGTCGAATCCAAAGAAGCCAGTGAGATTCGAGATGTGCCCAATGAATCCCTGCATCCACAACAACGCACCTCCAAGCGCAACGACGACGATTGCCACATCGCTTAATCGCCTCAAACTAACGTACAGCAAGCCTAGAATAATCAAGCCCATCAATGCGATGAGTCCAGTCGAAGATTGCAATTCTCGATTGACTTCGACGTTGACTCCCTGTCCGACAAGGAGTGTTAACGACGCACGGTCATGAGAACGAAGGTGACCTTCAAGGTCCATGTAGGTCCATTCTACAGAACATCCTGCGCCTTCTTCCTCCTTAAGTTGAAGACAGTACTCCTCGGAATACTGTGGAGGGTGAAGAACAAGTTCGCTGTTTGCCAATCGATAACCACCGATTACCAGACCTTCGTCTGAGTTTCGGATTGATTTTTCTTGTTTCGCATCCTTCCAAACGATTTCCCACCCACTTTCTTCGAGTGATGCACGATCCAGTTGAACCAACAACCATGATGCAGAACCACTCCAACGACCGTAGCCAGTCATTTCGTTTTGCCAATTCCCTTCAGAATCAAGTGAACCACCAATGGGTCCTTGTTGAATCGAGGTGATATCGGAAACAAAACCGCGATCCAGTGAAATCCAACGCAAAAAATCGTTGTTACTTCCTTCCGCCATACGTGCGGCCGCCATGTCGATGTGGGCCTGTGTGATGTTCTCATCATCAAAACTCAAGCAATCCAGTGGAAAACAATCGGTCCAGTTTGTTGGTGCTGGTGTAGGTACACCCAGAGCAGACAGGCCTGGCTGGGTTAGAATAGACGTATTGTTCATGAAACCACGGAAGATATCTGCAAGGGACATAACGCCCGTTGTTTGGTGGCCTGTTACTTCGTTAACCAATGGTTTGAGCGATTGACCAAGTGGATGCTCCTCGACCAACTTCGCTTTTTGGTCGATTTCTTTCAAAATAGTGAGGTTGAGAATTCCTCCATCTGGTTCAGAAATTCCAACCCACGGCTCGCCCGCCTCGACGATTTGATTTGCTGGGGGAATACTGGTGTAATCGGGCGTACCTCCATCAATTGTCGATGCCGGTTGCCATGTACTCAAATCTTCAACTTCAGCAGGATCTCGCACAGACACAACGAATCCTAGAATGATTTCACTCGTTGGAAATTCAGTATCGATGATGGTCTGTGCAGTCAGTTCTGAAGACTCCATCTCGTACGATTCCATGTCGATTGGCTGAAGCGCTGTAAGCGCACCAGGGATCATGAACAACGTCAGTATGAAAACGGCAATATGAACTCGTTTCCGATGAGCAACCATGCCCTCAGAAAATCTCGCAAAACGAGTGTCCATGATAAGAGGGCTGGCTTATCCTTCATGAATGAATGTATTTCAATCAGAAAGAAAATACGTGTCATTCTTTCCAATTACCGTGAAAATCCTCTGCATTATCGACTCGAATAAACAAGTCGAGAGAGGACCATACAAGGCTGTTGAATCCAGACGCCATTCCATCAGGTCCGCCTGCTTTTGCAGTCATAAA
Organism: Salipiger bermudensis; assembly: GCA_964227855.1. GTDB lineage: Archaea > Thermoplasmatota > Poseidoniia > Poseidoniales > Poseidoniaceae > MGIIa-L2. The sequence continues at coordinate 5,649 of CAXQWT010000027.1, read as the reverse complement.
TTCCAGCGTATCTGATGGGGAGTGCCATTCTTGCCAGAACGAGATGTCGCCACCTGGACTAAAGAAATTGAAGGTCGGATAACCCGCAGAAAAGAATGAACAGTGGTCTGAAGCACACGACTCAGCAATTTGCCATGTGATTGGATTCCCTTCTGTCGGTTGATATGCAAGGTCTTCATCGATTATTTGACCAACCCAATCGTACATTCGATTCATGTTCTCATCACTCGCTCCAGCGATGCTGATCGTCCAATCGTACTTAGTTGCAGAGAACAATTCTCCTGTTAGTGGGTCAAGAATCGGTTCTGTGACGGGTGTAATGGGATAGTTGAGCGAAACCATATCGAAGTTCATGTAGGCTCGAACAGAGACATTCTCAGGCAGATTTGCAACGTATGCCAACGACCCGAGAAGCCCTTCCTCTTCACAAGCCCAAAGAGCTGCGACGACGGTGTGATCGAATTCCATCTTTGCAAGTGCTTGTGCCATTTCCAGTGAAACCGTCGATCCAGAAGTGTCGTCGTTTGCACCTTCATTGGTTCCACCACTTGGAGGCGTGAATGCATAAGCGATGTCGAAGTGACCACCGATAACGATGTATTCGTCCGGATTGACTCGGCCCCAGTTGTAGCCAACAATGTTGAGCTGATCGGGGTCATCTTCGTATCGAGTGATTTCGACATGGTCAAAGCCCATGTCCCACATCCTTTCTTCCATGGCTTCAGCAGCGCGCTCATAGCCTGCACCACCTTCGTGGATGGATGCACTTGCACACCAACGGTTGTTGTATTCTGACGTCAGCATGTCGATGGTCTCGTACGCCCGACGCCCGTCAACAAGCATGAACTCATCACTGTCAACAAGTGGAAGCGTTGCGTTCCATACTTCCTCGCCAGCTGTAATGGTCAAGACCACATTATCCCGCTCGCTATCGAGAACCAAGAATGTGAGACTCGTTTGATCTGCACCAAACGTCATTTCAACATCGTCTCGAAGAACGTTGTATTCGTCCATGAAAAAGAGACCAGGGCTTCGGTTCATTGTCCAATCAACCGTTGAGGAGACATTGATGGTGAAGTATTGTCCACGGAGAACGGATTCTGGCGCTTCGACGAGAAACTCCGATTCCTTTACTGGCTCAGTATCTTCTCCAAAGCATCCACTGAACATTGCCAGCACGATGGTTGCTGCGAGGAAGATAGGGCGCATTGATTACAGGTTAACGCGCTTCCATTTAGCGATTCGCCTCAAACCCATCCAGATTCGAGAAGGCCAGTGAGTGCTACCAAGCCCCAGAGAATCAGTGGTGGAGCGTTCTCCTTCCATGTCATCTTCATGGGTTCCTTTGCTATGTCAAACTCCAGTTCCATTGAGCAACATACAACGAACCAAACCCAGACTGGCCCTCCAATGACCAACGCAAGTCTGGCTTGTTCTTCTCCATCAAGACCGAATCCAGCATAGAGCATGGTAATCGATGTCAGGAGCGTAAAACCAGCCATCATCTTGTTGTTGTCCTTGGACCAATCTGTAGGAATTATAATACCTACAATTGCGTGAACGAGGGCGACAAGAATCAACCAAATCTTAGGATCGAGAATCGCATCCATCATTTTCAGACACTCTCTTCAGCTACACCAGGAACTGAAATCTTGCCACCAAGCATGAGACCACCTATGATGAGGTGAACCAACAAAACAATAGGAAAAACCATGGAAAAGAGTTCTGGATTGTTGAGGATAGGAATGCTGAGGAACAAGGTTCCAACTGGCATCAGTGCTGGTAGAACATAATCCATTGCAGATTCAGGACGCTTCATCATGAATGAAACTAATCCAATAAGAACGAGAGAAAGACCCCACGTTACGGGTGACATTTGCCAAACGGTATTGCCTGTTTCGAACGCAGCATGTTGGGAGTTCAGTTTATCTGTATCACTGGAAAACGCATACGATTCATCTTCAGAATCTACCGCAGCATCCTCAGCATTTATGATTGTGACATTGCTTCCCATCCCGGTAACGAAAAACGCCATAGTGAGTACTACTAGAACACTAGCAAGGCTCAGTAGTTGCTTATTCATCCCAGTGGTGTTAGCCATCATATCTGCAATCAACAAATATAGCCCTCCAAGAACCAAAAGCGTACCCAGTGTTGCTGCAATGAGTAGCGGCATGAGACTGTCTGCTTCGCCAATTAGAGATTGTGTACCGCGGATACCGATCGCATCTGCCGCAGGCCAGTTCATGTAAGCCCCAACAAGGAGAAGTGGACCAATTGCCAAAAAGTAAGGTGCGAGGTTTCGTTCACTCATATCCAAGCCTCCTGCTCTTCATTGAATTGCTTGTATTTCATGTATCCAACAACTCCGAGTACGAGTGTTAGCAACAATGACAGAATTGGAATTATCATCCAAGATACAGGGGGCGTACCGTCATAACCGTGTTTGCCTGTCATGTATCCTCCCATTCCACCACCGATTACGAGCAAAATCGATGCAGATGCCAACATTGACATTTGCGCGAGTGGTTTACCCTTGACGAACAACCCAGTTCCAATGGCAAAAAGTCCCATTGGCAACATGTGCAAGGCCCACATTTGTTCGTAGGCAGCATCGTGTTCACCAACCGGCTCATCATCCCAGGCCCACTCAGCCCACTGTTCACTGTTCGCCATACCTAGGCATGAGATTACGATCACCATCAATCCAATAGCAATCAACAAATTCTTTGGTTCTAATATTTCATTTACTTCCATGACAATCACGTCATGCGGCGTTCACAGCCCAGAGCATTTAATGATTTAGACAATAGAATGGGTGGGAAAACCGATTTCACTCCGCCTCTTCGGTCGGCAGACCTTCTGCGGCCCAGCCTTTGGTACCACCCTCAACGATCGTGACGTTGGTGTAGCCGTACTCGGCAAGAACACTTGCTGCAACAGCTGCCTGTCCACCACCTGCGCATGTGCAAACGATTGGCTGATCGGTAGATTGGAAGGTCTCTTTGTCATGGAAAGCGCTCTGTGGGTCTGCCTTGTAGAACAGTGTTCCAAGTGAGACGTTCTTTGCCCCAGGAATAACGCCTCCTCCGAGCGCGTTTGCATCTCGAACATCAACGACGATAACCCCAGCGTCGGAATCGAGTTTTTCCTTCAATTCTGTAGGAGTGATTGTTCCATGATTGGCTTTTGCTTCAGATACACGGTCGCTAAATGACTTGGTCATGCATCGTGTATCCACGACACCTACTTCAACTCATTCACAAGGGCGTCAGCAAGTTGTTCGTACTCTTCAATCGAATTGTACAACTGTGCGGAAATCCGGAGATAACGTCCTGCAGGAGATGGCCAAGACCAAACCGGTACTTGGATGTTGTATGTCTCGGACAGAATTTGATGCAATGGATCGGGTTCATGCATCATTTCGGGAGCGACCAATTCCCCAGGCAACTGAATTGTTGAGATGCATGCAATCATTTCATCAGGACAGGGTGGTTGGATGCCAAGCCGTTCACATAGGATGTTTCGACCTAGAATTGCTAGTTCGTGGTTATGTTGCATGATGGCACCCCAACCACCCTCGACCAGTTCAGCCATTCCTTCAATAACAGCAGGAAGGGCACACCACCCGGAGATATCTTGTGTTCCTGTCCAATCGAATTCGTGACGAAATCGAGTCGTATCTCCAAGCGGGAACGTATGTCCGTGACTTATGGTAAGGGGCTGAATCTTGCTTTGCTTGTCTTTCCGAACGTAGAGGAATGCACTTCCTTTTGGTGCACAAAGCCACTTGTGACAATTACTGGTGACGTATGATGCGGACAGTTCGTCGAGGTTGAGTGGAATCATTCCAATACCATGCGCAGCATCGAGAAGGACTTCCACACCTCTTCCTTCGAAGAATTCTGTTAATTCCTCAAACGGCATTCGAAGTCCAGTTGGACTTGTAACCGTATCGATCATGACCAATTTTGTGCGCTCAGAACATGCTGATTTCATCAATTCAACGACCGTTTGAGGACCATCGATGGGAAAAGGAATAGCCACTTCAACGACATTTACACCCCACCTGCTTGCTACGAAATCAATGGTGTTCCTACAGGCTTGGTAGGCGTGATTCGGAACAAGAATTTCATCCCCCCGTTCGAAATGCAATGAACGTAGAATGGTATTGACACCAGAGGTAGCATTGGATACGAAGGCCAGGTCGTCCGCAGAACAAGAGAGGAATGACCCTAACGCTTCTCTTGATTTCAGAAGAAGATCAGGCATCAATTCTTCAAAGAAACGAACAGGTTCCTGTTCCATCAAGTCCTGCCACTTGCGTTGTTCGGCAATGACAAAATTTGGGCATGCGCCAAACGAACCATGATTGAGAAAGACTCGCTCTTTCTCAAGCGTCCAAAAATGTCGTAGGTCGCTCGCCATGGTGTCTCTTTCAATCGTCTTTTCGAGTGAGAACAAAGCCTGCACCGAGGAGCGCCATGATTGTCAAGGCTGTGCCAAATCCAGGAATCAAACCTGGGCTATCCCCATCGAGTTCAACGGTGACCAGAGCAGTGAGTGAATCCGTACCATCAGACCATGTAATCTGAACATCCATGGTTTCATCCACGTCTTCACCGATTTCGATGAGTACCGCTCCACTTACTTCTCCTGCAACTGGGCCAACTGTGATGTCATTGACCGTCACTGTGACATCATCACCATCAGGGTCAATGCAGTGTGCTGTGATGTAATAGCTTCCAGCAGGAATCGTGACGGTTGTTGGTGTCAAAGAAGAAGCAGCTGCGGTTGCAGTAACTCCAGACAATGCAGGAATGGCTGCCTCTCCATCGAAAGAGGTAGGGATTCCATCAATCTCAAGATTGTAGTAAACAGCGCACTCTGGCAAACGGTTTGCAGGTTTTGACAACGGATCGAATGGATCGGTTCCTGCAGCAAGTTCGTCAACATCGAGATAGCCATCACCATCTGTATCTGTATCCAAGTAGTCACAGGTTCCATCGTTGTCAAGATCCGTCGGGAAACTCAAAGCATCGTTTGGATCGGTATTGCAATCGATTTCCAAATCGGTATCGAATCCATCGTTGTCTGAGTCTGAACATCCATCAGCCGTTACAGCAAGACCTGCTGAGGTGTCTGGGCAAAGGTCGTTCTTGTCATAGACGCCATCACCGTCACCATCAGCAGTAGAAGCCGATGCCCAGCAAACGTTGTCAACAACTTGTAATTCGTCGTCACCAGCAGTGAAGACCACCGTGATACAGGCATCAGTCGTGTCAGCCAGATCATGGAATTCGAGTTCGTAGGTGTACGTTCCATCGTTACCAGCAACCCAAATGTGATCGTTTTGCATCATGACTGTTGGTGGTGAGAGCGAGTAGTCTTCAACAACCCAATCCAGTGTGTACTCTTGTCCAGCATCGAGATCAATCGCATCGATGGTAACAGTGCCCCATGCTTCTTGCAGGTTCATTGTAGCCCCTACTACGATCGTCGCATCATCTTGGTTTGATGTATCATCAATGACCTGGATGTTATCACTGGTCCAAGTTCCCATCGATTGTGAGTTGGATTCCCGAATCAAATCGCAAGTGAGGTAGTGGGTTCCTGCTGTGGTTGGGCTCGGGATAACGATGTCGAAGT
>CAXQWT010000026.1:0-4055 GCA_964227855.1 Salipiger bermudensis | reverse complement strand
GCTTCCGTCCTCATCAAGGGGCGTCCATGAGGTCAGACCTTGGTGCCAAACCAAACCATTCACTCTCGCTTCATCGATTTCGATAACTTCCATCCAGGGGCATTTGCGAATCAGTTCAGCAATGACTGCTTCGTTTTCTACGGGATCGATGGAACAGGTGGAGTAGACCATCATTCCCCCCGGGCGAAGCAACTGTGCGCCCCTTGATGCGATATCGACCTGCAGTTGGAACATTGTGCGTCCTCCTCTTGGAGACCAACTCCACCACACGTCCTTGTTCTTGCGGGAAGTGGCACTCCCCGTACATGGAACATCGGCGACGATGGCGTCGAAGCCTGGTTCAGGAATACGTCCCACATGGCGACCATCGTGCTGGGTTATGATGACATTATGGAGAGACAAACGTCCACGATTGCTTGCGAGCATATTGACTCGCCCTGAGATTGGTTCGTTGGCCACGACCACGCCACTTGGTGCCATACGTTCCGCAGCATGGGTGGCTTTCGATCCGGGTGCTGCACAGAGATCTAAGAGGAGTTCATTTTCCTGAGGATTGAGAACCAAGATAGGAAGCATACTTGCTGCTTCTTGGCGCGTCACGCGCCCCGTATCGTGAAGCAGGGCGAGCAGCTCTCTGGTTCCATCTCGAGGGGCTTGTCCTCGAGCAAATGGAAGTTGGTAGGCCTCATTGCCGACAGACCACGCCAACGGTGTGGCGCCCATGTCCAAGAGTTGCTTCCGCGTCCAATCCATATCGTAATGATTCATGGTTAAGCGCAGCGTTTCAGGAAGGGGCTTGGTTGCTGTTTGAATCCACTGTTCTCGAGCAATACCGAGCGATTCAGCGAGACCAGTAAGCGGTGCAATTTCTGCTTGAGCAAGGAGTTCATCCTCGCCACTCCGCTCGCCCATACCTCTCCCTGAAGACGCGCCCCTTTGTGTCTTACGAAGCCGTTAGCATCATAGCGCGAGAATGTGTGGTCGTGACATGCTGGGCGATGACATGCCTTGGTTGGTCCCACTCTTCTTCGGGTCCATCGCTATCTGGATGTTTCCCAAGTCGGTGGAAACCTTTGCTCGCAACAAGAGTAAGTCTTTGCTCAGAGCATTGCGTTGGCTTCCGTTTGCACTCCTCGCAGTTATCATCTCGTTGCGGATATCTGCTCTCTTTTCCCATGATACTGCCCATATCGAAGTTGCAGCGTATTTGGACAACGATTCAACCCTAACCGATCGTTTGCATGTTTTGTTTGCAGGAGATGGCTTGGTTGAATGGATGGTATTGCCTCTCGTCTATCTGTTTGCTTGGAACGGCCAAGGTTCCGGTCGTTCATGGACGATTGAAGGCTTGCAAAAAATGAAGCGAACCTTGGCCCTCATGCTGTTGGTCTCCTCGACGTTACTGTTCGACGATTCTGCTTACATTGCACCGGAGACGCTACCGTTGGTTTCCATGCCCGCTCCACAGGTTGAGGCTTGGAGTGTGGTTTTCCTCGTTCTTGTTCAACTCGTTGTGCTCTCAGGTCTGCTGCGAGCCCATGCGCCACAGGAAGGTCTTCGTCGCTATCAGCAACGCTTCTTTTTACCTGCATCGCCTCTTGTTCTCACCGCCTTCGCCTATCTGTTCATGGCGTATCTGGCTTCGGACGTGTTTGATGCTTCATGGTGGAGTGATCCTCGACAAGACGATCCCTCTGCAACGATGTGGTTATGGATACTTGTCGCCTTCAATCTCCACATCTTCGCAGTCCCCCATCGTGAGATTGATCCACATCTCGGTGCTGGAAACGGTCGAAGTAAAGCGCTCGCTTGGAGCATCGGTGTCAGCGTGGGCATCCTTTTGCTCGTGACGACTATCTTGATGCATGATCAACAAACACCGGATGCTACTTCGGTACGAACATCACTGTGGTTGGTCGGATGGATGAGTGCGTTGATGGCAACAGTCCTGTTGCTTCCATTGCTCGGCTTTGATGACGGGTCACGTCCGGAATTGAATTGGGTTCGTTGGGCGTTGATGTTTGGACCACTGTTGTGGTTCCTCATGTTTGAACACGCTCCTTTCCTTGTCTTTGGCTCATGGTTAGCTGTCATGGCAACAACAACACTGTCTTGGACGTTGGAGGAATCAGCACCATCGCCTTCGATGGTTCAACGTGCTGCGATGTTTTTCATGGGACTTGCAGCATTCATTCTGGTCGTAGTGAGTGGAGAAGGTCTGCGCTATGCCCTTCCAGTCGGTGCTTTGCTCTGCGTGGTCTCATCCATGCTTGATCTACGTCATGCCGCAATGAGCCGTCAATGATGTTCAAACATGAGCATGGTCTGGGAAAGGTATGGGCGCATCACGTGAGGACGGTCACCTTCCGTTTTCGATGCCTAATCGTCCTTTTGCCATCTCACAAGAGTGGCGTGACCTGACGTTCATGCATTGGGTTGTCGATTCTGAGCGACTCAAACCTCATCTTCCTTCTGGATTGGAGATTGATTTGTTTGAAGGTCAAGCCTATGTCGGCGTTATCCCATTCATCATGAAGAATGTGAGGCCACGCCGATTACCCGCAGTTCCAGGAATTTCGACGTTTGCTGAATTCAACGTCCGAACCTACGTGGTTAAGGACGGACAACCGGGCGTATTTTTCCTGACATTGGACGCAAAGAGTCTGGTCACCTGCATTCATGCGCCACGAGCCTACGGTCTTGCTTATCGCTATGCCAAAGCCAAGGTGAAACGCAATGGAGATGCCTTGCAATGGCAATCTCGTCGCTCAAGCGATGGTGCACAATTGAGAGGCACCTCGGCCGCAAAGGGTGCACTGAGAACATCTGAGAAGGGGACATTGGAATATTTCTTGTTCGAACGCTATTGCTTGTATACCGAACACAAAGGTTGTCTTCGTCGGGCATATGTCCATCACCAACCTTGGTCGTTCCAAGATGGAGAGGTTGAACTTGAGGCGAATTCATTACTTGAATCGTACAATATGGGTTTGGATGTTCTTGCCCCTGATTTGCTTCATTTCTCCAAAGGGCTTCCCGTCAAAACGTGGTCGATTGAAGTGGCTGAACGTATTGATGTGAACGATCAGCGTGATTTCCTGTTCTTGGATGGAGATTGTGGTTTATGCCATCGTCTTGCAACCTTTATCGACAAACGATTGGGTAAGGGTAAACAGTTGGGCTATCGCCCCATTCTTCACGAGGATGCACAACGAATCATTCAGACGCTACCATCCAAGTTACGCGATGCAGATTCGGTCTATTTGATTCGTAATGGCAAGCCATACATTCGTTCAGCAGCAGGGATTCGTGGCCTCTTGTACATGCGTTGGTATTACAAAATGTGGTTCCCAGTGCTTTGGTTGATTCCTCTCCCACTACGAAATATCGGTTATCGTTTGATCGCCAAATACCGCCATAAGTTCTTCAAACGTCCAACAGAATGTTTGTTCCGTGTGGATTGATACAATAATCGTTCGAAATTGACCGTTTCATGAACAATCCCGTCGCGCTTGTTATATGCGAGATGGCGATGCAACGACTAGAAATCTTCGGATTTCTGGATGGGATGGGAATGAGCAGAGCGTTTCGCGCAGGCGTTGACAACAAAAGACGAATCAAAGCACCAACACGGCAACGTCGATGGCAACCACTTCGAGATCTTGCAGGCTTAGAAGTCCGTACAAAGGCCGTTGAGCAAAGCATGGGGCCACTTGTAGACGTCCCAGCCCTGGTTCGAATTGAAGATGAGAAATGGGTCTTCGAGCGTATTGATCAAGATGTCTTGCACCAACTTACACATCGATTGGTCCTTCACGAGGAACAAGGGACACGAACCATCGGTGCTACACTGAATCTTTCATCAGCAATGCATGTCGCAAAATGCATGGCTGAACAGGAACAAAAAATTGTTCTGATTCGTCCGATGTAAGGACTCAGAACAAGTTCATGATGGCTTGGACAACACCCTCGTTGACGAGGTAGAAGAAGCCACCAATGACGAAACAAGCAAAGTAGACTTGGAACGGTGAAATCTTCATCGATTCTTCCGACTC
>CAXQWT010000025.1:0-22822 GCA_964227855.1 Salipiger bermudensis | reverse complement strand
AGGGTTCGTCATTGCTTGCGCTCGGAGTCATTCTTGCGTCATTCAGGCAGGGTGTTTGAATTGCTCCGTCCGTTTGAACGCTTCCCCATGACGGGGTGATTTTCATATCATTGAGTCGAGTGGCATGACCATGCAGCAGAGGTTGTTGACGGTCTTCGTGGCCCTCTCGATGCTGCTCCTATCGACATCTGGTTGCATAGGTCTTCTTCAGGGAAGAGAGTACATTGAGCACCTGCGTGGTGATGTCAAGCAAGATACGTCCATCGAAACAACCGTAGTGGAACATGCCTTCACCAATGCCGAGGTACAACAGCCATTCAATGAAAAATTCACTGTCGATTCTGAAGTTACGAAGGTCGGTGTCTATTTCAAAACTGAGATGGCAGGGGAAATCGTGAAAGATTTTTTTGAGCAACTTGGGATATTAGACCCTCGCGAAGTGGAAGTTATAATTAAAGATCCAACTGGGGAAATCAAGTACAACGCAACACACGATACAACGAAAACTGCCCCGTATGTATTGATAGAACCTGAGCCTGATGGCGAATTTATTCCCGGTGAATGGCAGATTGAAATTACTGGAACGGGCGGAGGATTCCTTACGGAGCAAGACAACTTCCTTCTCAGTGTTGATGTGACTCGAACCTGTACCATCTATCCTCAGGATGATGTGTGCGTTGTCGATTAGACAAGTGATTCACTGCAAGCGTATCGTCGGCTGCAATTTCGACACTTGCCTTCACGTTCATGGTTTCGCTTTGCTCCACCTTCAACCATTAACCGCTGAACTTCGATGATGCTTTCTAGTAGGTGCTGTTTTGCATGTTGATCCCAGAAGACTTGGTGCAGGTCATCTTCTCCATAGCGAAGAATACCGTATGGTGGGGTTTTTTTGGTACTGCTTTCAACCAATGAAATGTATGCGAGGAGTTGCAAACGATGGGATTGATGTGGCTTCTTCGGAATCTTTCCGGTCTTTTGTTCGACCGGAATGAATTCACCATCAATGATGACAATTTGATCGGGGCGTCCACGAAGTCCTGATACCTCGTCCTTCAGAAGATCACTACTTTTGTCATCATCAGAATACATCAATTCTGCTCCGTCCTCGAGTCCAATCTTTTCTCGACTGACAATCATTTGGTTTTCCGCTTTGAGAGAGCGTTGGAGTTGCCATGTTGCAAAAAATGTCCAGATGAATGCGATGACGATGAGGACAAATCCGGCCTGACTTCGATCGTTAGCAGCTACCAATGCAATAGCATGGACTCCAATGACGATTGTAGCCAAGAGCAATCCAGCTTCGGTCTTTCCTGCAGAAAACCATCCTCCTAAGAATCCAATAGGGCTCCACGTCGGTTCAAGACCAGTTGATGCAAAGCGATGCTTCATCTCACGAATCTCTTTCATACTTCGTTCGATTTTGAACCAGTTTCTCCATGGGAGGGCAATAGAAAGAATTGCTGCGATAAGACAAGATACTGACCACATCGACAGCACCTTCGCAAATTCGAGTGGTGAATTCATCACATCATCAATGTATAGAAATGCAAATGCGTCAATCGCAAAGGCGATGATAATTCCATACCACCATGACCAGATGAGAAGGGAACGACGCATACGAATCAGAGCTTCTTGGAAATCGCTCATTTCGTTGTGGATTATCTTGTGCTTCACAATGCCTTCCTCAACCGCTTCACCAATGCCCGATGCTCCATCTTTGGCAAGTTGCCAAGAAAGTGGACAATACATGAAGCGCTCCAAGTCACTTGCACTAACGGGCAAGGGTACCCCAGAATCATCCACATAATAGCCCTCAGGACCTACTTTCCCATCGGCAAAAGAGACCCCCATAATTTCATCTTTGACCAACATAGATTTGATTTCTTCCCCTTCTTTCATCAAAAACGTAGTTTGGAGATGATGCGAAGCGGTTAAGAAGAGGGTTCAGGTCGGTTGCTTGCTGAGGCACTACTATGTCTGAAGAAACAGGGCTCCTGATTCCACTTGAACTCTACGAAGAATCCGGTGTAAACATCGGAACAAAGCAAAAGAGTGCCGACATGAGCCGCTTCATCGATACAGTGAACTCCGACGGTCTCTACCTTCTCAACCTCAACCAAACCGATAACCGCATTCGAATCATTGCTTCGTTCTTGAATCAATATGAACCAAAGCAGATCATGGTTGTCTCCGCTCGTCAGTACGGACAACGTCCTGCTCGAATGTTTGCTGAAGCTATCGGAGCAAATTCCGCAGTTGGCCGCTTCATCCCTGGAAGCCTTACCAACCCGGCACTCCGTTCTTACAAGGAGCCGGACATCCTCTTCGTCACAGACCCAGCATCGGACCAACAATCACTCCGAGAAGCAGTCAACACAGGCCTCCCAATCGTTGGATTGGTCGATGCTAACAACAAGTTGCGAAACGTCGATATCGCTCTCCCTTCCAACAACAAGAGCCGACATTCCCTCGCTCTCATTTACTGGCTCCTCTCTCGAGAAGTGCTCAAGTTGCGTGGTCAAACCACCGATGAGGCATGGGCAGAAGCAAATGATCTCGAAGATTGGAAGTCAACCTTCTGAGATTGGCTTCAAAAAATCCGAAATCGCTTGGGCGGATTCGTTCACATCCGATAATTCGTGCATAAGCGTTCGAACAGATTTCGCCCCTGGTAGTCCTTTCGAGAAAGCAATGGCATGACGCTGCATTGTTTGCTTAGCGAGACCAGTCGTCTCCCGACAAAGGACTACATATCGATCCCAACACCACCGCCGAGAAGCAAATGCTTTCGATGTCTCAGACATTTTTCCCCATTCGTCCTGATGTTCCTGAACCCAAGGTAATTCACCCTCTTCCATCCATCCAAGTCCAACCTTGATTTGAGCAAATATATCTGGACGTCCAATCGCAGCACGACCGATCATCAATCCTGATGCATTGGTTAATTCCAAGCATCTCTGAGCGCTATGTGCGTCAGTGATGTCTCCATTTGCAACGACTGGAACTTCCACTGAATTGACCGCCGTTTGTATGGTCTCCCAATCAGCAATTCCCGAGTACCGTTGCCGCAATGTTCGTCCATGAATGCACAAGCGCTGAGCCCCGACTCTTTCGAGTGATTGACAGATGTTGACCGCATTGTTCGGGCCTTGTCCAGTGCCCAAGCGCATCTTTGCCGTGACTGGAACATCAACCGCATCGACGATGTTTTCAACCATCGTAACGAGTTTTTGCGGTTCACCCATCAATGCTGCTCCAGCACAAATGTTCGTAACTTTGGGAGCAGGACAGCCGAAATTCAAATCGATGACGTCCGCAGAATCTTCGAGCATTGTAGCAGCCTTGACCATGTCATCCAACTCACCTCCAAAGATTTGAGGAATGAATGGCTGCTCTCTTGGATCGGATTCCATTTTCCTCCAAGATGCAGTGGCCTCACGGCTCAATGCCGTACTGTTTGTAAATTCAGTAATCGTTATGTCAGCACCACATTCCTTTGCTAGCAAACGGTACGGAAGATCGGAGACACCTGCCATTGGAGCGAGATAGAGCGGCCGTTGTTCGCCCGACCATGGCTCGTATGTGTCGAAACCAAGTTTACTCATCACGCATCGCCCGTGCTCATGATCTCTTCAATCATCGTGCCAACACGCCGTATTCGTCGTAACAATCGATCGAGTCGGGCAGTGATGTTTGCCTTAGAATCTGTAATCGATGAACCAATCAAACGGTAGCCAAGCGGCAGACGGCCACCGAGTAAGTTCAGCAGCAACATTTGATCGGATGCCTCGATGCTTCGCATTGCTTCCTGAACATCCTCAATGGTCAACTTGCCCTTGCTTAGCGGTTGAAGTAATGAAGCGTGACGTTTCTCAGGAAGCAATCGCATGAAACCACCTTTCTTGAGCAACCAATCCTCTCCTCGTCGTTGATGTTGTGTTATCATTGCAGTCCAGAGTGCCGAAGCAAGTCGGTCTGTTCGAGGAATTCGCTCAACTAAACCACAGGCTCGAAATCGTTCCAAGATTCGACCAAGTCGTGCTTTCTGTCCACCAAATTGTTCATGGGCATCATCCAATGAAATCGGAGTACCCGAATGAAGGAGAAGATGAAACAGTTGTTCTGAGACAGAATCGGTGAGGATTTCGTTTCCAGGTCGGTCACCAAGTAATCCGAAATCAGCCATCCACTGGGTAACAACCGAAGCACCTTCTTGAGGGGGACGATAATCAATGATGCTAAGGTTGAGTGGGGGTTGTGAATCCTCAGCGATTTCGTTTTCCAAGGTGATACCTTCACGTTCCCAATGGAACTCAAGACCATCCATTTTTTGCTCTAGAATCAATCTGTATTGTGCAAAACACAACTCAAGAGCTTGCGACAAACCTCCTCCTCTGAGGATGTACGTTCTCCAACCTTTTCCTTCGTTTGTGTAGGAGAGTAATCCCGATTGGCTGAGTCGAGAAAGGTGATGATTCAGTGCAGCAGGAGTCATCGCAAGTTCATCGGAGAGTGCTTGAGCATCCCATGATTTGCTTGGATTTGCGAAGAAATGATCTCTCAACATTCGGTGTATTGGTGAAGCAGCCCCGTAATCAGCAGTTGCATCACCCTTTCTTCGAACAAAACAAAACGACTCAACAAACCATCCAATCAATCGATCAACCGAACGATCGGTGGTCGGCATCGGAAGTTCTTCCAATTTGACATTGAGCATAGCAAACGACACATGGCGATGGTCTTTGAAGGCTATGCAACAATTGCTTTTCAGAAAGGGAAAATTAAGCCTGTGCACGACGTCCATCGTCCCATTGATAGGACAATCGTTCGGACCGACGGAAGGTATCGATTTCGATATGCGATGCGAGATTAAGCACGTCTTGCCGCAAGACACCTCTCCGACGTAGTACCTTAACTGCGGAATGAACACTGGCTCGTGAACGACCAATACGCCGAGCAAGTTGGGCTTGGGAACGAGGGACTCCCTCATCGAGGATATCATCGATCACTTGGCGCTGTACTGCTGAGAGACCAATAGGGAGGCTTGATGCCATTCGCTGATGGTCACTAGAAACCGATTGAAGCAGTTCCACTTGTGACGGACCTCCTGCGAAGTAGCACGTTCTACCATTGACGGGCATTACAGTGATGCTTCCTTGATTCTGCATCACATCCAAGTGATGTCGAAGTGTACCATTAGCAGCACTGAGCTCGTGTTGCAATTCTCGATAGCACAGCCCAGGATGTCGCTCAAGTGTTCGAAGAACACGTGTGCGAAATGGATGTTCACTCGATTGTCGTTTGGTCGAAATGCCACCAAAAGCGAGTGCTGAGGCAGTTGATGCCATGGCCGCTACACCATGAGCAATGCCTGCAATTCCTCCAGCAGCTCCTGCAATTCCTGCAGCGAGCCAAGGTCGTTGCCGAACCCATTGTGCAAGAAGTGCCATAGGTTGAGGATGACCTCTTTGTATCTTAATTCATCGTATTGATGCATCTATGCACTAATGATGGATCCCTGATGGATTTTCATGAAAGCTACGAGCGGTGAAAGAAGTCTACCACACGTCAATCCGTGGCTTGAAAGTCTGTACGTGACACGAACAGGAGGCCCATCAGTTACGATTCGTTCAACCAACCCTTCGTCAGCAAGATAGCGAAGCTTGTCAGAGAGTGTTCGCGATGAGATGCCTTTCAGAAGATGTTTCATCTCATTGAACCGACGATCACCTGCAATGTAGAGAGTCGAGAGAATTTCAATCGTCCAACGTGAAGCAAAGACATTGAGTGCTTCGACAGCTGCATCAACTTCCCAATTGAGGTCAAAGCGACCTTGTCCTGAATGGTCCTCGAGCAGAGATCGGACGGACCCACCAATCTGAATTGTCTCGCTGATTTTGTCGCTAACGACCTTGAGTTCAGTTGTTGGGAGTACCATCGGTGGTTCTGGCATGATGAGCCGATTGTTTTCACATACTTGATTTCTTTTCAACACCGAATGAAACAACCGCCTTGTTGAATCATTTGCTTCGTGGCTTCCAATTTTTGTATTCGATGTGTGCCGCTTGTAGGTCGTTATCGTTCAGTTCATTGTACTCATTGATGCGCTCAGCGAGCCAAGTGAACCACTCCAATCTCGTCTCGCCGTACAATTGTCGCTCGTTCTCGATCCATGGCAACATTTTAGCATGTGAAAACACGATAAGTCCTCCATAGATGTCGTATACGAGGTGAAAATCAAGATCACCCCGATGCACAAGAGCTCCAAGGGTTTCCCAGGTGGTTGCCAACGTCACCACATGAAGCCAATCATCTCCATGATGCTCTTTGTATTCTTCCGTCGTCGTAATCTCTGGTTGACTTGACATGGCAATGATGCCACCAATGAATTCAGGTTTTTGCAGATGCTCTGAGAGGACCAATGCACCTTGACTCTCCCTACTCGCTTTCATTTCTTTGATTTGATACCACGAGTAAACAGCAGCACCGAGGATGGTGAGTAACCCAATGATTTCCGCATAGTTCGCAGCGGTGTCGAGGTCCATGGTTGTAGGTATGTAGGCCAGTCCTTAATCTGTCCGAATTCGTGTTTCTTCCCCTACATTGAACAAAACGCAAGAGCGTATGATTCATGAACGGTTTGCCATTCGTTGACTGCATGAAGGCTGTTGAGAACGTCGCAATCATCGGTGCGGGAAACATGGGTTCAGGAATTGCACAGAAGAGTGCACAAGAAGGATTCAATGTGCAAATGGTCGATAGAGAGGCACAATATGTTGCTCGCGGTCGTTCAATCATCGAGAATTTCTTGCAGGAAGCCATCGAACGTCGTATCTTCTCCCAAGACGAAGTGAACGCCACACTTGGACGAATTACGGATGTTGTCGGAACAGAAAACACTGCTGCTGATACGGACCTCGTTATCGAGGCAGTGTTCGAGGATTTTGACATCAAAACATCGGTTTTCACTGCACTGGATGAAGCCTGTGATGAAGGAACAATTCTCGCTTCAAACACCTCTTCTTTGTCCGTGAACGCCCTTGCTAAGGCAACTGGCCGGCCAGATCGATTTGTTGGGTTGCATTTCTTCTATCATCCTGCAAAGAACCGACTCATTGAGGTCATTCCAGCAGAGACGACCTCCAAGGATACACTCGAGCGAACTGTTCAGTATTGTCGAACACTTGGCAAAGTTGTGATTGTTTGCAAGGACCGACCAGGTTTCGTTGTCAACCGATTTTTCGTTCCATGGCTTAATGAGGCATGCCTCCTCTTGGAGGAAGGAGTTGCTACTGCAGCACAGATCGATGCGATCTCGTGCAAGGCGTTCCGAATTGGCCTTGGACCATTTGGCCTGATGAATCTCACAGGACCTCCGATTGCACTTCATTCGACCGATTATCTTGCTGAGCAACTCAATACACCTCGATACAACGGCGCACAGAACCTTCGTGAACTCGTAGCAGAGAATGCTATGTGGCCAATCGAAGAGGATTCTGAGTATACACAAGACCAATACACAACAGTTTCAGAACGCCTTCTTGGCGTTGTCTTTGGTGTTGCTGCACAGATTGTAGAGGAAGACATCTGTTCGATGGAAGATGTGGACAGGGGAGCTAAGGTTGGTCTCCGATGGGCCCGAGGTCCATTCGAATTGATGAATCGGATCGGTGTTGGCGAAGCCTACAGAATGGCACAATCGTATCAAGCCATTGCGGGTGAAGCATGGACACTTCCTGCTTTCTTCAAGGATCAATCTAACGCTTCAACAAACTGGGATTTCTCCTTTGTTGATTCATCTGTTGAAGATGGAATTGCAACCATCACCATTAATCGCCCAGAAGCAATGAATGCATTGAATGAGGTTGTTGTTGGCCAACTCACAAAGGCGGTTCAATCTGCAAATTCAGATAGCAACGTCTCAACCATCGTGCTCGATGGTGCAGGAAAGGCCTTCGTGGCAGGTGCAGATGTCAAGTTCTTCGTCGATAAGATTCGTTCAGATGACATTCCGGACATTGAAACGTTCACAGAGAACGGGCATACGCTCCTCGCCGCTCTTGAAGACTCATCAAAGACAACGATTGCATTGACAACAGGCCTTGCTCTGGGAGGAGGGCTTGAACTTGCGCTTGCTTGCGATTATCGAATTGGAACACGTCGAACGCAATTCCGGTTCCCTGAAACGAGCATTGGAATTTATCCTGCCCTTGGTGGTACACAACGGCCAGCTCGGATCGCAGGCAGAGAACTTGGCCGATGGGCCGTACTTGCTGGAAATTTCATGAATGCAGAAACTGCAACAGATCTCGGTCTTGTCACGCATCTGGTCGATATCAACGATGTTCCAAATTGCATCAAGGATATCCATGCATCCGGAAAGCCAGAAGACAAGTATCCTGGTAAACCAATGAACGAGAACAGTCCAGTGGTCAAGTTCGCTAGGAAATTCTTCACGGATGAGAACATGGCTGCTTTGCTATCTGGCAACTGCCCAGAAGGGTTCGATGCTGAAGACAAGACCGTTGCACGCCAACTCAAGTCGCTCAAGTTCACGGCTCCGATTGGATTGGCTATGGCAAGTGAACGAATTGATGCAACAGCATCAATGTCCCTTGATGAGGGTCTACAACTTGAATTGCAAGGTTTGGATCGTATCTTTTCCACAGAGGATGCGCTTGAAGGTCTCAGCGCCTTGATTGAAGGCCGAAGAGCAACCTACAAGAACGCCTAGACCCAACAAGACTGCATCTTCTGGATGGATTCAACAATCTTCTCAAGCTCAATGGATTCTTCTTGTTCCTGAGCAAGAATGATTCGGTTCTCAACGGCTTCGACAAGTTCGTCAGAAGGTTCCTCGTCGAGTAGATCGGTCAGCACTTCTTTCAACGATCTTGATTGACCGCGAAGTATTGCAATGTGCGCCTTCAGTTTCTCTTCTTCATCGCGAGGCGAGCGGACGCTTGAACTCAAACCATCACCTCAATCGGTTTTTTTTGGCGCTCTGCGTACCACTGATCCCATGGAACAATGTCTTCCTCAGTCCAATGTTGAAGCGGCCCCTCAAGGCTGATTGAACGACCGTTATCGGGTCCGAGATTCCTACTCTGCTTGATGCCAGGGGCACCTAGAACAAGCGCAGAAGAGAGAATTCCTTGAGCAATTGCAAGGCTGTTTTTGTCGGTACCACTCCAATAGGCTTGGAAACCAGGGTGAGTGTGAACCCACACTCTGAACGGAGCCATCATTCCAACAGGTGGACGTAGTGGAACTCGACCAGGCGAGCCCCAGTCAATCTGAATCTCACCATTCGCATCGATGAGAACGGAGGTCTCAAGCCCAGCGATGAGGGAGAGATTGTAGACCAAATCCCATCTAGCATTTTCAGCAGCGTTCCGCTGTACATCGAGAACATCTTCCGATTCAACATTCTGGGCTTCGGCCTGAATGCATGCTCTCATCCACTGTTCATAGGTGATGCCAATTGATTGGAGACCCATGACCGGAATCATGCCTTCACCTCCGGGAATTTGAGTTCACCAAACATGATGCTTGACATTCGTTCTCGAAGAGGCGGTTGATTCCGCAACTGTCCCATCAACCATGTTGCCGCCGCCGCAGCAGCGTTAACGTACCCAAACTGAATGTTTCCAGCAGCGATGGCTCCTGCAATTTGGCAGCTTGCAGGCTCATGGTCAGGGGTCATCATGCTGACGAGTTTTGGGTCGGAATCGTTGGTGAAATAGACGTGACCATCTCCGGTGGATCTCAAATCAATCCATGGGACGTTGGTTGCGTGAACCAATCTCCGGGGGTGTGGCCTGTCAACGCCTATAATGATGTAATCGAAGTCTTGCAATTGTTCCTTTACCCTTAGGTTTTCAGTATCAGATACGCAGTATACATGCTTGAACGATTCGAACTTTTTGACAAGAGCCGTCGTTTTGAACGAACCTACGTCCGAAGCCGAAAATCGTTGGTGACCCAAATTCGAATCTTCCACCGTGTCTCCATCCATAATTGTGATTGAACATTTTTGCTGTACTTTTTCGAGTGCTGGAACGACCAAATCAAAAGTTAGGCCTCCGATTCCACCTGCACCTACAATCAATATCCGTGGCGTACGCTTCGCTGACATGTCAAACCAAGTAGCTCAACAGTTTATGAACTCAATTTTGAATCAAGGGGAGTTTCTTGACAGGAGGTGCGATTCCCAAATCTTCTGGGAAGTACAATTCTGCTTCAGGAATTGGAATTGGAACGATTTCACGACCGATAAGGGCAACACGACTTGGACGACTCTCTGAGAGGACTTCCCGGTTGACTTGAGGTGCGAGTTCATTCGAGAAGGAGAGGATGTCATCATGGCTGGGCATGTTTTCCATGGAGAGATTCTCCCTGCTGTGTCCAACGTAAACGTATCCTTTTGCTTCAATGAAATCTGGGTCAGCGCGGTTGTCGAGTTCTGCGAATTCCTTGATGTGTGTTGAAGACATGTTGACGCCTTTCATCAGTGTATGCCGACAGACAATCCTTGTGTCAAGACTTGGAAGAAGATCGATGGTCTTCTCAAATTGCTCCCAAGCCCCACTGTTCCACTTTGGCCGGCACACGTCATCGAACACTTGCTTATTTGGAGCATCCACAGAAACGTAGAGTTGCGTAGGAAGCGTGTCAAGATTTTCCAGTACTTTCGGAAGGGTCCCGTTGGTAACGAGCATGGTCGTCATTCCATGCTTGTGGCACAAGTCCATGTATTCGCCAAGGCGTGTGTAAAGTGTTGGCTCTCCATTCAGCGAAATAGCAACGTGTTTTGGATCCTGTGCTTCGAGGAACTTCTCGCGTGGAACCTTATCGTTTCCTCCGAAACCTGTGAGCAATCGACGCTGAGCTCGAACACTCTCGTAAAGAAGTTCAAGAGGATCTTGGTCAGTTAACTCAAGCGTATCCATGTGAGGCTCTCGCCAACAGTACGTACAGGCAAGGTTGCATTGATCGACAACAGGGGACATTTGCATGCACGTATGACTCTTGACGCCGTAAAATGTTC
This sequence comes from Salipiger bermudensis, assembly GCA_964227855.1. GTDB lineage: Archaea > Thermoplasmatota > Poseidoniia > Poseidoniales > Poseidoniaceae > MGIIa-L2. The sequence continues at coordinate 11,769 of CAXQWT010000025.1, read as the reverse complement.
CTTTGTAGCACGCCCTGTCCCGTAGAAGAGATTCTTTGGTCCAATGACAGGTTTTGACACCACCGTGTTCACCGACGATGTGATATCTTTGCTTCTGCAATTTTGCTTTGAGTGCCGGGTCCATACCCATGGTGATTCCTCCTAAAGCCGGATTCCACTGTCGATATACGGTTGGGAGCGGCTCGGATGGTTGTGCCTCGGATATTTTGTTCTTGAAGAGAACGGTCAATTAAGTATGTTGTAAAACACTTAATGTAATTATTACACCTATGTGTTGGCAAGTTTACCACGTCTTTGAATAGGTTGAACACCACAACTAGAGTGAGGATAACCATGGATAACGAACTTCAGATGTATACCGACCGAATAATGGACCAGCAACAGTACCGTTCGGGAATTTTTTCCGACATTCTGTCGCCGATTGCGAACGCTATAGCAGCCTTTCGCTTCTCAGCTAACGAACGTGCTGCTTACAACACAAGGAGGGAACAATAAATGGATAGAGAATTAGAGATGTTTGTTGACCAAGCCCTTGAGGGACAGATCTACCGTAACGGTATCTCCTTCATGCCAGGTTTTGTTCGACGAATAGCTACTATGTTTCGTCGATCTTGATTCGAAGGCAACGCCTTTGAATTATGAGTCGCTCGTCGAAGCATGGCTAAGTGGGCTCCGCATTTGCTTGGATTGCTCACACCTGTATCAGCAGCCATCACTTTGGTGATTGGCGGATGGTGGATGGTCACGCCGATCATCTTACTGCTTGGCCTGTATCCTTTCCTCGATTCAATTGCTGGTTCATCAACTGTTCACGATGTTGAACAAGAAGGTAAAGGCCACAACGTCATCGTTCACCTTCATGGCCTCATGGTTCCTATTGTCGTTGTATGTCTCTTGTATCGCGTCTCGGTAGGACTTGGTTCTGTTTCCATCATCGTTCCAGTACTTTCTGCTGGCCTAGCAACAGGAGCTGCTGGCGTTGTAGCAGCGCATGAGCTTGGGCACCGAAGACCACGTTCAGCCAGTTGGTGGCTAGGCCGAATCGATCTCCTGTGCGTCCTTTATCTCCATTTCACAGTCGAACACAATCATACGCACCACAAACATTGGGCGCGTAAGGTAGATCCCACCAGTTCTCCATGGGGGCGTAGTGTCTACGGTCATTTGGTACGAACCGTTCCAAAGCAATTACGCAATGCGTACAGTATCAGAAAAAAGGACACGACCATCTCTATCATCATCGAAATTGCGTTGCTCACATCTCTTGCAGTGTTCGACCTGACCTTACTTGCAGCGTTTGTTGGGCAAGCACTTGTAGCCATCTATCTTCTTGAATTCGTGAATTTCATTCAACATCACGGGCTTGAGCGTGGTGAAGACGAGCGCCCTCATGCAGGCCATGCCTGGGAAAGTCGAACACGATGGTCACGATATACACTGATGAATCTCCCTCTTCATGCAGCGCATCATCTCCGATCAAGCACTCCGTATGAAAAACTGCGTCCTTACGACGAATCACCGCAACTTCCCGGTGGATACTACCAAATGTTCTGGATTGCGCTGATTCCACCGTTGTTCAATCGGCTGATGCAAAAGTCGGCGGATCACTCTGGCGGTGTTGGTGGGGCATAGCCCCCATCGACAGCTTCCTGAACGATAGTAAGGTCGGACTTGACCATCATTTCAATGAGTTCCTCAAAGGTCGTTTTGGTTTCCCAACCAAGTTTTTCCTTGGCATAAGCAGGGTCGCCAATCAGAAGATCAACTTCAGCAGGGCGGAAGAATCGAGGGTTGGCTCGTACCCGAACCACGCCGTTTTGATCGGTTGCAAACGTATCTACGCCTTCGCCTGACCACGTCAGTTCAATGTCGATATGGGAGAAAGAAAGAGAAATCATATCGCGAATGCTGTGTGTTCGACCTGTTGCAATCACGTAGTCATCAGGCTCATCTTGTTGAAGCATTTTCCATTGCATTTCGACATAATCACCAGCAAAACCCCAATCACGCTTTGCATCAACGTTGCCGATATGGAGGCATTCATCAAATCCATGCTTGATACGAGCAACCATCATGCTCACCTTTCGTGTAACGAATTCAAGACCACGTCGTGGGCTTTCGTGATTGAAGAGAATTCCAGTGCAAGCGAACATGTTGTACGACTCACGGTAGTTTCGAGTAATTTCGAAGGCCATGACTTTTGCACAACCATACGGAGAACGAGGATGGAATGGAGTCTGTTCGGATTGAGGAACTTCTCGCACCTTGCCATACTGCTCACTGGAACCGGCTTGGTAGAACCGGCAGTTTGGAGCATGCTTACGAACAGCCTCGAGACAGCGCAATGCACCAAGTCCAGTAATGTCACCCGTCATCATCGGCGAGCGCCATGATTCTGGAACAAAGGACATTGCGCCAAGGTTGTAAAACTCATCTGGCTTAACTTGATGAACAGCGTTGTCAATCGAATTCTGATCGGCTAAATCACCGTTAAGAAGGTGGAATTTTTCGTTCCTCATCAAGTGATTGATGAGGTTACGGCCAAGGCTTGGTTGCGAAACGCGGCGAACCAGTCCGTAAACGATGTATCCCTTTTCGAGGAGCAATTCAGCGAGGTAGGAACCATCTTGTCCCGTGATTCCCGTAATGAGTGCCGTCTTTCCGCTCATGGCGGTACCTGATGCTTCCCTTTTTTGAAAGCGTCGCATCAATATGTAGAGTCATTCGATACAAACCATTGTAAAGAAATAACGTCGCGTATGAAACTGCATGCAGAAATGCTGGAGTTATTGAGATGCTAAATGTAGACGGCTTGACCAAGAGTTTTGGGTCATTAAACGTGCTAAAAGGTGTCAATATGAACGTCGAAAAAGGCGAAATGGTTGCTCTTATGGGGCCATCTGGTTCTGGAAAGTCAACCCTCCTTAACATCATTGGGGGACTGCTTGCAGGTGATGGGGGTAGCATAACGCTCGACGAGCGAACCTATGGCCGAAAAGGACCTTCAAGCGTTGTCGATGTTCGACGAAACAAGGTAGGTTGGATTTTCCAAGATTTCCACCTTCTCGACAACCTATCTGCGCTTGACAACGTTGCAATCGCGCTCGAATTGTCAGGCGTCCCTTCCGATGAAGCAGTTGCCACAGCCGAAGAGGCATTGCGAAAGGTCGGACTTGGTGACCGGCTGAATTTTATTCCAGACCAACTTTCTGGCGGACAACAGCAGCGCGTAGCAATCGCCCGTGCTATCGCAGGTAACCGGCCGGTTCTCCTGGCAGATGAGCCAACAGGAAATCTTGACATTGCAAGCGGAAAAGAGGTGATGAAACTCTTCAAGGATCTCTGTCATGATGAAGAAAACCCAGTTTCAATTCTCATGGTTACGCACGATCCTGATTTAGCATCAAATGCCGATCGTATGCTTTTACTCAATGATGGGAAAACTGAAGCATCCGATATTCGCTCTGCTTGGGGTCTTGATAACGAAGGTGAAGAAGAATGATTGACGTCCCTGAACTGAAAGAAAGCTACTTTGGACAAGGCCGTTCACGTATTCGACGATATCAACATTCGTTGATGGAATTGCCGAGCCGTTTGAGACTCGCAGCACAGAGTGCTTGGCGAGGCAAAGAACGTGGAATGGCAGTCATTGCAGGTGTGTTCCTTGCATCCCTTGTTATCACAACCGTTCTTGCCTATGGTGTAGGACTTTCCCAATTGTTCTTTGAGGAATCTTTGGATTCCGAACCTTTCGATGCCAAGATTGAGTTTGCACGCACACCAGTAGAGAACGCTTCTGGATGGTCAAACAACACAACAACAATGACTGAAGTATGTGATGAGTTGATGGACGAGTTTTCTGAATTTAATGACTGTACGCTTGTTCTTGGTCGTCAAGGAATCCACAGTGGCGGATTTTTCAACATTGAGTTTGTTGTTGCTCAGCCTCTCGAAATGAGGGCGATTTCAGATAACGAGAATCCGCTCTGGGATTCAATGAATTTTGACTATCCAGAAGCGCTTGATGCAGGCCCACCAATTTCTGACAAGCGTGCTATTCGATTCCTTGGTCCAGAGGCATTTGATGGGGAGCTTGCCGATCGGTTAGGTGAAAACATCATTGCCGGACTCGGTGAATGGCCAACGCCAGAAAACATGAGCGTCAATCGTGGAATCATCCTTCCTTCAACCATCGCAAGCGAGGCTCAGGCAAAGGTAGGGGATGTCCTTGACGAATTGACATTCGCTTATGTCGTCGATGAATCGACTCTCTTTGAAGCTAGCATCACGGAAGACAACTGTGCAGGAGAGATTACACCTGAAAACAACGAAATGATCTACTGTCGAATGTGGATGACCGTCGAGAATTTGACCGTTATGGGTATTTACGAGCCGTGGGATTTGGGTAATCCAACGCTTCCGTTCAATCCAATCTTTACAACTTGGGAAGTTCTTGAAGAATCACAACGAGCAACCCTGATCGATAACGATCACATGTATCTTGGTGTAACCATTGACCGTGGCCAATTGCCTACTTCCTCGACAGCAGATGCAGCAGAGTGGCTTGAAAACCTTGGAACAGAGGTTCAAGCTGGGAACTACACCGATGCAGGTGTTGAATTGTATTACACAGACATTGTCTCGGGAACCATTCTGTTCCTCAACATCTTCCTTGGATTGATTCAAATCTTCGACTACATCATCATGATTCCGATTGTATTTTTGTCCCTCGCAGTCCTCATCTATGGGCTAGTGCTTTCGCTTGAGCAACGTCGTCGAGAGGTCAGTATTCACCGTGTTATTGGTGCGGATGGAAAGAATTTGCAAGGCATGGTTCTTCTGGAACTCTTTGTCATGTCTTCAGTTGCTTGGCTCATTGGATACATTTTGGCCCTCATGGCAGTACCTATCGTTCTGTCAGCAGTAGGTTTCATGGAATTTAGAACGGGTGACTTCGATGTTAATCCAACACTAGGAATTGGTTCAACACTGTTCACTGCAATCGCTACATTAGGACTTGCGATGATCTTTGGACGCAGTCGCGCTCGTGAGTTTATTGAACTCGAAATCGAAGAAGGGGTTCGAAAAACAACGGCCAAAGCCGAACCGAAACGATGGCTTCACTGGTCTGCCTTCCTCTTTGGAATGCTTGCAGTAATCGATACTTGGCTTGAGATGAACGGTAGTGAAGACGGAATCGTTTCCAACTTCTTCATTGAAGGATTGATTGGAATCATCGGTCCATTTGCGCTATGGATTGGTGGAGCATTACTTCTCGGAAGAATCGGTGCGAAAGGCCCACAAATCATGCAACTTTTGTTCGGACGATCACCACTCCTCAAAGATGTCAAGCGTGGTCTCAAGGGTTCAGGATCAACAGAATCGGTCAATCGACTGGCAGTAATTATGCTTCTAACCCTCTCCATTGTAACACTTGCAGCCGTTCAAGGCTATACGGGGACATTGGTCGATGAGAAGACTGCTGATGCAACCGTTGGTTCAGATTTGCAAATCTCAACTGAACAAGCCATCAATTCGACAACGCTTATCGCACTCGTCAATGAATTCACCGACAGTGATGTGAGCCCTGTTGCCACAAGCGTTCCAGAAATCACGCTTGCTGATGAACAAGGTGGCGATAGTTTGCAAACGTTCGTGTTGTTCGATGGCAATGAAGACGTTTTGCGCTGGAGTGAACAATCCATTCCTGGAACGAACATCAATTCTGCAATGAAAGGCTATTCAAACAACGGCTTCTCTGCCGGACAAGATTCTGCATACTCACTTGACTTGCCTGGTTCAGACCGTGGCGGTGACGAGAATCGGCTTGACGATGTGCTGCTTAAGCCAGGGGATGAGAAATCGAGGGAGATTACGTTTGTATGGAACGATATCGAGTTCAACTTTTCATCTGGGGGTTCAGAAGAATCAGATCCATTAGCGTTGTTTGTCGCCTATTCGCTCCTAATGGATGGAGATTGGAGTGGTCTGAATCTCTCTGGCCAAGACTTGGATGAGAGAGATTTGGGACGTGTTGACCTTTCCAACACGAACCTTGCAAGAGCAGATCTTACGAATTTGAACATGAGTGAATCTCTTCTTCTTGATGTGAATCTGAGTGACGCAGATTTAACTGGAGCTAATCTTGAGAATGCAATCATCGTCAATTTCATGGGCGGTTCTTTGGAGAATGCTGACTTCACGGATGCAAACTTAGCTGGCGCTTTCGGATTCTTTGACCTCTCTTCCTCGACATTGTCGAACACAACATGTCCTGACGGAACCAACAGCGACGTTACCGGTTGCACAGTTGGTCCGAGTGATATCCCTCCACCGCTTGCAGCGGATCTCTTCTTTGCGGATACCCGTGTTGAACTCATTGTAACGCCTTACAAGACCTCGATGTACTATATGGGAACACACGAATACATTCCAGGCGTTGGGGCTGTAACGATTGCATCCGCATTGATCATCGGTGAAGATTCATGGAGAGACCTCGTCGGAGATGATGCGGCAAACAATTTCAGTTCCAAGACTTGGATTGTACGTGTTGACGGACTCTCGGGAGATGCTTTGGAATCGCTTGCTTCTCAAATCAAAGCAGATGCACGTGTCTCTGGTGTGCTCGATTGGTCAAGCACACACAAAGAAGTCGAGCGTAATGGGGGGTTAATCTTCGGTACACCTGGTCTACTTTCACTTCAGTTCGTTGTTGCAAGTGTTGCTGCAGTGGCTTCGAGTTTCGTTTTCCTTTCCCTCGTCCTCAGCCAGCGTCAGAAAGAATTGGCTGTTTTGCAAGCAATTGGTGCGTCACCAAATCAAATTATACGCCTGGTTCTCTTTGAAATTCTCTCGATTGTTGTCGTTTCGATGGCACTTGGTATTGTTCTTGGTGTTGGACTCGCACTGTCCTTCAATGGATTCTTTGACATCTTCGGATTTATCTTCCAGATTTTCGGAGGGTCATCGACGACCATACAACGGACACTCGTCTATCCATGGTCACAGATTATTCTCGTTTCCTTGGCGGTCTTTGCTGCAGTCGTTGTAGCATTGTTGGTCACAACACGACGCGCATTAACAGCAGACTTGGCCAGTGTGCTGAAGGGGGAATGAAATTGAGCGATACTATTCTTAAATCCGACGGCTTGTATCATGTGTACGAATCAAAGGCTGAGGACGGAAACGTCGTCGCCTTGAGAGGTCTTCACATCAATATGAAAGCAGGTGAAGCAATTGCAGTCGTAGGTCCTTCTGGATCCGGGAAATCTACGTTGATGAAGTGTCTTGGGGGATTGATGAAACCGAGTGCAGGTTCTGTCAGTCTCGCCGGCAAAAACATGACTCGATTGAAAGGGTTAGAACTTGTTGAACTCCGCCAAAAGACAGTTTCGTTCATTTTCCAAGAAGGAAACCTCCTTCCTGATTTGAATGCTCGAGACAATGTTGCTCAGCCGTTGCGTCATCAAGGTGTTTCATCCAAAAAAGCACTCGCACAAGCTGATGGAATGCTTGAGCGACTTGGAATGGCTCATCGTACACGAGCATTACCTTCCATGTTGAGTGGAGGTGAACAACAACGTGTTGCTATTGCTCGTGCACTCATCACAAAGCCTCGATTGATTTTGGCGGACGAACCAACAGGAGCACTTGATCCAGTAACGAGTCGAGAGGTCCTTGCTCTGTTCAAGGACTTGCACGAAAACGATGGTGTTTCTTTCCTTATTGTAACGCACTCGAAAGAGGTTGCCTCCTTTGCAAATCGATCGCTTGAACTCCGAGATGGCCGCTTCGTTGCCGAACATGGTGAATCCATCGATGTTGAAGATTTGAGTAAGGATCGTGAACTCATCATTGATGAAACAGGAACAGTGACACTACCACCTGATCTCTTGGTTCGACTTGGTGGAGCAGGTCGCTATACGGTTGGAAACGTAGCAAGTGGTTACTTGTCACTGCAAGGCGATTCGGTCGAATCCATGGGCAAGATGGAACTTGCACAGGTTTGTCCAGCGTGCAAGCATGACTATCTTGATAGCGATGAGCAAATGTGTCCATCTTGCGGCTCGAGTAGGCCCATGGTGGAAATCGAAGCATGAAGCAAATCGTCTCATTCGTTAGTTATCTTGAGGGCTTCTCTGCTCTGTTCTTGTTTGCAGTAGCCATGCCGGTGAAATACATCGGAGGCAACCCGGAATTGGTATCACTCGTTGGAGCAATCCATGGAGGTCTGTTTGTTGCATTCATCGGCTTGCTCTTCGTCGGTGTTGGGCGTCACTGGAACATGACAGCATTGATTCACGGATCCATTGCTGCCGTCGTACCGGCAGGACCGTTTCTTTTCGATGGAATGCTCATCAGTGGTGAGTACGATTTGACTCAAACAGACTTGACTCCTTGAGGCCACAATACGAGGATGAGCGTCTTACCCCGCGTCTTTGGGGTGTGCGAGGACTCAGGATTCATCCAAACAATGGAGCCAGTTGGATAGGTACCATCCTCATCCCAAACTTCACCTTCGAGGACAACATAACACTCTCCGCCCGGGTGACTGTGTGGCATGAAGGCATCCACTTCAACTTCAGACTGGGCTTCATAGAGAACCAATGATGTCTTTTCCTCCCGCTTGAGTTTACCCAAGCGGACACCGGTTCCGAAATCCTTCCATGAGATGTTTTCTTGGAGCCAGTCCTCGTCGATGTTGAAACTGAGCCAGTCTGCCATGTCGTGTGTAAAGACCATGATAAGCGGAAACCGTCCCGTTTGATGAGGTGTTCGGTTCAATGTTCTGAATCTACTGCGCAGTTTCCCAAAGGTCGAGAACTTCCTGTGGCTCTTCGAGCATACCAACCTTTGTTGCAGTGATGTATCCATCAGCGTTGATGAACATGACTGTACCTGGCGAGGTAACGGCAAGGTCTTCTGCGGCCTCAACGCCTTTCATGAAAACATACGTTGTAAGCGTCACTCCAGTGTCGCCAGTGGAATCATCGTCATCGAAGGCATTGGCGGCCTCGTGCCAGTCTTGCAACGTAATGCCACTCGCATTTTCAGCAGGATCCGTTGACATAACAAGCACTGGAAGTTCAGGAACCGCTTCCCACATGGTAAACATCGAGGTGTGGCAAGGGTTGTTGCACCATTCAGCGGAGAACATGACAATGAAAGGTGAACCTGCCATCTTGGCCTTGTTGTAGGTTTGGTCGTCATCAGCTAGGCTTGAGAATTGTGGAAAGGCTTGCAACTCATCTCCATCGTCGGACGTGCACCCCGCAAAGCCTGTTGAAATCATAAGCAGAACCACGAGAATGGGAAGATTGACTTTCATCATATTATCAACACTAGTCGATGCTATTGAAATGTTTTCCTTCCAGGTCTCGCAAAAACCCAAATACGACAGGCCGAATCATGCGACATGAAACATCGTGTGTTGCTCGTAAGCATCGTTGTTTTGTGCCTTGTTCTACCGATTGTACATGCTGACGAATCCTCGTATCAATGCACACCGGGAGATTCAACGGAAGACCGAGCAGACTGCCTTGATTCGGATGGAGATGGCTGGTCCGATCCAGATGAGCATTGGAACGAATCGATGGGTGCTGATGCCTTTCCATCCAATGCATCTGAGCATCGAGACTTGGATGGAGACGGTCTTGGAGACAACATTGATCCAGACATGGACGGTGATAATGTCAACGATGATGTTGACGCCTGGCCTGAAGACGCAGGTATTTGGTCCGATTCTGATGGTGATGGATACGCAGACCAGGGCTTACATACGCTCTCTGATAATTGCCCATTCATCTATGGCAAGAGCAAAATTCGTCTAAAAGGATGCTCAGACATTGATGGAGATTTCATGCCAGATGAATACGATGATGATGCTGACGGGGATGGAATTCGAAACGAGATGGAACGTGCTGCATCTTCAGGGACAATCCTCTATGACCCATACAATGCAGATTCAACCCCTCTTGATACGGATAAGGATACTCTTCCAGATGTGCTTGATGATGACAACGACAACGATGGCTGGCCAGACGATGTTGAACTTGATCGAGGATCTGATGTTTTTGATCCAGAATCCACCCCGTTTAACATGTACATGGGAATAAATTCAGGTTTCTTCTATCGAGGTGGACTTAGTGGTGACTCCTTTTCAAGTGAATACGACCCCGAGAGTTTTGAGATATCACTGTCCGCATTAAGCGAAATTGTTTTCGAAGAATTGGTGATTCCGCTACTGCTTGTTCCGATTTATTTTGCAATATTCTTTGCAAGACGCGGCGAGTATCGAAAATGTTTGAAGAAGATTGAGGACGCATCAACGCCAAGCGAACTTATCGAACTTGAGAAGACGATCAACAACATGGTCAAGGAACGTTCAATCAAGGTCTATCACGGTTTAGTGCTCAGAAATGCATTGGAAGAAAAGGAATCCTATTTTGGCTTAGAAGGGGAGTACGAGCCCAAATCTGAAGAGGAATAATCCTTCAAATCCACACATCGTTGGATGCTGTCAAATCGCTTTCAGAATCTCCAGTGTTAACAACACCTCGAGGTTCGATGAGCATGACTTTGCATTCTTTCTGAGCAAACGGTCGATGTTGAACACCTTTGGGTACAACGTATAATTCTCCAGCATTCAGTTCCATGGTTTCATTTTCAAATTCAATGAATAGCGTCCCTTCGATGACCAAGAAGAATTCATCGGTATCTGAATGATCATGCCAAACAAAATCACCTTCAACCTTGACAATCTTGATTTGATAATCGTTGAGCTCGCTGATGATTTTTGGAGTCCAGTGTTCGTTGAACAATGCAAATTTTTCGTCGAGATTGATTTTTTTCATATCTTCACCTCAGGTTTGTGATCATTCTATGAAAGTGGTGAACGCCTTGTTCATGCTGTGCTGAATATCGTCCTCGATGATAGGAATGTGAGCGAAGTCCCTTCATGCAGTTTTCAACGACGAATTGGTCCTGAAGTTCGACCTTATCCAACTCAGCACCTGCTCCGTGATCCATGATTTCTGGATGTTTGACATAACTTCGAAACAGTACCGTCGTCGATTGAGGTCCATTTGGAACTACAACGTTGACAGAAACGCCCCATGGATAGACGTTTAGCATCAAATTAGGAAACAGCCACCAGTAGTAGGCCGCAATCCTTTTCCCAGCATCAATGGACGAATCTGGAAGATCGAAACAAACATCACCATCTTTCGCCAGTCCGATTTGGAGGACTCCGTGTTCAAAACATTCAGTGACGTAACCTTCTTTGTCCAATGCCTCGTTCAATTCGGGATGAACATATGGAATATGGAATCCTTCCAGATAATTGTCAACATACAGCATCCAATTCGCCTCAATGTCCCAATTACGGTCTCTGCTTGAATCGTATTCCATGTCGGAAAAAAACCAACCAAGTCGCTCTTGTATCGGATGAAAAATCGCTTCTAATTCAAAATCAGGATTCAGCGATGTGAATTCAAATCCGTTCCATGTTTGAAATTCAAAGACCTTCAAATGGTCATGTTGGTTTGGAAAATCGATAACGTCCTCAAAGCCTGGCATGTGCTTCAAGGTTCCATCACGATTGAATGTACGGCCATGATATGGACACTGAATCGTTTTGTTGCCTGAATGCTCGTGACAAAGAATCATTCCACGATGTGTGCAAACGTTCGACAAAAGTTTGACCGAATCTTCATCTTGCACGCGTACCATCGGTTCATTCAGAATGTTAGCAATGTGTTCGAGTGGCGA
>CAXQWT010000024.1:0-6250 GCA_964227855.1 Salipiger bermudensis | reverse complement strand
ATCATGGGCTACTGTCATCGTACAGATGTCTGCTGGTGGAGCTTACACAGAGTGCACCAACCCTGACCAAACAGCTGATACTGGCTGTGCAGTCTCTGACAATGGCGACGGAAAGTGGGCCTTTGGAGAGGAAGTCACAATCAGTGAAGGATCAGATGACATCTGTTCCACTGCCTGCAGCGTTCAGGTAAAGGTTCTCGACCGTGCGAGCAACAAGCTCATCTACGAGTCGACCACTACCAGTGTAGCTTGATTTTAATCAAGTAACACTAGTGTCGTAACCACACAAACTGAGTTTGTGTGAATCCGCCCTCTCATGCGTTCAGGCGCATGAGGGGGCCTTTTTTTTTTTTAATCCCGACCGTCGAGATGTTGCTCCCACATGTGCAGGGATGAACCACGGGCACTTTTCCACAGCGCTCGAATGAGCTGAACATTGCCATCAAGAATGGCTCCGAATTGGTTCAACAATGGGATTCGAATGCCGTAACGCAAAGAGAGCCATGATACAATTGCAATCGTCTCTGCAACAAACAGACCGACGTGCATGGTTGTGAGTGTAGCATTTGAGAAGTCAATATCTGCGAATCCAATCGAGGCCCATCGAGCCAACATTGCTACAAATGCTCCCAGGAGAAAAAGTGGAGTGAGAAGGTGGAGTGCTGCTTCTTGCCGAAGCGTACTTGCAAATCGACCATGTCTCCGATCGAACCAATGTTTTCTCTGCCTGAGCAGGTGACGTTGGAGTCCTTGTGCGCGTCGAACCTTTTGTCGTGAATGTTCCTTTCTTTCAAGAGGGGCATGGTCGACGAAGTAAGCATCTTGATCCTGTATTGTCCGCATTCCATTGATTCGAACATTGGTCGCAATTTGTGCGTCGTCAGCATTCGAGTGAACATTGAGAGCTTCAACATTCAATGCTTCTCTTCTCCACATCATGCACGATCCTTCAAGGAATGGAGTGCTATCTCTTCTTGATTCAAGATTTCGAACCATGGAGAACAGTGCTCGATGTTCAACCTCTTCAGAACGCTGTCCAAGACGCTTTGGTGAAGCGCCAACGCATCCAATACTAGGATTAGAAAACCATTGCAACAGTTTGGATACCGTATCAGCCTCAAACATTGCATCAGCATCGGTCATCAAGACCAACTCACTCTGCAGTGAGTTGTTGATGTGATTCAGTGCTTGTTTTACCGCTGCCGTTTTTCCTTTACGCTCATCCATTCGTAACAAAGTGTAGGATTGGAACGCCTTTTTCCCACTCCATGCTTCAACAATCGATACCGATTCATCTGTTGAAGCAGAATCAATGATGACGAGGTTCGGGTTGTACTGTTGACATGTTTCTCGTAAGTTGTCCAATTTTTGAGGCAGAACACTGGCTTCGTTCCAAACAGGGAGGAGAATGGTCAGTGTCCCAGAAAACGCTTGCTCAGGGCGAATTAAGACTCTCTTTCTCGCCATGAAGAGATCGAGTCCATGTTTGAGATAAGGCAGTCCTGCAAGTGTTGCAAACCCAATCTCAAACAGAGCGGGAGAGAACAGCATGACCCCATTGATTCTCGAATCCCTCTTCACTTCTCCGTACAAATTCTTGCTCAAGACGGGGATTTTTCCATAGATGTCAAGTGTGCACAGCCATTCACTTCAATCATGCCGACCGTGGTTCATGTTGGACCCATCTCCAGCCCAGGAGGTATTCAATCGGTCATTGGAACGCTTTCATCAAATCCTCCCAATGGTTGGAACGTTGAAACGGTTGAAAGCCACTCCATCGGTTCGTATCTTTCCAAACTTCAAGCATACAACAATGCAAAAAATAGACTTGAAGAACTTGCAAAACAGACAGAGGATGGTCTTGTTGTTCACCTTCACGCTGCATCCGATTATTCTTTTCTGAGAAAACTACGTCTTGCAGAGCACGCTTATCGCCATGGCGCTAAGATAGTGTTTCAGATACACAGTGGAAACATTCTCGCTTGGTTGGGCAAGAAAGATCGAGCAAAGAAATTGAAACAACGTCTCAACGATTGCGAAGCGACAATTGTTTGTTTATCCGAGCGTTGGAAAGAATTGATTACTCCGTTTTTAGGAAAATGCGTCGTCTCATCGAATCCAATCGATTCAATACATTGCATAGATGAATCCGTAAAACGTATTCCAAATCAACTTCTTCTCTTGGGTCGAAACGATCCTGTCAAAGGTCACGAGTTTGCCTTCAAAATCATGAATGAACTTGAACGTCGAGGCTCAGATCACATTCTGCATTGTACCGGACGAGAGGAAGCACCTGAAGGCTCAAATAACATCGTTGCTCATGGTTGGGTTTCTAAGGAAGAGAAAGTCAAATTGCTCCAAGAATCCTCTCTCTTGCTCCTTCCCTCAACGTATGAAGGACAACCAATGGTCGCACTCGAAGCGCTTGCATGTGGAACGCCTGTACTTGCACCAAAATCGCTTCACTCTCTTCCCGATATCATCTCTCGGCCTGAAGAGGACACGGTGGAGAGCTGGGTAGATTCGATAGAACAGATTCAAGGGACTGAAATTGAGTTTGATGACACGCCTCATCAACACAATGTTGAATCGATCAATGAAATCCTCGCATCCATCTACTCTTCCAAACTTTCCAGTACATCTGCTAGTGATTGAGTCGTTGCACCCCAATCCAGATGTGTCTCTGCATACTGTCGTGCTTCAGCGCTTAGTTTAGCATAGTCGTCATCTTTCATCCACTTCTGAATCTGTTCAACTGAATCATCAACAAAGGTTTGTTGATCGAACATCTTGTACGAACTCAAATCGTTGTTTAACATTGGCAAATGATGGCCTGAATGATTAATTCCTAGCACAAGAAGCCCGCTGCTCATGTATTCACTGCGTTTGAGCGGACTAGAAATGGTCCAAACTGGAAGATCTGGCATTGGCAAAAAGCCGATTTGATGTTCTTGTAATATATTGCCAATATCTGAGTGTGGGATTGGTTTTTGGAAGTTAAGGTTCGGTTTTGATTTAGTTAGGTTCCCTAAATGGGCATCCAAATCACCCGAACCAATAAGAGATAATTCAGCTTCAATACCATTGTTCTCCAATGCATCAAGAAGAAGTACAAGCTTGAGAATACCTCGATTTCGATCCATTTTCCCATGGTAAATCATCTTGAGTGGAGAACCAAATGTCTCGTAGGTGTTTGGTTTGAACAATTCATTGTTCACTCCAGCGTGAAGAATACACAACCTCTCCGCCCCGATTGAGAATCGATTTGTGATAAGGTTTTGATG
Organism: Salipiger bermudensis; assembly: GCA_964227855.1. Lineage (GTDB taxonomy): Archaea > Thermoplasmatota > Poseidoniia > Poseidoniales > Poseidoniaceae > MGIIa-L2. The sequence continues at coordinate 2,966 of CAXQWT010000024.1, read as the reverse complement.
TGCAGTACTCACGACCATGCCTCCAATGCAACTTCCATTATGATTCAATGAAGAAGCAACAAGTTTCCAGGCTTTCTTCCAATCAATGCGCTGTAATTTTGCAAACAAATTCGCATCAGCTGGAGGTGATCGATCGATGCACATCCAACGAATACCATTTTTCTCGACCAATGGAGAAACATATCGAACAAGAGCCCAGTCGATGAAAACGATATGTTCCTCAAGGTTGATTTCCTTGAGGTAATTGGTGATGCTCTTTGCCAGACTCGAAGCCTTTTTTCCTTTCATCGTGGATTGGCTCAGTTGAACATGTTCCCAGTCATATGGTTCTGGAGGGAGATCTGGGCCAAGAACGGTCACCTCATGGCCTAATGAAAGCAAACGTTCGATGATGGCGACTTGTGTTGTAGCACACAAATCTTCTCCAAAATGCCGGGTTGTACACCAAATAAGTTTCAAGAGGAATTCACCTCGATGAGTTCTCTTAGTCCATCCTCAAGTGAAATCTCTGGTTCCCAATTGAGATCTCTCTTAATCGCCTCAATTGATGCTACGGATTGTCCGATATCCCCCGTTCTTTCAGGTCGAAAGGATGGTTCAACTGCAAAATTTGATTGTGATAATTCGTGAATAAGAGATGCAAGTTCGATGATGGTCACTGAATGTCCAGTTCCGACGTTGTATGCGCTTTGTTTTGGTTGAGGCCACTCTCCAATGGACAAATCAACAAGTAGCCGCGCAACATCGCGAACGTTTACAAAATCACGAGATTGCGCACCGGAGCCATAGATTGTAGGTTGATTCCCCCGTGTGAAACGATCAATAAAAATCGGAACAACCGCTCCATAGTTCGAATCCAATCGTTGTTGAGGGCCGTATACATTGAAGAAACGAAGGCTCAAGAATTCTGAACCCTCTTGAAACCAATCATCTATTTTTTGTTCGATTTCTAATTTTGATTGCGCATACGGTGATTGCAATTCTCCCTTTGAGTCTTCTGTCAATGGCATCATCTCACAATCCCCATAGACTGCGGATGAAGATGCGAAAATGAATCGCTTCACATTATTTCGTTGTGCAAATTGGAGAACATGTTCTGAACCTTCGACATTCACAGAGTGATTTTTTTCTGGGTCCTGAATGGATTTAGGTACGGATACTTGGGCAGCAAGGTGAACGATTGCATCGTATTGGTCGCTCATTTGCTCAAGGCACTGACTGTTTTCAATATTGAATTCTAGAACATGCACACCCAATTTTTGTAAAGCATGTTTGGAAATTACTGCGTTCTCAAACGAATCCAGTACAGATACGTTCAACCCAATGCCAAGAGCGTATTTCACCGTGTTTGAACCAATAAATCCGGCCCCTCCAGTGATGAGAATTCGCTTCATGTCTTACCACCTTGAAGAGATCTTTGATAACAATCAAATGTTTGTTTAATCAAATCTTCCCATTTTCTATGCTGAAGAACCCAAACTCTTGCTTTCTTACCGAGGGAATTTCTTAATTCAGAGTTTTCGATGCATTTTTCAATTTCAGTTGAAAGGTTTTCGAAGGATTCTGGATTGTACAGCAAACCTGTTTCTCCGTGCTGGATAATCTCACGAAGTGCAAGTAAATCTGAAGCAATCACACATTTCCCCATAGCCATCGCCTCAAAGGGCTTCAATGGGGTCACGAACTCAGTTACTCGGGTTGAAGGCCTACTCACCACAAAAACATCAATCAAATCATAATATCCTCCAACCTGATCATGGCTTACAGGTCCCGTAATTACAGAATGTTCTTCAATTCCTAAATTCTTACAAAACGATTTCAATTCTTCCTGTCCAGAAGTACCTGTGAGAACAAATAGTCGTACATCGAATCCTTTTGAGTGAAGTTCAGCAACAGCTTCTGCAGTTTGATTCACGCCCTCCATTTCTCTCAATGAACCAATATATCCTATTACAGTGGAATTTTGGTTAATTTGCAACTTAGATCTTACTGTTTCAAGTTCTGACTCTGTTGTTGAATTTACCATCAGACTGGGACTAATTCCGTTCGGTACAACTGTGATGTTTTCAATTTTTACTCCTCTTGATATTGCTTCTGTCTTCAAGGAGTCGCTAATACAAATCACACGGTCACTCTTCGTTAAAACCTTAGATTCAAGTCGTCGAAAACGTTTGTATGCAGGTCCGTTCTTCATCCACCTTCCATTAGCAACAGCAGTTTCTTCCCACATTCCCCGCATTTCATAGATGAAAGGGATTTTCAATTTCCTTGCAGCTTTTAGCGCAGGCAATCCTACTCGATAAGGCGTATGAGCGTGAATTAATCCAATCTGATTTTCTTTAGAAACCTCAACAATACGCTTTTTGAAATACCGAATCAATATTCTCTCTTCCAGCAATTTCCAAATGATTTTCGAAAGATAAGTAGGAATACGAATGATTTTCCCGAGGAAGCCAGATTCTTCTCGCCTCTTTTTCATTTCGAGGGCCTTCTCAGGATTCTGAGGATAATGGTATTGATGCCTTAATTCCACCCAACGAGCAATTTTGAGCAAAAAAGGTAGCCTACTTTCCGACTGAGCTGGATGAGGTGTCCTAAGGTAAGTTACGCCATTTTCTTGATGTGACTCCACCATTTTTTCATTACGTGGATACCAAGGCGAGGTCAATCCTATGACTTCTGCATCAGTGAATTCATGAAGATGTTCAAGTATCATCTTGGTCCGAATTGCATAACCATTCACATCCGGAGGCCCGTTCGCTAGAACGTGCAGGACTCGCATCTAATCACCGCTTTCAATAAATTGCAAAATCACATCGGCGATTCGTGGTGATGTATTTCCATCCCAAAGTTCTGGAATCCGCCCCGTCTTACCCTTTCCTTCCAGTGCTTCAAAAGCTGTTTTCATGATCAGATTTGGCTCGCAACCAACGATTGTATTCGTCCCCTCACTGACCGTAATCGGG
>CAXQWT010000023.1:0-5454 GCA_964227855.1 Salipiger bermudensis | reverse complement strand
TCCAAAGGCCCACTTTCCGTCGCCATTGTCAGAGACTGCACAGCCAGTATCAGCTGTTTGGTCAGGGTTGGTGCACTCTGTGTAAGCTCCACCAGCAGACATCTGTACGATGACAGTAGCCCATGATCGATCGTCACCAGCGTCCATAGCGACGTAGACTAGGTCTTCGCCACCGGTAGCGGTTGGTGTTCCAGCAGCATCAGTTACGGCAAAGCCGTACATGGAGAAATCTCCATGAATATAGTTTAAATTTGCAAGGTTTACTCCAGAGAGCGATTCACAATTGTTTGAAACGTGTACAACTTGTGTCGTGATTCCACCTGAATTCGTTGCAATTGCTGCAATTGAGGTGAGGAAGAAGTTTTCACCCAGTGACTCAAATTCTGTAATTGGAATTGAAAGATTGTTGATACCTTTTGTCGAATTATCGAACATATCTATGCTACCATCGAGATTTAGATCGTAGCCAAATGCAAGGTTTGCGACATCTGGTGTGTAAATTGCATGATAGACTGAAACGTTGATACCTAGGATTGTATCCATTGTCGAACCATTCGCAAGGGTTGTTGACTGAATGTGAACCTCTGCATTCTCACAATCATTGATGATTTCGAGTGCAACAACTTGGGTTACAGATTGTGTTGAACTACTTGATTCAGACTCACCTAAGCAACCAGATAATCCGACTAGAAGAAGTAAAATCGACACGAGAAAGACTCTTTTGGTCATAACCATCCCTATGTTGGGCGATTATTTGATGCTTACCGAGTAAAGACTCACGCACCACAGCTCAAACAATCATCAGGACTGTCAAGGCTGCAAGCGATTTCTTCCATGCTGGTGAGTTCTGCACGTTCTGCAAGTCCGTTAACGGTTGGATCGTTCTTAGCCTTGCTTTCAACAGTGAATTGAATCGCATCAGCAGCGGCCTTGGTTCGCAAGTAGTACATACCTGTCTTGAGGCCGGACTTCCATCCGTAGAAGTGCATCGAACTGACCTTTGCTGCGTTGGCATCGATCATGTGGATGTTCATGGATTGGCTTTGGTCGATGTAAGCTCCTCGGTCAGCAGCCATGTCAAGAACATGCTTTTGCTTGATTTCCCAGGTGGTCTTGTACAAAGCCTTGATGTTGTCTGGAATACCTTCAATGGCTTGGATAGATCCCTTGTGTCGTAGGATTTCATCCTTCAATTCCATGCTCCAAAGTCCAGCGGTGATGAGGTCATTGACCAAATGCTTGTTGAGGACGATGAATTCTCCAGAGAGGGTTCGACGAACGTAGAGATTTGAGGTAAATGCTTCGAAACACTCGTTGTTTCCGAGAATCTGTGATGTTGAAGCAGTTGGCATTGGAGCAACAAGGAGCGAATTTCGCATTCCCTTTTCCATGATTTCCGCCTTAAGCGAGTCCCAGTCCCAGCGACCGGAGTGTTCGTTCATACCCCAGAGATCGAATTGGAGGATTCCTTGAGATGCTGGTGATCCTTCAAAGGTAGAGTATGCTCCATCAACGATGGCTGCATCCTTGGAAGCAGTACAAGCAGCGAAGTAAATCGTTTCAAAAATCTCCTTGTTGAGTGCACGTGCTTCTGGACTATCGAATGCCATGCCGAGCATTGCAAACGTGTCCGCAAGACCTTGGACACCGAGCCCAATTGGTCGGTGACGCATGTTCGAGTTACGAGCTTCTTCAACAGGATAGTAGTTCACATCGATAACACGGTTGAGGTTACCCGTTGCATGGTAGGTGACATCGAAGAGGAGATCGTGGTTGAACGATCCGTTCTCGACGTACTTTGGTAGGGCGATGGATGCGAGGTTGCACACCGCAACTTCGTCAGCAGAGGTGTATTCCATGATCTCTGTGCAGAGGTTGGAGGAGCGAATGGTTCCCAAGTTCTTCTGGTTTGACTTGAGGTTTGCAGCATCCTTGTAGAGCATGTATGGCGTTCCTGTTTCGATTTGTGCTTCGACAACCTTGTCCCAGACTTCTCGAGCAGGGACTGTCTTTCGAGCTAGACCTTGTGCTTCGTAGGATTCGTAAAGTTCCTTGAATTCTTGGCCATAAGCGTCTTGCAATCCTGGGCATTCATTTGGACAGAAGAAGGACCAGTCGCCATTGTCTTGTACACGTTGCATGAACAAATCAGGTGTCCAGAGAGCGTAGAACAAATCACGAGCACGCATTTCTTCCTTGCCATGGTTTTTGCGCAGATCAAGGAATTCAATGATATCAGGGTGCCATGGTTCGAGATAAATGGCAATCGATCCCTTGCGCTTGCCGCCGCCTTGGTCGACGTAGCGGGCTGTGTCGTTGAAGACACGGAGCATTGGTACGATGCCGTTAGAAGTACCGTTGGTTCCTTTGATGTAGGAACCTTTGGCACGAATGTGATGAATGGACAAACCGATTCCACCAGCAGACTTTGAAATCAGGGCACACTGCTTGAGCGTGTCATAGATTCCATGAAGTGAATCGTCTTGCATGGTCAAGAGGAAACAAGATGACATCTGAGGCATCGGTGTTCCAGAATTGAATAGTGTGGGAGTAGCGTGTGTAAAGTAACCGTTTGACATCAGGTCATAGGTTTGTAGAGCCTTCTCGATGTCGCCGTGGTGAATGCCAACTGCAACTCGCATCAACATGTGTTGTGGGCGCTCAGCAACTTCACCATCAAGTCGGAGAAGGTAGGAGCGTTCAAGTGTCTTGAATCCAAAGTAGTCGTAATTAAAATCACGATTATAGTCAATGTGATTGTTCAATACTTCAGCGTTGGCCATGATGACATCGTACACTTCTTCTGAGATCAAAGGAGCGTGCTTCTTTGATTCAGGGTCGATGTATTCTCGAAGATCGGTGATGACGTCAGTGAATGTATCCTTTGTTGAACGGTGAAGATCATCGACGCAAATTCGAGCAGCGAGTTTGCTGTAATCAGGGTGTTGAGAAACCAGAGAGGCAGCGGTTTCGGCAGCAAGTTGATCGAGCTCTCGAGTTGTAACACCATCGTAAAGGCCCTCGATGGTGAGTTTGGTTAGATTTGCAGGGTCAACCCAATTCTGGTCAAGTCCTTCGGTCAAACGTCGTAGTTTGTCCAAAATTGCATCGAACCGTACATCTTCTCTCTCGCCTTTTCTATTTACAACTTGCATGGTCATTTTGCCTCATCTCCTGCTTGTTTCGGTGCGTGCGTATCTCTCTTTGTTCGCGGTCGGTTCAAAAGTCTTCGTCCATAGAAAACCGCTGTTGGACACTTCCGAGAGAAGCACCGTCCATGACACCGGACTTCTGGTATTCTCCAACTCGCTTCTCGAAGAAGTTGGTCTTACCTTGCATGGAGATCATCTCCATCCATGGGAATGGGTTGCTAACATCATACAACTTTGATGCTCCAAGGGAGATCAAAAGTCGGTCAGCAACAAACTGAATGTATTGCTTCATCAAGTCTTCATTCATACCAATGAGATTAACAGGGAGAGCGCTGGTGACAAATTCAATTTCGATTTCAACAGCCTCTGCAACAATGCGATGAATCACGTTCTCAGGTGTTGGTCGCTCAAGTTTACCGTGCAGTAAGCACGCAAAGTCACAATGCAATCCCTCATCTCTGCTGATCAATTCGTTTGAAAAGGTCAGCCCTGGCATCAATCCACGCTTTTTGAGCCAAAAGATTGCACAGAATGAACCGGAGAAGAAAATTCCTTCCACAGCTGCGAATGCAACCAAGCGCTCAGCAAAGGAGCCTCGCTTTCGGGACAACCAGCGAAGAGCCCAATCGCCCTTGCGCTTAACTGAAGGTACTGTTTCAAGCGCCTTAAACAAGTGATTCTTTTCGTTTGAATCCTTGATGTAAGTGTCTATGAGGAGAGAATACGTTTCTGCATGAATGTTCTCCATCATGATCTGGAAACCATAGAACGCACGAGCTTCTGCCCAGCATACTTCATTTGAGAAGTTGACAACCAGATTCTCATTGACGATACCATCGCTTGCTGCAAAGAACGCAAGTACGTGCTTGAGGAAATGCTGCTCATCCTTGTTGAGTTGCTCCCAGTCTTTCATATCCTCTGCAAGATCAATTTCTTCAGCAGTCCAGAACGATGCTGCATGTTGTTTGTACATAGCCCAAATATCATCATGTTCAATTGGGAACAGAACAAACCGATCCAAGTTCTCTTGAAGCATTGGTTCAATGTATTCGCGCGATAAATCAATTTCGATTCCGTCATCTTTTCGGTTATGCTCGATTACCATTTTGTCACCTTCCACCAATGCGCCGGAGTTTAACCTCCATCCGAGATGGCACATAAATATGTGCATGCCTGAAGCACATAAAGTCGTGTTTTCATAAGGGTTGTAAACAAGGGACTGCGACAATAAACGGGTTTTGTGAACCGATTTGTATAAGTACCGATTTTTTCAGAATTTTAAGTGATATTTTTTAGCCGGAATTTACCTTCTTTTCCACTGGAACTAAATCAAAGACTCCTTGAACCACCGAGGAGAGGCGAAACCATGCGAAACGAAATCCATGTCAAATTCGCAAAACTCGACGAAAATGCCCGACTTCCGACTCAAGGTAGCGCACAAGCAGCAGGATGGGATTTGTACGCACTCGAAGAAACAACGGTTGTGAGAGGAGCATCCGTCATGATACCAACCGGACTTGCGTGCGCCATTCCAGAGGGATGGGAAGGACAAATTCGCTGTCGTTCATCGCTTGGAAAGAAAGGCATGATTCTACCAAATGGAGTTGGAACAATCGATTCTGATTATCGTGGAGAGCTCAAAGTGCTTGCAACGTGGATTGGAGAAGGTGACTCGTTTAATGTAGGAAAAGGAGAGCGTGTTGCACAGATGTTGTTTGCTCCTGTTCCTTTGGTCCAAATTCAGGAAGTTGCGTTGAGCGACTTGGACTTAACAGAACGCGGACAGGGCGGGTTTGGCTCATCCGGACAGTATTGAGGAACGAGCATGCATTCCGTCGACACTCGTGTTCTTGGCATCGTAGAATATACCGATGCATTAGAATTAATGTCGACATTGCAACAACAACGGATCGATGGAGAGATCCCAGATACAATTCTTTTTTTGGAACATCCAGAAATTGTCACCGTAGGACCTCGTGCTCGAAACGATGGGATTGCGCCACCTCCTGATTACAAAAGTCATCCAGTAGATCGAGGCGGAGGGCTTACTTGGCATGGACCTGGCCAGTTGGTTGTCTATCCAGTTATACATTGGAACAAGGACGATGAAAAATCAGTTGCTGATATCATTTCAAAAATAGAATCATGGGTGATTGCGGCCCTAGAGACACTAGGTATCGAAGGATACAGGGACGAGCGGATGCAAGGAGTGTGGGTCGATGAAAAGAAAATTTGCAGCATTGGCCTGTCCTTCTTACGTTGGGTTAGTCGTCATGGATTTACAATCAACTATGACACGCCT
>CAXQWT010000022.1:0-15571 GCA_964227855.1 Salipiger bermudensis | reverse complement strand
ACCAGATTTGTCTGTTGTCGTTTCTTGGATCGATCCAGCTGCTACACCGGCAGCAGGAGCACAACTCATCAACGATCTGGACTTAGCCGTCAAGGATCCGTCAGGGACATGGACGGAGTTAAGCAACGATGTTGACACGCTTCGTGGATTGAAACTCCATCCACGGTTTGCGCTTGTGGTGACACTTTCGTTCTCAAGCCACGTCGTATTCAATGCTTGACGCAAGTCGACTCGACCCCAACCTTCGTGATTGTTTGGTGCAGCCTCTCCTGCCCCTTTGGTGGAGGAACTGTATTGGCCGTTCATGTCCGCAGCACTGGCTGCAAAAATAGCCTTGATGAGCGATGAATTCGGATTCTCATGACCCATGTTCTCGATGAGGTGTTGCAACAAAAGCGCTGTTGCACCAGCCGTCAATGGGGTCGCCATACTCGTTCCTCCCATGTAGGTGTATTCCGAGTTGTATGCGCCCCAACCAGTGGATGTTGTGTAACGAGATTTTGTCGAGAGGATGAAGGTTCCCGGAGCGGAAATATCAGGCTTCAAGCGAAGGTCATCCGTCGGACCCCTGCTTGAAAATGCAGCCATGCCTTCGCTATCGTCAGCGGTTCGATCGGTGTTGATTGGGTTGGCAGGAAAGACTCTGGTAGTGCTTCCGGGAGGGTCACGGAACCCATCATAAGTCAACGTCTGTGTTGGCCGGTCGTTTTCTGATGCTCCAACAGTCAATACATTTTTTCCAGTAGCCGGTGAGCCAAGACTATCAAGGTCAACTTCACCATCTGAGTTCGCATCTTTTCCATCGTTTGCAGCGGCATACAAAATGGTCATGTTGGTGTATTCCCTTGCAGCGATATCCGCTTGCATTGACCCGATTGTGTAAATCCCAGAAACATCGGCTCCCCAAGAGTTTGTATGTACTCGTGATCCATTGTCGGCCCCAGCCTTGAACAATTCAGTATAATTTGACGGAATACCGAGCAACGTGATGGCGCCAGAACCACCGTTAGCTGCTTGACAATACACGCCAATGGCCTGGAAATACAAGCGAGCCTCTGGGGCAATGCCCTTGATGTTTCCAGAGGAGTTCGTTCCATCGCCCAGTACAGATCCTGCCACGTGTGTGCCGTGACCATCTTCATCGCTTGCTCCGTCGTCTGCTTGAGAACCACAGGCTGTTGCATCGGATGAACTCATTCCCCAAGAGACAACATCAACGATATGATCTCGGAAATCAGCATGCATTGTCGAATCATTGGTTCCGCTATCGAGGCCTGAGTCTGCAACCGTAACGATAATCCCCGTTCCGTCCACACTGTTCCATGAACTGTTGACTCCGCTAACGGTTGTTTGGTCCCACAAATCATCGGCATTCATGATTGTATCAGCGACGTCGTTTTGCAGTTCGACCCAGAGTCTCTCTTCCATCCATTCAATTTCTTCTTGATCGGCCAGCCACTGCAGAGCAGAGGATGTCTTTTCGATGTATACCGTAGCGAAACGACCGACGTGGTAATGAATTTCAATGTCGTTACGCTCTTCAATACCCTCGGGTAGTGTCGAGCCAACGAGGACAATGTTCACGGGAACAACATCGTGGGTATAGAAGAATCCAGATGCGCCGATGTCCTCGCCCAGAATAGCTTTGACTAATCTCGTTCGTATCTTGTCCGTTGGATCAAGTTGTACAACACCTTCGACGTCAAGATCCGCAAGTTCGTTGATTGATTTCTGTTCGAGTTCACAATGGAAGCCAGTGGTAGGGAAGAAGGAGAAACATTGGATTCCTGCTTCTTCCAATTCAAGAAGCCAATCACTCGGAACCGGATAGGTATGCGTAAGCACGTAATTGCCGCTCAAGACCTTCTCTTGTGTCCGTTCTGGCCAGTTTTCGAGTGGGGTGATTGTTGCTTGTCGATACAGAAGGTCAATTGTCCCTATCCCTTCGCTGGGTTCATACCATCCTTGAGCATGTTCTTTTGTTGGAAGGATTCCAACCTGTGCGAGCAAATCCAATTCTGCATCAGTATTGACTTCGATGGTTGGAAGAGGTTGACTCATCGCAAATGGGGTCGCCAATTGCGCTAACATGAGACAAACAAGGAAGGTTGACACTCGGGCACGAGGAGCCGGCATAGTTCCCTCTTAGCACCGGACACTCATCAATGATTTGCATTAAGCAAGTTTGAATTGATAACGAGCATTGAAAGGAGAGTCGCGTCAGCACAGCATATGCGCGGAATGGGTTCTGGTGGTGGCGATGCAATGGAGCCATCCGACATCAACGAGAAAACTCAGATCGTTGGTCGTCAAATCTGGCGTGTTGTACCCTATGCAAAACGATACCCAGGGCGTGTACTTGCAGGTATCCTCGGTAACGCAATGGCTCGATTTTTTGATTTGATGCCGTTCGTAGCCATCGGGTTAGCTGTTGATTATTTCACCGGCGGTTTCTTGTCAGGCCCCGACATCATCCAAGACTTTGTAACTTCCTTTGGAGGAGATCCTGCTATCGGTTACGGAGTCCTCATTTTCCGAGGATTCTTTTTCCTCGCTATCTTCCAGGGCATCTCTGAGTATTCTTGGCAAACGCTCGGTTACAAGATACAACACGACCTTCGAATGGATGCGACGAAGTCCTTGATCGCCATGGAGGCCTCGTACTACGATATGCGGCAAACGGGCCAAATCATGTCGGTGTTATCGAGCGACGTCAACCAATTGGAAGACGTTGTTTCCGATTCCTCAACATCGATTATTCGGATTATTGTTACGTTCATGACCGCTTTCCTGATTCTTGTCTTCATGTCGTGGAAATTAGCAATCGTGCTGTTCGGACCAATCATTTTGATTGTACCCATCGTCTACTGGTTTTCAACTAGTGTGCAACGTAAGTACCGCAAACAAAGAGAATCAACAGGAGACATCACAGCAGTCCTTGAAAATCTGATTTCAGGTATCTCCGTTGTTCAAGCATACAATGCTGAAGAATGGGAAGCAGATCGAGTCGATCGAGAGTCCGGTGCATATAGGGACCAAGCAATGGGTGCGAGTCAGGATCGAAACCGATTCATACCGATGATTTACGTTGTTGCTGGTATCGCCTTCGGCCTGCTTGTCACTGCAGGTGGATGGTTGGCAAAAGAGGGTGAGATTACAACGGGACAGTTGGTGACGTTCCTGCTCATCAGCACTCGAATGACCATGCCTATGTTCATCTTCGGTATTCTTGTCAATCAATTGCAACGTGGAGAAGCTGCGGCTCGCCGTGTCTTCGCAGCCATCGATTTAGAACCAACCATTGTCGATAACGATGATGCGATTGAATTGCTAGGTCCTATCGAATCCGTTGAGTTCAAAGATGTTCATTTCACCTACCCGAATACCACGACCAAAGTATTGAGTGGAATTTCATTCAAGGTCGCAGGTGGCCAATTCCTCGGCGTCATGGGCCATACTGGTGCAGGAAAGACGACGATTCTCAAGTTGCTCATGCGCTATTATGTTCCTGATTCTGGTGAAGTTCTCATCAACGGGAACAACATCAACACATTCACGCTTGCAAGTGTCCGTGAAGCAATTGGTTTTGTCAGTCAAGACCCGTTCCTCTTCTACGGATCTATCCGAGACAATGTCCAGTACAATCAGGTCGCTGACGAGGGCGATCTGTTGAAGGCGTTAGAACTAGCAGGCGCTCTCGAATTTGTTGAAGAATTGGAAGAAGGAATCGAGACGATGGTTGGTGACCGAGGTGCAATGTTGAGTGGCGGTCAGAGAGCCCGGGTTTCTCTTGCACGTGCATTGCTGAAGAAACCCTCATTGCTGATTCTTGATGAAGCCTCAAGTGCTCTTGACGCTGAAACCGAACGTCGCATACAAGAGAACCTTCTCAGCACAGGATCAGGTCGTGCAACCATTGCAGTTGCTCATCGTTTGAGCACCATTCGAAATGCGAATGAAATCCTTGCTATGGTCGATGGGGCGGTCGTTGAACGTGGAAAGCACGACGAATTGCTCGAGCACCAAGGTGTCTATGCAAGTCAGTGGACCATTCAAACCGGCGATATGGCTGGGGTATGATCAGGTACGTTCGAGAATCGGCCTCAGAATGGTTGACACTTGTTCCTTTGTGCTCACAGGAATGAACGCTTTATTGCCCCAGAGAATGAGTACAGAGATAAAGAAAAACAGTGGAATGCCTAGAATGAGGGACCATATCGCAACGGTCAAATCAAGGAAGTAATACTCTTCAAAGAACTCAGAGACAAGAATGGTACCGAAGAGAACTGCTACACGAGTAACAGTGAGGACAGAACGTATCGTTAGCCAAATCTCCTCTTCGTCAGAAATCTCACGAAGGTTTCGTTCAGCCATGTTTGAGGTTGGTTTCTTTCATTGAAAGGGATTGCGTCGATTATGCGACTCAAAGTGTACGTTCTCGGTCATCAATTTGACGGCCAACACCTGCAGCACCACCTGTCCGACGGATCTCTCTCCATGCCTTGTTGACGCCTTGACCATACGCCCAGTGTGCAAGGAAAACGAAGAGTGGTGCAAGTGCGACGGTGCCTATCGATCGATGCGGACTTGTCCCGATTGCAGCACCTAGCCAAGAGAGTCCAATATACAGCCCCATCAGGCCAAGAGTTCCATGTACAGCAACCCGTGACCATGTCCAATCACCATCGATGGAAAACCAAGGATAATCGGTAGCTCCTCCTGTAGAGATTCCTGCAACCAGGGCAAGAATCGATATTGCGGTAAGCCAAGGGAAGAATCCAATCGCTGTGTGGGACCATGTGGCAATCTCAGGCCATCGCTTATTTGCAACCATTCGAGTGTAGCCATAATTTCGCATTTGCTTCATGTACGGCTTGAAAGGACGTCGCCGTCGGTGAGGCATCACATTGGATGGGTCGATGAACAACTTGTGCCCTTCTCGTTGAATCTTTGCATCGAGGACAACATCTTCGGCACCAATGCACCCTGGTTCGAAGAAATTGACTTGCCGTAGGTTTTCCATTCGATGTGCACAATTTACGCCAGGATTGTGCGTGATTGGGACCAATTCACCACGCGGTTGTGCACCGTATCGTGTTCCTGCTGTCATGAATTTCGTACAAAATGCAACATCTGCGCACTTGGCACCGAACGAATCCTCATTTGGAGCAAAGTTTGGACCTCCAACAGCGCCAACTTCAGGATCTTTGAACCATCGAATGAGTTTTTCTGCCCAGTCGAGTGGAGGAATTGTGTCATCATCGGTAAACAGTACAAGGTCATGATCCATTTGCTTGAGAGCATAGTTGCAAGCATCTGCTCGATTTGTTGATGGGTCTTCAATCCACGTGGCTCCAAACTTTTCACAAACATCTTTTGTATGGTCTCTGGATTTAGAGTCCGAAATTACAATCTCAATGCCAGGGTATGTTTGCTGTGTAAGTCTGTCCAAAACGATAGCAAGTTCGTCTGCATTGTTAATGGTTGGAATCAAAATGGCAACCTTGTAAGGAGTTCCATCCTCTTTGAGTACGGGTTCCACCATGATGTTCCGTGTTGGACCTCACATATGAAAAAAATGGTTTCTCCAGCGTTCATTCTTCTTCCGAGTTTTGGTGACTCTGATTGGCTTCTTCCAAGAGATTGGTTTCCTTCACTTTATTGTTATCTGAAATTTGCTTTGTTACCTTAGCTCCCAATTTCTTCAGGTTTTCAGTTCGTCGAATAACGTTCCCACGTCCATCCTTTAGTCGAGAGAGAGATTCTTCATATGTTTCAGTCGCTTGTTTGAGCCTGAATCCTATGTCAGTAAATGACTCAAGGAAAAGCACAATTTGGTCGTATAAGCCTCCAGCCACTTCAATCAATTCCATTTGATTTTTAGTTTGCAATTCTCGTTTCCACATGTCTTTGATGAGCAATAAAGCGGTTACGATTGTAGCACCTGTCACAACTTTCACATTGACATTGCCTGCTAAGTCCATGTACAATTCTGGACTTTGGCGCATCGCTGCCCCAAAGGCGCTTTCAAGAGGAACGAACATCAACACAAATTCGACAGAATTTACGCTTTCCATGTCATGATATTGCTTAGATGCCAAGCCTTTTGCATGATTCGCAATAGATGCGCAATGATCTTTCATTGCCTGTTCGGCGTCCTTTTCGGTCTGAGCGCTGACAAATCGATCCCATGCTTTAAGAGAGACCTTGGAATCTATGATCACTTGTCGATTGTCGGGAAGATTGATGATGAAGTCGGTTCGCTTACGAGTTCCGTCAAAAGCAGTTTCAGAAAGTTGTTTTACATAGTCCCGTCCTTCTTCAAAACCCATTGATTGAAGCAGATTTTCAAGGACCAATTCGCCCCAAGCGCCTTGGGCCTGTGCATCTGCTTTCAATGCGTTAGTGAGCGACTTTGTATCTTCACTCAATTGAAGCCCAAGCTTAGCAACTGCAGAAATTTCACCTTTCAGACTCGTATCACGTTGGATGGATTCTCGCTCAAATCGGTTGATGTTTTCATTAAATGCTGTAAGTTTCGAATGTAAATCGTTCGTTGCTTCTTTGAAACTTGATTCCTTCTGTGAATCCGCTTTTGCAACCGCTTGTTCGAAAGCACTCTGTGCCAATAACTGAAACGTATCTTTCATTGCATTTTGCATTTCTAAACCAGTGTCACGAACGGACTTTTCAGTTGCTTTGATTGAGGCGAGTTCGATACTTGTTTGGCTTATTTTACGATTCATGATGAACCATACAATTAGTGAGGCGATTATTGCACTTAATGCCAAGGATAGGAGTTCCATGCCGAGACCTGTCGCCGAGGGTTCTTGAAGACGTCGGCTTTTGTTTGGTCTTCCAACGCGCGAAAAGGGCATCAGTGGAATAGTAAGTTCATAAGCCGTCGAAAAAAGAGAACAGTTGTAGGGGTGCCTCATATGTTGAACGTCACAGCTCGCCAAGACCTAATTAGCAAGATTCTGGACACACTGATGATCGTGGTAGAAGATGCAAGATTTGACTTCGATGAAGACGGACTGACTGTACGTGTTGTCGATTCATCGCACGTTGCAATGATCAAACTCACAGTTGATGCAGCAGCGTTTGACGGCTGGGAATTGGATGCAAAGAAGATAGGTCTCGAAATGAAGAAGATTCGAGAGGTAACAACTCTAGGGGCCTCAGGCGATTTGATTGAAATTTCACACCAAGACGGTGGCGATTTCACAATGAGCCTCGGAAAAATTGTTCGGAACCTCCGTCCACTCGACAACGCAACAATGGCTTCACCTCCTTCCTTGCCTAAACTTGAACTCCCTTGTAAAGTCGTGATGAACGGTGCAGAACTCGGTCAGGCGTTGAAGGCAGCAAAGCAAGTTGGCGACCTCGTCAATTTTAGCATCGATGAATCTTCCTTCAAAGTCCACGTTCGAAACAACACAGATTCGGTCAACATCTCTTTCGACAAAGATGAGATGGACGAACTCGTCTGCGATGCTGCTGCAAGAAGCCAATACAGCCTGACCTACCTTGAACCACTCTCGCGTAGATTTGGTCCAAGCGACAATGTAACAATTCAGTTCGGTGAAAACTTCCCACTAGCAATGAATTTCACGTTTGAAGATGGAGCCGCTGAAGTCGATTACTTCCTGGCCCCTCGTGTTGAAAGCGACTACTGATCAGTATTCTCGCCAACCATGACCGCAATCTTTGCAGGTCAACATTCGAGTTTCTGGTTCATCCGATGAACGGGTCTGCTCGAGATAGAAATACACCTCTGTGCAATCACATTTCGGGCACATGTACGATTCCGTGGATAGAACTCCCTTTCGCTGATCAGAATCTTTGATAATTTCGTACTCACGCTTCTCTGCCTTGGTTGTCGTCTTGGTTTTGGAGAGGTCGATTTCCTTTCCTTCAACCTTCATTTTAACATTAGCAGGGCCAGTATAGCCGCATTTGTAATTCGTGCACGTGATGTCGCCAGTAGGACTTGGGAACGAGAGAGTCCCACATTCAGGGCAAAACATATCCAAGGCATCGATATGTTACATTTAATGATGATGGTAGCCCTTGCAGCATAGTTTTATTTTTTGAAGAGGATATATCGTCGGCCGTTAATGACGTGACAACATTCAATTCCAACCGTGAAGTGGAAGTTCCATGTGGCTGTGGTATTCGTGGCAATCTGCAGCCGTTGTCAATGATGAAGGGGATGTACTCGACATTGAGATGAACGATGCGCGATTCTCTGTTCACGGCGCTAAAGAGCGCCTTCAAATGGTCGCTGATGGACATTTGCCACCTGAAGCAACGGTCTTGTTAGAGCGATTCCCTGAAGCGAAGCCAACAGTTCACGGGTCTGAGGAATTACCTGAATTCGAAATTCCACAACCATCAGTATCTCAGATGGAAGTTGCTGATGAGGCAGCATTACTGCTTGCGAAGGAAGGCGTTGCAATATCCGCAGCCGATCCCGACCGTCGTCTGGAACACCTTCTAAGAGCCAGCGAAGAACTTCGCACGCTCCACCTTACCATGGAAGCACGACTTATCGAATGGGTCGGACTCTTCCTTCCAACTGCACGATTTGAACACAATCGAACCCAGGTTGCTGGACAACTGAGCGAAGTTGATTCATTGTCTGAATTCGCCTCCGTGTTGGATGTTGATGACGCATATGAGCAGCCCTCCGAATCGGAATGGAAGTCGCTTCACGATTGGGCGTCAATGGTTTCCAATCAAAGCCGTCAATTGGACCGCTTGGAACATGCTATCCGACTCTCCGCACAAAGCCATTTACCATCGACATCAGCGCTCGTAGGCCCTCTTCTTGCAGCTCGACTGTGTGTTGAAGCCCATGGGCGCTCACGCCTGGCACGCCTTCCATCAGGAACCGTTCAAGTTCTTGGTGCAGAAAAAGCATTTTTCAGCCATTTACGCAGTGGAACTGCTCCACCAAAGCACGGGCACATTTTCATGCATCCGTGGATTTCACGCTCTCCACGTTGGGTTCGTGGCAAAATTGCACGAATGCTCGCATCAAAAATCAGTATTGCGGCTCGAATCGATGCGTTTGAAGGGACGCCAATGAGCCAAGACGACATTGATTTAGTCGAAGAAAAGGTCGAAGCAATCCGTAGGGAATTTTCGAAGCCTCCAAGGCGATGAGGTGGTCCTTTGGCGAAGCATCGACGCATCCGTCCACTTTCAGATTCAGTTCTCCTAGAGGGAAGAAACGTTTGGACCGTGAACGCCAATCCTGGTGTTGCCGTTCGAGGTGAAACCTTACGAAAATTCCGTGGCGTTGAACATCGCCGTTGGGATCCAAGCCGTTCCAAACTCTGTGCAGGATTACTTCGGACAAGAAGCGATCCGTCGCAGTTGTTACCTCAATCAGGGTCAACCGTCTTGTATCTCGGTGCAGGACACGGTACGACCATCTCTCATTTGCATGACCATCTCTGTGGGGGAGAGAACCGTTTCCGAGGACGATTGGTAGCTGTTGATCTAGCACCTCGTTGTCTTCGAGACTTAACCTATCTTGCAGAACATCGGCCTGGGTTGGTCCCGGTTTTAGGAGATGCAAGGAAATTTGATGCATGGGGTGTCTTGATTCCCTCACGTGTAGATTGGTTGTTTCAAGACGTTGCTCAGGCAGGCCAAGTTGACATATTCCTTTCAGCAGTCCGTCGATTCTTAAGCAAAAATGGCATTGGATTGCTTTCGCTTAAGGCTGCAAGTGAACGCCATAACGAAGGTGGTGATGAAGATATATTCGCAACGGCTATTGAACAACTTTCAAATGAAGTTGAACTTCTTGAACACATCAACTTAACAGGTTTTGAAGACCAGCACGCTCTTTTCATCGTTCGAAGGAGGTAAGATATTGCCTGAGTTACCGGAGGTTGAGACAGTTCGTGGAGGGCTTGAGCAAGCCATGCTTGGGCGAACAATTACGCAAGTCATCCTTCGACGAGAGAACCTTCGATTTCCTTTTCCGAATGAATTCTCAAATCGAATCACTGGTCGAAGGGTCGATTCCATTCGACGTAGAGCGAAGTACCTCCTTTTGGATCTCGATGATGGACGGATTGTTCTCTCACACCTCGGAATGTCGGGTCGATACACTCTCTTCAACTCAGAGAAGGTAAAGCAATTTCAAGCAACCCATGATGGAAAGTCCAGATTTGGTTCAGCCACTGGATTCGGAGGCAGACACGACCATGTTGAGTTCCAATTCGATGATGGAAGCGTTGCTGTGTATACCGACCCCCGTCGATTCGGAATCATGGATTTGATTGAAGTCGGTGAAGAGCAGATTCATCCGTTGCTCGAGTCATTGGGACCTGAACCCTTTGGTAATTGGAGCGCGAGCCATCTTGCCAAGAAATTGCACAAGAAAACAACGAGCATCAAAGTGGCTTTGCTCGACCAACGCGTTGTTGTTGGTGTAGGCAACATCTATGCATGCGAAGCATTGCATCGTAGTGGAATCCATCCTCAAAGACAAAGCAAGACCTTGGTTCGTAAAGATGGAAAGCCGACTAAAAAGTTGCAATTCTTGTATGAGAACGTCGTTCAAGTTCTTGAACAAGCAGTCGAGGTTGGTGGAAGTTCATTGAACGACTTTGCAGATGTGAATGGAACACTTGGTTACTTTGGTCATCATTTCCAAGCATACGATCGAGAAGATCAGCCATGCCTCCAGTTAAACTGTGGAGGTACAATTGAGCGAATCACTCAGTCTGGACGTTCGACCTTCTTATGTCCAAGATGCCAACGCTAACCTGTGATGACTCCGAGCATAACCGTTGCAGCAAAACCCCAAAGAACGGCAGCCGTAAATCGGTTAACAATAGAACCATTTGCACGCAACCAATCAAGCAAAGGCGTTCCCGTCAAGAAAACAGCGACCAAGACATACCAAATCATGTCAATGGCCATGCCTATGAATCCAATGACGAGTTTTGTTTCAAGACTCATCCCGGATTCAAGAACTTGGGCGAGTACTGCAACGAGGAATAAGGCAATTTTTGGATTAAAGAAAGCGATAGAGAATCCTTCCAAAAAACCTCTCGCTTCGCCTTCCAATTCCTCGTTACCTTCCTCGTTACTGTGGGCCCACATCAACCAGCCGTAATAGATGAGAAGAACAATACCAATCCATTGCAGTCCAAGAAAGACTCCGGGTGCCTCCTCGAGCAGGACAATCAAGCCAAAGATAGCAACACCTGCATAGAGGCCAAATCCGATACCATGGCCAACAGCGCAGAGTACACCGCGCCGACGCCCTCCAACGATGGTGTTACGAATCACCATCAAAAGGCTAGGACCAGGTGAAATCGCACCTAGAAAGAAGACGGTGCTTGCAGCGAGAATGGCTTCCCAAGCAAGGTCCATGCACAATCGGTGGAATCACACCTCTTGATTGCTTTCATAGTAAGAAGAAGGTGTAGCCGCCTTTCCAAGGGTCAAGTTCAGCATTCGCCTTTGCCGTCGCTTCTGCATAGATCGATGTGTACTTCCGACTGTGCACTGCTTTAAGCATGGCACGGAGAAAAGCTTCGTTTGACTGAGCGTGTTGTTTTTGGTTCGCCATGTACGGAAATCTGCATGAATGGTTATGAATGTTTCTTTAATTTGTCTAAACAAGCGAGATATTTTCCGGATTACAGAAATTAACCTCGGATGCCTTTCGGTTTTCTGGATGCAACTGTGCTGAATGGAGGGGCGGTTGAGTCTCTCCGATAGATTCTGAATCCAGTGGGTCCAGGGAGTCGTAAATGTCGTTCTGAAGGATCCGTACCTGGGCCATGCCAAACTCGATGATGAGACTCACTGACTTCGTCCGATGCAAACATAACATGACGTGGCATGGAATTGACATCATAATCGTCCAAATCCTCTTGCAAAACAACTCCAGCCATCTTGAGTTTACGTTTTGCCCGAAGTGCAGATACGGCTTCTTTTCGATGGGATGAGCGAAGAATGTCGAGTCCGAAATGTCTTCCTATTTTCGCTTCACGACAATCAGGAACATCGAACCAACGCTCAGAACGGAGCGTTGCCTGCTTAACCACTTGGAGTGTGTTCACATCAATAGCAGCAAGACCTGGAGATACATGGTTGTAAGCGCCAATATCGAGAGCAATCCATGCGGGTCTTCCGTCATCCAGACGAATCGTGCTTTCAACCACTTGGCCAGGGCTTGGCCCAACCTTCGTTGTAGTCGAATGCCCAAAGACAACAGTTCGATTTGGGTCAACTGCATACTCATGAGCGTAGAACCGTTTCCGAATCCAAAGGAGTTCTTTGTCTCCTTGCAAATCGAGAGGCATTCGGGGGTCGTATCCAGCGTGAACGAGGCGTAAATTATCGAGAACAATGTGGTTGGGAAGGTTATCCATCCACATAAGATCACGTGCAAACTGCTTCTTTGCCTCATACAAATCTCCACTTGCACGTACGATGTATGAGCCCCATGTTGAGCGACCACCACGTTCAAGCCACGGTTGCCATAATTCGACATCTCCGTTTTCTTGTAGCGATGCAATCGCCATCAACTCATGATTGCCTTTCAAGCAAAGAATCTGTGGATGAGAACGGATAAAATCAACCAATCCAGCTGAATCCGGGCCACGGTCAATCATATCGCCAAGACAAACTACGCGATCGTCAGGGGCGAGTTTGAGTCGATGAATGAGTGCTCGAAAGGTTCCGAGGTGGCCATGGATGTCACCAATGGCCCAAATTCTCCGGCCCTCATCCAATCGCCCTTGCAGGTCTGCTTCGATATGTGCGTCTCTAAAGGATGGTCCCAGCGGCAGGTCCAACTTACAACTCATGGATTTTCACCAGAGAGGATGTTCCTCTTCGGTTGGCACTGGGCTATGAGGATATATTGTCTTCGCTTCATTTGAGGACAAAAAGTGCTGATTTTCTGACCTTTTTCGATTTTTCAATATCGAAAATGAATAGTGTCTGGAAATTGTTTGTGATCAAATAATATCAAAACATCACATATTACGGCGATATTGCCCACCAACTCGGAACAATGCATCTGTGATTTGTCCAAGACTTGCAACCTTGACCGTCTCCATGAGTTCTTCGAAGACGTTTCCGCCTGTACGTGCAACTTCTTGCAGTTGAGCGAGAGCGGCTGTTGTCGCATCGCTTTCTTTCGTTTGACGATCTTCGGTTCGTTCAAGACACGCTTGTTTTTCCTCGGGGGTTGCTCGTGCCAATTCCATTTCGAAATCATCCGCACTTGATTCATCGAAGACTTGTGCGTTGGGATTTTGGAACGTGTTGACACCAATAATCGGGAGTGTTCCATCGTGCTTGAGATGCTCATAATACATCGATTCGTCCTGAATCTTTCCACGCTGGTACATGGTCTCCATTGCACCGAGAACACCACCACGTCGAGAGATGGCTTCGAATTCTTCGAGGACAGCTGCTTCGACAAGGTCTGTGAGTTCATCGACAATGAAGGCACCTTGGAGTGGATTCTCGGTTTTTGTCCATCCCGATTCTTTGTTGACAATGAGTTGGATGGCTAGAGCACGTCGCACAGATTCTTCGGTTGGTGTTGTGATTGCTTCGTCGTAAGCGTTGGTGTGCAACGAGTTGGCATTGTCTTGGATGGCGAGGAGTGCTTGCAAGGTTGTGCGGATATCGTTGAAGTCGATCTCTTGGGCATGGAGTGAACGGCCAGATGTTTGGATGTGATACTTCAGTTTCTGAGAGCGCTCGTTGGCTCCGTACAAGTCACGCATGGCTACTGCCCATATTCGTCGAGCAACTCGACCTATGACGGTGTATTCGGGATCCAATCCATTGCTGAAAAAGAAGGAGAGGTTGGGTGCAAACTTGTCGATGTCCATACCTCGACTTCGATAGTATTCGACATAGGTAAAGCCGTTTGCGAGTGTAAGGGCAAGTTGGGTGATTGGATTTGCCCCTGCTTCTGCGATGTGATAGCCACTGATTGAGACGGAGTAGTGGTTGCGTACATTGTGGTCGATGTAGTACTGTTGAACATCACCCATGAGTTTGAGTGCAAACGGTGTCGAGAAGATGCACGTGTTCTGGGCTTGGTCTTCTTTGAGGATGTCTGCTTGAACAGTTCCACGGACGGTTGAGAGTGTTTGTGCTTTGATTTCTGCATAAGTTTCAGCATCGACCAATTCGTCCCCTCGTCGTCCCACTGTTCCAAGACCGAATCCATTATGTCCCTCTGGTAGTTCTCCACGGTAGGCAACATCGAGTGGTTCTATGGACTTACCTTGTTCTTCGAGATGCTTCTCTACTTGTTGGTCAATGGCAGCGTTGAGGAAGAATGCGAGGAGAATTGGTGCTGGGCCGTTGATGGTCATCGAAACCGATGTATTGGAATCGCAGAGATCGAATCCTGAGTAGAGACGCTTTGCATCATCGCATGTTGCAATGCTGACGCCAGAGTTTCCGACCTTGCCCCAGATATCTGGGCGTAGTGCAGGGTCACGGCCATAGAGCGTGACAGAGTCGAAGGCAGTTGACAATCGAACGTAGTCTTGTCCTTGACTGAGATAATGGAATCGTCGATTGGTTCGCTCAGGTTCACCTTCACCAGCAAACATTCGAGCGCTCAACTCGTCGGTTCGCTTGAAAGGGAATACGCCGGCAGTATATGGGAAATGACCAGGGGCATTCTCTTTGCTGAGCCATTCGAACAGTTCACCATCATCTGCAAACGTTGGCAATGCAACACGTGGAATGTTGGAATGTGCAAGCGATTCGGTCGTTGTTTGAACCGAGAAGGGTTTGCCTCGTACATGGTAGGTGTACTCTCCACTTCGATACTCATCAGCAAGTGCTCGATAGTTTGCGAGATCTTCACGAGCGGTTTCAATCTCTTCCAGAAGTTCCGAAATTTGGTCGTCCACGTCCTTTGCAATGGATGGAACGTGCTCCTTTGCAGATTCAAGGTGTTGACAAAGACGGAGTTTCTGAGCAATGGCTGTGTTCTCCTCATGATAGGTTCGAATCGTTGCAGCAATGTCCGAAAGATAGTGGACACGTTCAGGAGGGATGACGCCCTTGCGTTCACCAACAATTTCCATCGGCGCCCTTGCCTCAAATCCGACTATGGTTGACAGTTTCTGCCACAAGGCATCTACACCAGGGTCTGCAAATTGGCTCGCAATGGTTGCGACGATAGGGAGTTCCTCATCAGCAACATCGAACAGATTTCGATTGCGACGAACCTGCTTTCGAATGGCTCGAAGGGCATCCTCACTTCCACGCTTCTCGTACTTGTTGAGAACGACCAAATCTGCAACATCGAGCATTTCGATTTTTTCGAGTTGCGTGTGTGCACCGAATTCAGCGGTCATCACGTACAGGGAACGGTCGGCCACCGAGGTGATGGCGTCGCTGCCTTGACCAATGCCGCTTGTTTCGCAGAAGATCATATCGAATCCAACCGCCTTGGCCACTTCGATGGCTCGGTCGAGGTTGGCACTGATTACAGAACCAGAGCCACGGCTGGCAAGACTGCGCATGTAGAGGTCATTGTTGGAGAGTG
>CAXQWT010000021.1:0-19242 GCA_964227855.1 Salipiger bermudensis | reverse complement strand
TTTGTCGCAGGGATGCTAAGGAGTAATTTAGTATGCCATCACAATGGGAAGATAAGAACAAGCCACACCGTAACATCGTCTTCGTAGGCCACGTCGATCACGGAAAGTCGACCACTGTCGGTCGTCTCCTCCTCGACTCAGGTCACATCGAAGAGCACGTTATCGAGAAGAACGAAAAACTCGCCGCTGAGGCAGGTAAGGCCGGATTCGGTCTTGCGTATGTCATGGACGGTCTAAAGGAAGAGCGAGAGCGTGGAATCACCATCGACGTCGCTCACAAGGAGTTCTTTACTCCTAAGTACTACTGGACCGTTATCGACGCTCCAGGTCACCGAGATTTCGTCAAGAACATGATCACTGGTGCTTCGCAAGCTGACACAGCGGTTCTCCTCTGTGCAGCAAACGACGGTGTCAACGCTCAAACCAAGGAACACGCTTTCCTCGCTAAGGTTCTTGGTGTCAAGGAATTGATTGTCCACGTTAACAAGATGGACATTTCTGGTGTTGACTGGTCCGAGGACAAGTACAAGGCAGCTGTTAGCGAAGTCACAGCACTTCTCAAGATGGCTGGATTTGGTTCTCAAATCGACAACATCCCAATGATTCCTGCTTCGTCCCTCAACGGCGACAACGTCTTCCACAAGTCCGACAAGTGCCCTTGGTACAACGGACCAACCCTCTTCGAGGCGATTGACGCTGCAGCAATGCCAAACAAGCCAATCGACAAGCCACTTCGACTTCCTATCCAAGACGTCTACAAGATCTCTGGTATCGGAACTGTCCCAGTCGGTAAGATCGAAACTGGAACTCTGAACACAGGGAAGACCGTTGTCTTCAACCCGTCCCAGAAGTCCGCTGAGGTCAAGTCCATCGAGATGCACCACACAATGGTCAACAAGGCTGAGCCAGGCGACAACGTTGGTTTCAACGTCCGTGGTCTCGCAGCTGTCGACATCCGCCGTGGTGACGTCGCTGGGTACTCTGACAACGAGCCAACCTTCGTTCGTCACGATGAGACCTTCGTCGGTCAAATCCAACTTATGGACATCCCAAAGGCTGTCTCCGTCGGATACACTCCTGTATTCCACGCACACACCGCTCAGGTCGCTGTTCGCTTCCAAGAACTTCTTGAGAAGACCAACAAGGCTGGTAAGGAAGCAAACCCATCGTTCCTCAAGAACGGCGATGCATGTTTGATCCGTTTCCAACCGACCAAGCCAATGTCAATCGAGCAAATGGACACCTTCCCTGAGTTGTCCCGATTCGCTATCCGTGACATGGGTAAGACCGTCGCAGCTGGTGTTTGTCTCAAGATCGAGAAGAAGTGAGTGAATCACACTCATTGATTTGGAACTGGAGGAGTAGAGTATGGCAGCCGTCACCGTCATCAAGTTGACTGGAAACAACCACTCAGACATTGATCGAGTGGCAGGCCATATCCGAACCATCTGTGACCAGAGCGATACCAAGCTTCGGGGACCAATTCCTCTGCCAACACGACGTCTGGTCGTTCCTGTCCGACGTGCACCTGATGGTGAAGGAAGCGAAACCTACGATCACTGGGAACTTCGTGTTCACAAGCGTTTGTTGGAAATGCACATCAATTCCGGTAAGGACGAGAGTGCTCTCCGCTTGGTCGCAAAAATCGACATTCCAGACTCTGTTACCATTGAACTTTCAATGCGCACAGTCAACTGAAGCGTTCGAACAATCGAATGAAATGAGCATCAACGATGCTCGGACCTACAACGATGCAGCTTCTGCTACGCCCGATTCAATGAGCCATTGTGCCATCGTTTCGTCTAAGTTGTGAACGTCTCCGATGTGGAGAACCAGTTCTGACCCATCCGCTGTTGCAATAGGGTCGTCAAACGATTGAACGATTCGAATGCGAACTTTCGATTCTTCCTCTACTGCAGGTACATCGTCACTCATCCAATCATCAGTAATGGTTGATGAGGCTGAAGGAGCCAACTCCATCGCAGCACCGTGACGACCTTCCTCTGAGGGAACTGGTGCATCGGTTGGTGGCATAGGTAACTCCTCAGGCTCATGTTCTGAAGGGTTTTGAGCAGCTTCGTAAGCATCCCACTCAAGTGCTGCAATTCGGTCCTCCTCATCAACATCGAAGGTATCCATTGGCTCAGGCTTCTCATCCTCAAACACCAACGCTGGTGGAGCACGATCGGTCAATGCCTCTTCGGTAAAATCATCCAATTGCATCGTACCTGGCTTGTGCGTTGGTTCGATGAATTCCATTTCTCCACGCAATCCATCTTGCATTTCTCTCCATCCAATGGTCATCTTGAATTTGTCCATTTCCTTCTCAATGGCATTGTAGAGTGCACGTTCAGCAGCATCTGCTTTCTGCCAGTCGATGGGTGGCAACGGTGTTGCCACATCGCTCATGTTGGTTGCCATTCGAAGCGATTGTGATGAAACGTGTGTCATCATAGCAACCATTCGTCGTCGCGCCAATTCAGAAGCGATGTGACGTACGTTCGCTTGTCGCTTTTGCTCGTTCTGAACGCGTAGATCGGCACCATGTTTGCGAATCATATCATGAATCTGTAAATCAAGCGTGGTCAACAACCGCTTGACCATCTCCCAGAAGTCTTTGCGTGGTAGATGAACGGGTACGTGACGGCTGGTTTGTTGCCGATAGGTTGCAAACAACTGCTCCTGAATCTCACGGGCCTGTTCAGGCGTGAGGAGGTTGTCGCTCGACATCATCATAGCCTCGGTGTTTGGGTCTTTGAACTCTCTTGTCCAGAGTTAATCAACAAAGACGAGGCTTCAAACCAAATGGCTCACCTCGCATAGCGAGGTGAGATAGGTGAATCAACCCAAGAAGCACGTTTCTGCTGTCTTCCTTGTGCTGTTACTTGTCCTCGTTGGGCCTTCAACCTATGTTCAATCACGAACCGTAACCTATGGGCCAGTTACTTTCCAACCTGACACGAACGAAACCACGGTCGATGCCAACATTTCATCGATCCAAGTCCCTGCCAATCACAGCATTACGTCCGGTTTCCTCTCCATCGAACCTGTTTGGGAAACCATTGAGGAGAATGGAACCTACTTCGGAGCTGGCCTTCCCAACGCATGGGCAAATGGAACACACAACCTTACCTCATCGCTAGCCCATGGTGGTCAACTCTCTCTAGCAACGGACTCTTCCGTAGGTTCACTTACTGATTTTGAAGCGACCAAGATGGTCCCCTCCGGTTGGTTAACGATGGGCCAAGATGGAGAAATCTGGGGCGTTGAGAATCTCTCCTCCCTCCAAACGGGGCCAACTCCAAGAGATGGAAACCATTCACTTGCTTATCGGACAACCGCTGCGAATGCTTCAGGATGCATCATCTCTCCACATTATCAAACTCCTGAATTCATCAGTAACATGTCGTTGACGTTTGATCATTGGCGCTCGTTGGCAAGCGATGATGCTGCATGGGTCGAGTATACTCTTGACAATCAATCCTCTTGGCAACAACTCGTTCCAAATGGAGGGTATTCCGATACGGTGACTGCGACTCATCACAGCATGGTCCAATCCCTTACATCGATATGGTCAGGAGATGACGAGCAATGGCGCACCTCCCGTTTCGATTTAGACCAATTGGCAAACATTGCCAACAGTGAAACCATGCGTTTCCGTCTTTGCATCGCTGTTGGAGCATCGAGCGCTCAACGCGATGGATGGTTCATCGATAACGTCACATGGCACAACCAAGGGGATGAGCCCGGTGCTTGGTTCCATGGGAATCTAAGCGGGGATTACGCTCCGAACGCTGACGGAACTCTAGTGATGCCTATCGATTTCTCCGGCCTTACCAATCCAATCGAACTTGAAGTCCGTTCCAATTGGGACATTGAAGGTGGAACCAACGATGGTATGACCATCTGGTATTCGATGGATCAAGGTGTCTCTTGGGTCTTGCTTACGCCTCTTCCAGGATTGCCTGGAAATGGAGTGGTATACCAAGGTGTCATCTACAACGATGAATCGTTTGGATGGCTTCCGATGTTCTATCCTGTACCTGCTACGGCTTCGTCGCACGCCAATGCCTCCAGTGCTCTGCTCAAGTTCAATGTTCAAACCGATGCAATCGTCAATCACGGAGGAGGTGCGCCAGCAAACGGTTGGGAAGGCATCATGATCGATGATGTGCAGTTACATTCTGGAGCCAACACAGCCAATCATGTCATTCGTGTTCTCAGTAATTTTACAACCCAACCAACCTATCAAAACGGTTCAACAGAAGGTTGGTTGGACAATGTCAGTGCTCCGAATCAGTGGCAATGGGTTTCAACCATGGGTGTAAACGGTCCAGTGACCGATGTGGACTCTTTCGAAGATGCTCACATGATGCCAGAGGGTTGGTCCATCGAAAACTTCCGAGGGGTTGGATGGTCATATGGAACGCTTGGAAATACCACCTTTGGACCCACGCAATGGCATTCTGGACAACACGGTGTGGGCATTCAGTTGAACGGACAGTATGCTGCGAATTCCTTTGC
The DNA here is from genome assembly GCA_964227855.1 of Salipiger bermudensis. Taxonomy (GTDB): domain Archaea; phylum Thermoplasmatota; class Poseidoniia; order Poseidoniales; family Poseidoniaceae; genus MGIIa-L2. Next base: position 14,718 of record CAXQWT010000021.1, on the reverse strand, counting down.
ACATCTGATTTCACCGGAGTACATCCTCCCGGACAATGTTACGGCCCAACTGTCCTTCCGTCAATGGATTTGTACCGAAGCAGCATGGGACGGTGGAGCTGTTTCGCTCTCGACCGATGGTGGGCTCAATTGGTGGTATCTTCCAGCCGATCCAGGAGGTTTCCATGACCGAATATCGACCGTAAACACGAATTCACCGTTCTATGGCGAAGGACTCCTCGATGGTTCTCAGGTGACGGGTGGTTGTGGAAGTGGTGCATTCCGTCCCTTTGAATTGAAAACAGCCGACATTTCCAATCTTTCAGGCCAATCCGTTCGTCTTCGCTTCTCGTTCTTCTCCGACCAGTTTGTTGAACGCGATGGCTGGTATGTCGATGATGCTGGTATCGATGTGGCCGTCTTTGAGTTGGAAGGCGATTGGGTTTCACCAAGCATTACGCCACATCCTGTTTTCGGCTACGGCTATCTCGATGGATTGGCTCATGAACCTGCGAATACGACGCTTCGGTTCAGTCTCTTGGATGCGAATGGAGACATCATACCAGAATACGAACAACGCATCATGCCATTCTCGGTTGATTTGAATCCAATTGAGCACCCTTCGGTTCAAATTGTGGCTCATATGGTTTCAGACAACCCTTACCTGACACCAACCGTTGAACGGTTGGGACTTGGTGTTGTGCAAAGTTTTGGCCGATATCATCAGAAATACAACACTGAAATGAGCGATTTCGATGTGACACAGGATGGCTTCTTGCAAGCAACAACCGGCACAACAGTAGAATTCATCCACAGTCCAGGCTGTGTTTATGATGCTGTGACCTTGTACCAATTTGGCGGAAATCTGTCGTTGTACTCCTTTTCGTTTACCCAGAGTTCAACCCAGTATTTCCAAGGTGCACCTTCCGTCAAGATCGATCAATACAATGTCAATTCTGAGAAAGAACTGTACGCTCCTTGGTCCTTTACCCTAAACTCAGGAGAAGCATTCAGGGCACTTGTCCTTGAACCGCATTGTCTTCTTCCTCCCAAAGGCCCTCATGTGACCATCGGACAAAACCAACTTGTTGCCATCGATTGGCCACCAACCGGTAATGATTCGAACTTCGGTGTCCAAAGGATGTTTGATTCAATCGTCAACGGAACGAACATTATTGGCGCGACTCAAGACGGCCAATTGTACGTCAATACGTCCAGTTCGACGACTTATGGATTCCGTCACTTCATCGCATTGCCGATGACCGCTTGGGGCATTCCAAACGTGTGCCCATTGTTCGAAGGTTCATTCACACTCCAAGCACGTTCAGGACCCCAGCAAACGGACGTGTATCTCGGAGGAAGTCTACTCTCAACCCTTCCCGCGAATTCAACAAGTTACATTGTAATCGAAAACACGTGTCCATACTTTGAACCAGTTTCAACCGACCCATCAAACGAGTGGATATGGGGGCATGCCATCTATACCCTCTCCACATCGAATCCAACCGAACTTGCAGCATACGATGTCCTCGCCCTTCCAAAGCAAGAAAAACTGAAGTTTGGACTTAACGACTCCCAACTCAATCAAGCACTCAATGCGTCCTATACTGGAGACGACAGAGCCTTGCTCGATTTACCGTTCCGTATCCAAACAGAGCGTGGAAGTGTCCGCGTTGATCTTGAAGTTGAAAGTCAACCCGACCTCGTTGATTCGGTCATCGATGCACCAGGCTCACGTTGGTTACCGAACACACTTCGTAGCATTACAACCAATCACGTACGTGTGATCCCAACGCATCCTACGATGGATGCGCCTGCTCTGGAGCGCGTTACACTCTCCATTGGCTCAAGCGATGATGAAGCATCAATACGGATCAGTGTTGAAGTTGACCGCCTTGATTCAACGCCTCGTTTTATTCAAACAGCGGGAGCAGGTTATGCAGCCCTTCAACCAACATCCAATGCGACATGCGTACAGAGTGAATGCACAATCACTTGGGTCTTCAAAAGCTCATGGTTGAACGACGACATCGACGATTTGCACTGGTTCATCTCATCCATTGATGAAAACGGTCTAGAAACGGGCCCATTGGTTTACTCGGACAATACGCCATACAACGACGTTGAGAACGATCTGGAAGCGTTCAATGTTGTTGCATACGATCAACGTGGACGGCCTTTACACGATTGGACCAATCCATTATGGCCGTTGCACGTCAACCCTGGAACCTCTTTCACCGTTCAAGGACAGGTTCGATACCAAGGTATTGCTGATGCTTGGGTTGGAGAAGATGATGCTGAAGTCACGGTTGAACTTCATGCCCTGCCTCCATTGAACCCGAATGGTCCAGACACATGGAATGGGGACCCGGTCGTTTGGTCCATTTCTAATACGTCAACCGTTGATGGCCAAGGTCGATTTGCCATTCCTTTGTCCATCCCTGATGCTGAAGACTTGCCGAGTTATACACGATTGGAAGCACGAATCCTCCTCACCCGATGTGGACCTTCTGGTCTTGCCTTGACGACATCGCTCGACCAAACAGCGGAATCGACGTACTTTGAAGTGATGTACGATAAGAATCCTCCCGATGTGATTGGATTGGAAATTCTTGATCCAAGTGGATTGCAACCAGCTGACAACCATGTATGGCTTCCAGATCGTGACGTTCCATTGCGATTGTACGTCGAGGATGCGGAAGGGCTGGAAACACCGCTCACAGTCTACACGTGGTCCGAAGATCAGGACGATACCAACGGCAATGGCATCATGGAAGAAAGCGAATATCAGACGATGACAGCCAACGTCAATCGTGGTGCATTGCAAGCCGAAGTCGATCTCCCATTGGTGGATGTCGACGGCATTCTTCGTCCTGGTGCATCGCAAGGTCGATTGAGCATCGTTGTCATGGGGTACGACCTTGCAGGAAACGCCCTGCAATCGGGTGGATCTTTTGGAGAAGCAAACGATGCTGCAACCATCCTCGTGCAACCTCGACAAGCGACGCTTCTCGATATGAACACCATCACATTGGATACAATTAACGGAAACTTGTTCCCTGGACAAGAACATCACTTCCAGTTCGACCTTATTGATGGAAACGGCATTGAAAGTCTTGATTCAATCAACATCGGTTTGATGAATTCCCTGCATGAGGATTGCTGGATCAACTATGCCTCACGATTCCACGACATTACTGCTGATGTTACCTGCTTTGTTGCACCTCCAACGATCACAACGAGCAAAGATGAGTTGACCATGCGTTGGACCATAGACGTCGAATTTCAACTTCGTTGGGATGCCATGCATCAATGGAGCGGAGGGGTCTTCACGCCATCCATCAAAGTCATCGATGAAGCCCAAGATGTTGGCTTGGGTGGCACGTATCTGACGGTTGCAAACTGGTCAACGCACACTCGACTTGAGTTGCAAATTGATTCCGTTTTCGACCGCATTGCACCGTTTGGGGTCCTTGAGGATGGTCTGCTTTCGCTGCATCCAAACGATTTCGCTGACGTTGATGTTATCGTTATGCACCATGAAACGCAACAACAAGCATTGAACATTCCATTCGATACGCGGATGCATTACAACATCTCTTCATTCGGCATTCGACATCTCGTAACAGCAGAATTCGTCGACAGTCAAGGATTAAGCCGCCATCGTTTGGTTGTGAACCAAACTACGCTCCCTCAAGGTGAGGGTGAATTGAAGATTGAAATGACTGGCACAGTGTTTGATGTTGAAAATCAGATTCTCGTTGAACTGCTTCTTGATTCGCAATCTCCTACTGTATCGGTTGAACCAGGTCTGTTGACGAATTTGGATTCCTTACAAATCAACGATATTCCAGTACAGATTTCCATCCAAGACGACTTTGGAGTGCCCAAACAAGGTGTTCAACTGCATTGGTGCTTTGTTCGCGGCGGAATTGTAGTCCCTGATTCTTTGGCATCAATTCCGATGGTCCATGAAGGAACAACAGGCAACATCGCATCATTCTCAACAATGCTGGATATCGAATCACAAGGCGCTACGTTCGAAAAGAGCGACCGACTTAGCATGTGGTTCTCGCACAATGATCGAGCAGGAAATCTTCTGTCAGGGCAAGGTACTGAATTGATGCCATTGGATGTATACATCGTTTGGATGGCCTATGAACCGACTCCAGTTTCAATTGAAGCAACACCCTATCGGCCCGTTCTTGGAGAAATGATCACCATTGAATTCACCTTGGAGAATCTTGGATTCCTCAACGGTTCGACCGATGTCGCTCTCATGGATGCAGACGGATTGGTGCTGGAAAACACGACCTTCTTCCTTGAACCAGACGAACAAGGCAGCGTAGTCTGGACCGTTGAAGCGTGGACTTCAGGACGACTCGGCATGGTGATTCAATTGGATGATGACCCATTGCTGATACCGGTTCCAATGGCTGACGTCTTGGCTGAAGACATGGATGATAAATCCTCGAATTCTGAACTAGGGCTCAATGTACTTCTTGTCCTCCTTGCAGCCGGAGCTGTCATCGCATCGATCCTCATGCGGAAACAACGAATCAAGTCTCTTTACGATGAATACGAAGAGTACGAAGAAGAGGACCTTCCTCCACCACGGCCCTCTGGTTTGGATGATGTTGAACAAGAGGAATAGTCAAGAAGAAGACCATCGAGGGGAGCATAAGTGCCGGGGTTCCCGAGCGGTCAAAGGGGGTGGACTCAAGATCCTCTGCGTAATGCTTCGCAGGTTCGAATCCTGCCCCCGGCACCACGATTTTACAGTTCTTCGAGTTCTTCCTGCGCATCGCTTGTTAACGATTGAAACACCAGACTTTCCGGGAATTCAATGGCGATGAGTGCACGAATCGCATAGGATTCGGCAACATCCTTCGGAGGTTCTGCGATCTTGACCCGACCGTTAGTCAGGGTAATCTTGGCTCCTGGCTGAGGTGCATCGGCTTTCGCTGGCAACCAAATACCAACACTACCTAAGGAGGGATGCTGAGCGAGAATGAGTTGCTCTTCCGTAGAATCTCCAACCACGTTGGAGATGTAGAGAGGTCGTTCATCGTTGAGGACTGCACTGGAATCTTGCCAATCGTTGGAAACGACCAACTCATTGGAATCCTCTTGCCGTTTGCTAATTTGTTCCACGACGTTTTCGACTTGCTTCTCTTGCTCAACCGTCTGCTGATGAATCTGGTCCAGGATTTGGCGCAAGCCCTCGATTTCGTTGTCATCATCATCCTCCATCGCCCGATGAGCAAGGAGAATCAACTCGCCAAGTTCCTCACTCATTTTCTGTTCAGATGAAACGCATTCAAGTGCTTCATCAAACAGTTCGATAGCAAAGTCGGGACGATTCAAAGCAAGGAAGGATTCCCCAAGTTCGGTGAGTGCTTGAGCAGCCATAGCCACATCATCTTGGACGATTGATTGAGCCTGCTTCAAGTTCCCTTCAGTGGATTGTTCAGCCAAATACAGCCCCATTGCTTGGACGATGTGCTGCTTGAGCTTCATTGGTACGCTCAGTGTTCGGAGTCCAAGCGATGAGGTTGAGAGGCGAATGGCCTTCTCAAACTTGTTCGTTGAAAGAGCAAGAACGGCTAATCGCGCAAGAATCCGGGCTTCGATCGTGTCATCATCAACGTGTGTGGCTTGAAACAAAGCGGTTGAGAGGTGAAGATGTGAACCAACCGCATCACCCTTCATTCGCTTCATAATGGCGAGAGCCATTTCCGCACGAACGAGGATTCGTGAATGGAATCGATGAGCAACATCAACGAGTTCACGGTCCAACGGTGCGAGGTCGATACCTGCATTTTCCAAACAATCAGCAATCATGGTTTGTGTTTCGGCAATGATCTCATCGAGGGATTCTTTCGAAAGTTTCTGCTTCAATTGGGCGACATGATGCTCCAATTCCATCATGGTTTGACAACTCGATTTTAGAGGTGTCAATTTTTTTCGAAGACTTGTTTTGATTTCCTCACCGTTGATCATTCGATGCAGTTCATTGAGTAGGTTAACGCTCGAATTTCCACTGGTTTGAACCGGTGCTTTCGCAGGCTTAGAGGGTGCACTGGAAAGCAATGAATCGACCATCCAGGTAATCTTTGCTTGAACGTCGTATTCGTTTCTTCGACTGATAGCATACTGCATTTCTGCAGCACGAATTCTTCGTCCGAGTCGACGCAATTCGGAAGCATGCTTTTCTTTTGCTTTGGTTGACAGTCGTTCAAAGAAGGTCGATGGGGGGCACACTTCGCTTGCAAGTTGATGTTCTTCGGTAGCCTTTGCCATTTTGAAATCGTCTGTTACGAGAACGACGTGATGGCCGTCTCGTTGCATTTCATGAGCCAGGACCATAAGCGAAAGGTCCACATCTTGCGGCGAGGCTCTCTCACCGATCTTTGCACCCAATCCACGAATTTGGTCGTCGGACACTTCATGTGTGGTTAACAACGGTTTGATGTGATTCAAGAGGTTGGGTTTTTGCTTCCATCGCTGGTAGCGAACGTTTTGGATTTCCCCATGAACACCTTTAGTGACGTGCATCGTTTTCAAGGCTGATTTCAAATCGTTGAGGATGCTCGTTGAAGCCATTCCACCCATGTGAATGAAGCAATTTGAATCGACCACGTAGGTGACCATGCATCGACGACTTCAAACCAAGTCATAGTTCTTGAGCCGAATGAACTGCAAGGACAGCATCGACAAGCGGAGCAATGGTCGCACTGTTTGGATATGGAGACACGACATCAGCAGCATCTCGAACGTCTGCGAACGGCGTCCCTACAGCAACAGACCAGCCCGACATCGCAAACATGGTCAAATCATTGGGAGCATCGCCCACGGACAGAAGGTCAGACGCCTCAAGGCCCATGCGCTTCAAGATCAACTCAAGGCCACTACCCTTGGAGAGATGTGGTTCCATCAAGTGAATGGCAAAGCCAGTTCGGACAACATCAAGATTGGACCAGTCGCTCCCTTCGATGGATGAAGTTACCAATTCAAGATCTTCATCTGCGAACAGACACCATTCGCTCTCTCTCCAAGCGTTGGTTTGAATTCCATTCGAATCGATTTCTGAGTGCTGTGATTCAAGCCATTCTGCAGCATGTTTTGCTTCATCGCCAGATGCTCGAACCAGTGGTTCATCCCAATCAGGATGCCACAATACGCCCCCATTCTCACAACACATTGGACCGCTCAAGCCGATGAATCGCCATAGGCCGTATGTAATAGCACGTACATTTCCCGTTGCTAGAATCACGGGGATACCCGCATCTTCGAGTCGACGTAATGCTTCAACAGCGTGCATGTCCAAACGTTTGTTTTCGTCGGTCAAGGTTCCATCGATGTCGAAAGCGACAACACGAGGACACCATCCCGGCGGAAGCCACTCCATGGCGGAACGAATCGCTCATGTTTCAAGAAGATTCTCACTTCGCTGAAATCATTCCATAACAGCCTTAATCAAACAGGAACACGAGGAATTTGTCATGGGGGAAGGCGACAGCGACGTGTTTTTTTCCCTCGAGGATGATGTGGTGCAAACCCCATCCAAACCCGTTGAGGCCCCAGTCTCGCCTGCCGAAGAAGAGCAAAAGGCCGATTCCGTTGTCATTCTTGACGCAGAAATTGTCATGCAAGCCACAGGCGATTACACCGTTGAGTGGCCACTGATCGGTATGGACTGCCCTGATTGTGCAAGTAAGGCTACAAAGGCATTGAACCTCATGCCTCAAGTATCCTCTCCAGTGGTCTCTGCAACAAGCGGCGAGGTCAAACTCTCGGTCGATTTGGAGAAAGGAGCTCTCTCCGAAGTATCCAATGTTCTACGTTCATTGGGTCACGCACCAGATACCGAACATCACCATCTCAAAGGCGTCAAAGCAGCCAGCGTTGCCAAACGCAACAATACAACACTTCGAGAGTTGAAGAAATTGTTCCGTCTTCAACCTGGTATCCTTGATGCTGACATCGAAAAGGATGGCCGAATTCTGTTGCAAATGGTAACAAGGGGTGATCAGGACCTTCTCAGGAAGCGCGATGAGGCCATCGAGTTCGTCTGTGGCTCTCAGCCAAAATATGTCGCTACGACGTCGAATCGACTTCGTCCGGATCAGTTTCGGCTCCTTGGTGCTGCATTTGCATTACCTCTTTTGTTTCTTATCATCATCCTCGAATTGATTGGCATTGAAGGTTGGATTCCAGCAGCGATTGCCATTCCAGGCATCATCGTTTCAAGTTATCAGATGTTCAGGGAAGCCATTGCAAGCATTGTTAATCGACAACTTGGATTCCAAGTTCTCACCAGTTTGGCTGTCATCGGTGCGTGTGGTTTGATGATGTGGGAAGAGGCCCTTATCGTTGCTATTCTCGTCGCACTTACCGCACACCTTGAGGGTGATGCGCTGATGAAAGCTAGGGAAGCAATGCAAGGTGGACTTGACCGACTCCCAAGAGTTGCTCGAAGAGTTCCAGAAAAGAAAACATTCACGCCCTCGGCCATCCAAATTGTTGCTCCGTCCAAGATGGCGCCTTCCATGACACCAGCAAGTGGGCATGCTGACTCAGAACCGGAACAGATTCCAATCGACCTCCTCTCAAAAGGCGATCTTATCGAGATACGAAGCGGTGAACTCGTTCCAGCTGATGGGTGTATTGTTGAGGGTCGTGGTGCTTTGAACAAGGCGCCGTTGACAGGAGAATCGGTTCCTGTTGATGTTGAGGAGGGAGACTTTGTCCAAGCAGGCCTCGTTCTTGCTCGCGGCCCGGTCATTCTTAGAGTCGAAGCTGTTGGAGAGGAAACACAATTGTTCGAATTGATCGAAGCGGTCCATACCTTCAGAGATGAACCTCCTCGTTTGCAAGCATCGATCGAGCGATTTACAGCCATATGGGTTCCAGTTGTACTGTTTGGCGCCTTCGGAGTCTACTGGTTTTTGTATCCTGATAACTGGAAAATCGTTCTCTTGCTTTGGGTCGTTGCTTGTCCTTGTGCATTGCTTTTGGCTGCCCCAGTCCCTCACGCTGCTGCCTTGGCAAATTCAGCCCATATGGGAGCCATTGCACGTGGAGGGAACGTCCTAGAGCGGCTTGCGAGAGTCAACCATGTGTTCTTGGATAAAACAGGTACTCTCACCTCCGGAAAACCCTCCATTGGCAAAGTTGTGATGGCGAAAGGGCGTCGACGTGAAGCATCCGTGGCTCTAGCTGCAGGAATCGAAGCCCGTTCATCCCACCCATATGCCGAGGCACTACGAGAGTTCGCAGAAGAACAAAACATACAACCTGTTGAGGTCAAGAAAATCAAAGACGTCAATGCTGGAATTCAAGCGATGCGAAACAGGGAGGAAGTGCTTATGCTTCGTCCAGACGCCCTTTCAGAATACGGTATTGAGATCCCTGATGATCTGAAAGAAGAAGTTGAACTCGCTGAGTCTAAAGGACATGGAGCCTCTGTCCTTGCGAAGGGTGGGAAGTGCGTTGCACTGTTCACATTCATCCATGACGATACCCGTCAAGGCGCTGATGAATTGATTCCTGAACTGCATAAAATGGGCATTCACGTTCAGATTCTTTCCGGTGACCAGCAAGGTGCTGTCGACCGGTTCGCATCCTCCGTTGGGCTTTCAAAGACAGACGCTTTTGGCAACCAATCACCTGAAGACAAGGTCGAGGTCGTACGTCACCGCTCAGACATCAAGGTGACAATGATGGTCGGTGATGGATTCAACGATGCGGCTGCACTGGCAGTTGCCGATGTCGGCGTTGCCGTTGGTTCAGGTGAATCGGTTAACGTAGAGGCTGCTGACGTGATGATTCCTGGCGATGACCCGCGGATGCTTGCTGACCTTCTCAAATTGGCTCGTCGAACCGAACGCAACTTCCGTCAGAACCTTTCCTTTTCCATTCTTGTCACCATAACGCTGGTGTATGCGGTCATCAATGGCTTCTATGATGCCTTGTGGGTCGGTGTACTGGTCCATGAGGCGTCGGTGATCCTCGTGATTCTCAATGGAGCGCGACTTGCGGAGGGTACGGGAACCCTGACCTTGGTCAAGAACACCTTTATCGCGATGTGGGAAGCCACTTTGGTTGCACTTCAGACCGGACGAAAACAACTCAGCGAAATACGAAATTGAGAGGATATATTGAAACCTAAGCAAGGCTGAGTCCAAACCGGTGAGCCGATGAGCAGAGTGAGGACAGACCCGTTGGTAGCAGCATTGACTCACCCAACCCGTCAGGGCGCTTATCGAGCGCTTTCGCAATCCGAGGAGATGAGTACGGTTCAACTTCAAGCCGCACTGAACGTCGACCGCTACAATCTCTATCACCACCTCAAGCGATTGGTAAAGGTTGGCCTCATTGAGAATCATCGTGATGTTGGCCGAGCCCGATGGTGGAGAATGGTCAAGGAAGTCCCTCTTCCCTCGATGGGGACAACAACTTCTGAAGGAACTTCATCTCCACTGGAAGAGTTGTCGAAACTGACCCACGTACATTCCATTGATCTCAACGATTCTCGAGGGCAGGTCGGAGCCAAGCAATTGGTGCAGAAACTTGCTCAAGAGTACAACATTCCATTGGACCTACCTTGGAATTTCCTTCCAGGAAAAATCATTCTGGTGGGAACAAAAAAGGACGATAAGGAATGAAAACTTTCCTTGAGTAGGCGAACAATCCAAAATCAAAGACAGGATGGACCATCATGGACGAAGAATTCACGGTCGAGTCTAGAATTGCACCGCCACCTCTCTCATGTCCAAAATGCAACGGGTTGTTACCTTCTGCTCTCGGGGAAATACAATGCGAACTTTGTGGAGCCAACGTTCGTACCGACCATGAACCAACTCGAACACAATGGATGAAGGAACGCATTTCGTGCCCTTCCTGTTCGAAAGTTCTCATCGCTGGGATCGATGAACGACCTGCAGAATTGCGCTGCGGAGGATGCGAGACACAATTCACGCTCACTGCAAAGGTGATCAGAGTTGAAATCGAATGTCCATCGTGCAATCGTGGATTGCGAATGAAACAACGACCAGGCCAGCGAACCATCAATTGTCCTGCTTGTGAAACAGCGTTCAAAGTGAGTTTCTGAGTTGATGAGATGAAGTCGACCTTCAAGCTTACCGGAATTGCCGATTACATCACACTGGGCAATGCCATGTTTGGCACACTGTCCATCTTTTTCTTGATTCTCGCTGTTGATGACACATTGAGCGACCCGTATTCAGAAGGTTTGGCTACGAAGTACATCTGGGCTTCCATGCTGTGCATCTTTATCTCAGCAGTGGGTGACATCATCGATGGTCCGGTAGCACGTCGCTATTCGAAGCAGAAGTTGCTTGGTGGTTCGCTGGATATCATGTCCGACTGTCTCTCATTTTGCGTCGCACCTGCATTGATGATGTTCATCATGTTCGGCCGCTGGGGTGAAGCGACTCCATTGTGGACGCTTTCATTGGGAGTTGCTGGATTCTGGATCATTGCAACAGGCATGCTTCGACTGGCTCGTTTCCAACATGAAGAAGGAAGCAATCTACCGTACTTTCACGGTCTTTCCTCACCAGGAAACGCCATGGTTCTCATGAGTTCAGCGGGGTTCATTTGGCTGCAGCCGTTGCTTAACGTTGGTCCAGATCTCAAGAATGCGGAAATCTGTTTGGGTGAAGGCGTTGATTACGCATGCCATGCAACGCCTGGGCTTGACGCTCTGATTCTTCCGATTATGTTCATCTCAGGGGCCTTGATGATTTCGAATCGTCGATTGTCCAAACTTAAGCATGGATTGGACATGAAATTGTCCATCATCCAAATGATTTGTCTCCTCGTTGCCATCGTTTGGGCCTTGATACGAACTGGTGTTTCCGATGTTAGCCTTCAACTCGGTGGTGATATTGCCCCCGCAGGTTGGTTGTTCTTTGCTTCAGCCATGTTTGCAATCTATTACCTTGTCAAGCCACAACCACCTGTAGTTTCGAGCGACGAAGAAGCCTGACTGCGCATCTAAATTCCATCTCTAAATCGCGCTTTTGCTCATGATGAGCGTCGCGCACCTTATGTAGGAAGAAAGGTCGATACGCATCCGGATGGGATGTTATGAGTGCTAGCGAGAGCAGGCAGGATGATGCTTTGGACGCTGCTCGAAAGAAGCGAGCCAACGCGGACCGTCTAAGCCTTGCCGCATTGCGTAGCCAATTCACCTCTACGCCAACAGTCTCCACTGATCAAGCCCTTCTTACCAGCGCTCGCTTCCGTCAGGAAGAACGCATGCGGGCCGATATTCGTCGAGAGCGTCGACTCCGCCAACAAGCCATTTCAGAGCGAGTTTCCGCTATGCAAGATGCGATCGCAAACGACCTTGCAGTTCAACATGAACTCACATTGGATGCCCTAGAAAAGGAAATGCGTTCCGAAATGGAAGTCGAACTGGCTGAAATGGAACGTTCAGCCCTCGCCTCAGAAGAAACACGCATGCGAGAGCAACTTGATCTTCGATTGAGTCGAGAAATTTCCAACCTTCAAAATCAACTCGAGCACGAACACGACCGTCGCCTTGAAGAGCACAAGGAGACCATCAAGCAATCTATCGAAGTCCAACTCCAAGACGAACATCGTCGACGCCTTGCTTTGCAAAAGGAGCGTCTCTCCCTTGAATACAATCAACGCCTTCAGAGAAAGATTCGTGAACTTGAAGCAGACATCGAAAAACAAATGGAATCTCGATTTGTTGAAATGGAAAACAGGGAAGTAGAATCCTTGGAAGAAGGCCATAACGCTCGCTTAGTTGAGCGAGAAGAGCAACTCCGACGTGGCATCCGTACTCGCCTTGAACAACAACTCCGTAACCGCCTTCAACACCGTGAAGCCCGTCTCCGAGCAGAATACGACCGTCGAAGTCTCCGTCTTGAGGAAGACATTGCTCAACAACTGCAACAGGAACTTGAAGTTCAACTTCGCCAAGAAACAGAGGATCTCGAAGAGCGCATGCGTGAAGACGTTGAACTTGCCATTGCTCGTCGTCGAGATGAATTGCGAGTCGAAATTCAGAAGCAAATCGAGGCGACACATTCCGAGCGACTCAGCGAGCGTAAGGGTCGTCTCAAGGAAAAATACGACATCACCTTCTCGAAGGCGGTCGAGGACATCTCCAAGGTCCTCAAGACCGAACTTGAGGCTGAACTTGCACGACGGTCCGATGAGGAGTTCATCTCGTATCGAAACACTCGTGAAGCAGAAATCCAAAACCGACTTGCTCGTTTCCGCTTTGAGCGAGAAACCGAACTCCGTGGTCAACTCGAGGAACAATACGAAGCAAAGCGAACCGATTGGGCAGAACGTCTTGAAATCGAATTCCAATCCCGTGAAACAGCTGCCCGTAAGGCCATCATGGCTGAATTGGATGCACAACTGCGGAACGAGCGTCTGACCTTTGAAACCGACCTTGATTTACTCAAAGAGGAGACTGCTCTCGAACTCGAAGTCGATATGGAAGAGCGACTTGCAGCATTCCGTACCCGCAAGCAAGAGGAGATTGCTGTTCAACTCGAACGTCAACTCGACAAGCGCGAGGAGATCATGCGCAACAAGGCACTCATCGATGTCCGCAAGCGAGAGGCCTCCATCCGTGCTGAAATTGAGGCCCAACTCGGCCTCAAGCGTGCCGAAGTTCGTGACCGCCTCAACAGTCTTGCTGAGAAGATGGATTCCTTCCGTGAAATGGCCGAGAGCAAGATGAGAGATGCCATCACATCACAGATTCAAGGAGAAATCGATAGTTCTGAAGCTGAATTGCAAAGCCGAGAACAAGAGTTCGCTGACCTTCAACAGACCGATACTCGGGCAGAGAAGCGACAGAAGTGGATGCAATCCATCTCAGGTCAAGCACCTGCATCGATGCCAATGGGTCAAGACCCATCCACACTCGGCGCTCGTTCCCCTGCCATGAGCGGTATGACTCGAACCCTCGGAGGAGGCATGGAAGGCCAAGGTATGGGCATGGGTGGAATGCGTGCTCCAATGGGTGGTGCCAAGCCACTCGGTCAAGCACCAACATTGCGACCTGTCAAGGCTCCAATCGGTTCTGCCCAACCAGGACAGGTCCTTCCAAAACCAATCGAGCGTCAGGTCCGAATGCCACTTCAACCACAAACACCGGTTCCGGTCGTTCAACCGACACAAGAACTCCCTGCTGAAGAGATCGTCGTTCCAGTTGGTGCCGTGGAAGTCAGCATCAAACCTGGTGATGATGGCCAATTTGGAACCAGTGACGATGAGGCACGCATCTCCAAGCGAGACCTAACCGAAGTTGAAGAGGTCATGGAAGAAGTTGTTGAAGACGTCGTCGAGGCTGAGACTGAAACAGCCACACTTCGACCGGTCCAAGGTACACTGACTGCACTGAATGTCGTTTCAAAGGAGTCAACGGAGGATGGAGAGGAATCCGAGACCGCCATGCTCCGACCGGTTCAGCGCTTGACACCTCTCTCAACACAACCGAAGGAAGTTAAGACAGCAACCATCACGCCAGTTCGTCAAATGGTACCACAGAAAAAGCGTGGACCACCTCCAAGTTCAGGTAAGGGCGAGAAACCATCTTCGGATGAATCTTGATGAGACAAAGAAGCGTCTGTTTGATAATTCACGACAGTGTCGCCCGTTCATGCGAACTACGGCTAGCATTGTTTTGTGCTTGCTTTTGAGTCATCTTTTGCTTCCGAT